>NZ_CP086114.1 GCF_016806835.2 Skermanella rosea | reverse complement strand
GATCGGCCCGTCGCCCGAGGCGACCTGGAGGCCGGAAACCGTGAGACCGTCGATCATGGCCGGGGCGCTCCCTTGGCGACAAGTTGCAGGCCCATGACCAGCAGGAAGATCAGGACGGCGGGCAGCAGCACATGGACCGGAGCCTCCGCGTAGTAGGGCAGCAGCTCGACGATCATGCTGCCGAGTTCAGGCGTCGGCGGCTGAAGCCCGACGCTGATCGCGCTGAGCGTGGAGATCGCGATGATCGCGGTTCCCATGGCGAAGGCCGCCAGGGTCGCCAGCATCGGAGCCATCGCCGGGACGATATAGGTCCGCAGGATGTAGGCCGGGCCGAAGCCCAGAAGCCCCGCGGCCTCGACATGGGGCTGCTTCAGCAGCGCCGCGGCGGTCGCCCGCGTCACCCGGAAGAACTCGACCCACAGCGTCAGGGCGAGGCCCAGGTACAGCGGTCCGAAATCTCCCGGCGCGAAGGCCACCAGCAGGAGCACCAGCAGCAGTCCGGGCAGGGCCAGCACCACGTCCGACAGGATGGTGAGCAGCCGGTCGGCCCACCCGCCCCGCCACGCCGCCAGCAGCCCTAGCAGCACGCCGGGCACCGCCGCCGTCACCATGGTCAGGAAGGCCATGCCGAAGGACAGGCGCGCGCCGTGGGCCAGCCGCGCCAGCAGGCTCCGCCCGTAATGGTCGGCGCCCAGCAGATATTCGCCGCCGATCGGGGCAAGGCTGGAGCCCAGGTCCTGCAGGGCGGGATCGGCGTCGATCACCCAGGGTCCCAGCACGGCGAACCCGGCCAGCAGCGCCAGCAGCGCGCCGCCGACAATCCGCGACGACGGTACCGCGCCTCCTGCCCGAGAAGGAGCGTCCGGTATCGCCGTCATCGGACCGCCCTCAGGCGCGGATCCAGCCACGCGCAGGCGGCATCGACCGCGGCGTTGACGGCGACGAACAGCAGCCCCATGACGAGCGCCGTGCCCTGTACCATGGGGATGTCCCGGGCGATGATCGCATGCACCAGGGCATGGCCTATGCCCGGGTAGGCGAAGATGGATTCGACCACGACGACCCCCTCGATCAGGTAGACGGTCTGGAGACCGAGATAGGAGACGACCGGGATGGCCGCGTTGCGCAGACCGTGGCGGCGCAGCGCCACCCCGTCGGGCAATCCCTTGTGGCGGGCGAAGGCGAAATAGGGGGCCCGCGCCACCGCCGCGACCGCGTCCCGCGTCACCCGGCTGGACACGGCGGCGAGGCCGATGGCCAGCGTCAGCGCCGGCAGCAGGATGTCGCGCCAGGTCCCGAACCCCGCCGGCGGCAGCCAGCCCAACTGGATGCTGAACAGCAGCATCAGCAGCAGCCCCAGGACGAACGGCGGCAGGGAGCGGAGCGCCACCGACGCGGCGAGGCCCAGCCGGTCCTGCCAGGAGCCCGGCCGGAGGCCCGCGGCGATCCCGGCGGCGGGGCCGATCAGAAGCGACAGCAGGACCGCCGCCCCCGCGAGCCACAGGGAATATCCCAACTGGATCGCCAGTTCGTCGACCACGGGCGCGCCGCTGACCAGCGACCTGCCGAGGTCGAACCGGGCCAGATCGCCGATCCAGTCCAGGAACTGGACCGGCCAGGGATTGTCGAGCCCCAGTTCCGCCCGGACCCGGTCGGCCGCCTCGGCGCTCATCGCGTCGGGTCCGTAGCGGCCGGCGGCGATGCGCATCGCGGCGTCGCCGGGCAGCACCCGCATCAGGGCGAAGCACAGCCCGCCGACCACGAGCGCCACGACGGCGGTCTGCGCCAGCCGGGCGAGAAGGAAACGGCCTGCTCCGGTCATCCGCTCAGTCCGCCCATTTGATCGAGGCGATGTGGTAGCTGAGCTCGAACGGATCGACCCGCACGCCCGAGATGCGCCTGTTGGCGGCGACCGCCAGTTCCGACCAGGCGACCGGAACGACCGGCAGGCCTTCGTGCAGGATCTCCGCGGCGCGCTCCTGGAGCGGAAGGCGCGCGGCGGCGTCGGCCGTTTCGTCGAGGCGGCGGAAGACCTCGCCCAGCTCGGCGCTCGACCAGCCCATGGCGCCCCAGTCGCCGCCCTTCGGCCCATAGTCCTGCATCAGCGTCCCCAGCGGATCGGGGACCAGCGAGAAGTTGCGCGACGCCAAGCCCATCTCCAGGCTGCCGTCGCGGTGCCGGCTGACGATCTCGGAACTGTTGCCGACGGAGACCTTCACCTCGATCCCGACCTGGCGGAGCTGCGCCTGGATCGCGGTCGCGATCGGCGGCAGCTCCGGCCAGCTGGAGAAGGTGACCAGCGAGACGCCGAAGCGCCGGCCGTCCTGCTCCAGGATACCGTCGGCGCCGGCGGTCCAGCCGGCCTCGGCGAGCAGCTTCCGCGCGGCGTCTAGGTTCCGCTCCAGCGGCGCCAGCTTTTCGTCGTGCCAGCCGGCCAGCGTCGGCGGAAACAGCTGGGTCGCCGCCAGGTCGCCGTTCCGCAGGATGACCTTGGCGATTCCGGCCCGGTCGAGGGCGAGGCTGACCGCCCGCCGTTCCCGGACATCGTCGAAGAAGGGCGAGCCGGCGTTCAGCTTGAGCTGCCGCGTCCGCGGGATGGTCGTGACATGCACGTCGAGCCTGGGGTTGCGCTTCAGCCGCTCCACCGAGACGGGGAGCATGGAGAAGACCAGGTCGGCCTGGCCGCTTTCGGCCATCAGCGCCCGGGTCTCGCCCTGCCCGACCGCCAGATAGCTGGCGGACGCGATCGCGGGCGTGCCGCCCCACCAGCCGTCGGCGCGCTCCAGTTCCAGCTTCAGCGGCGGGGTCAGCGCCTTCACCTTGTAGGGGCCGGAACCGATGATGCGGGTCACGGCCCCCGCCGTGTCGTAGGAAGCCGGGGCCAGGATGATCGTGCCGTAGTTGGCGAGGAATGCCGGCAGCGATGCGAACGGCCTGTCCAGTCGGATGACCACCTCGCGGTCCTCGGCGGCGATCGAGGCGACCGGCGCCTGGGCGAAGGCGCCGGCACCCGCCCGGGCCCGCTCCAGGCTGGCGGCCGCCGCTTCCGCCGTGACCGGGGTCCCGTCGTGGAAGGTGGCGCCGGACCGCACCGGGAAACGCCAGGTCAGGCCGTCTTCCGAGGCCGACCAGCTTTCCGCCAGCAGCGGCGCCAGCCTGCCCTCCCCGTCGGCGGTGACCAGGGTCTCGGCGACCTGGGTGCGGCTGAACACGTAGCCGGACTGGGCGGGATCGACGCCGACGATCTCCCACGGTCCGACGATCCGGAGCGGCCTGTCGTCGGCCAGGGCGACGGAGCCCGCCAGCGTGGCGAGGAGCCCGGCAGCGCCGACTGAAGTGATGAAGGTTGCGAGCCGCAAGCCGCCCTCCGCATGCAATGTTATGTTATATCGTTTCAGCTCATGCCCGGAATGTTTCGGGATGTCAACCACCTGAACGGGCTAGCGATGCCGGCTTGACGCCTGGTCTATAATCGTTATGTTATAACATCACGTTTATCGGGGCGATCGAAGACCGAAGGGGAATGCCGTGGACCATGCCGGGATGATCTGGAATGGGGGCGTAGGCGGTGGATACGCGCCGCGGGATGGTGCCGGCCTCGTGCCGCCCCCGCCCGGACAGACGCAGGAAGTGGTCCGGTGCCGGGCCTTGGCGGATCTCGAACGGATCCGGTGCCCGGGGGTGACCGTCGCGATCCTGGAACGACCCCTTCCGTCCGACCTGGCCGGAGCCATGGCCCGCCCGGTCCATCTCCGCCGTTTCGCCGGCATCCGGCTGGAGACGACCGCCAGGCGCGCCCGGGCCGAACTGGCCGGGGCGCTCGCCGAAGCCGGGCTCAACGGCGCCCCCGTCCGCGATGCCCCCGTCCGCGATGCCCTTGTCCGCGACGTGGCGCGGCTGGCCGATGTGTTCGCCGGGATCACCGGAGCGGCCACCCTGCGGGTGCGGCTGGAGCCGGTGCCGGGCGACGGCTGCAAGTATTTCCATGCGGATTCCGTAGGCATCCGGCTGCTCTGCACCTACCGCGGGCCGGGAACCTGGTGGCTGCCCGACGACGCGGTCGAGCGCCCAGCACTGGGCAGCGGAGACAATGCCGCCGTCGTCCGCGATCCCGCCCGGATCCAGGTCCTGGGCGCTGGGCACGTGGCTCTCCTGAAGGGGGATGCCTGGCCCGGCAACCGCGGGCGCGGAGCCGTCCATCGGTCCCCGCCGGCCGACAGGGGCGCCGGCCCCCGCCTCCTGCTGAGCATCGACCATGAGACCGATTGAGCGCGGCCTGCAGGGGGACCTGCCGAGTTCCCTGGCGGCGTCCGCCGTCGCGAGATTGGCCGTGGCGCTGGCTCTTTCGGCCGGACTGTGGGTCGCGGTGGGGTGGGCGCTGGATTGGTACGCTTGAAGGGGAGGGGCCACATGGACAGTGCCGATTCCGTCCGGCTGGACGACCTGACGCTCGGCTACCGGCGGCATCCTGCCGTGCATCACCTGTCCGGCACCTTTCCGGCCGGGTCGCTGACCGCCGTCGTCGGCCCGAACGGCGCCGGCAAGAGCACCCTGCTGAAGGGGATCGCGGGCGTGCTGGCGCCGCTCGACGGCCGGGTCACGCTGGCCGGGGTGGACCGCCGGGCGATCGCCTACCTGCCCCAGCAGGCCGAGGTGGACCGCGACTTCCCCATCGACGTGCTGGACACCGTCCTGCTCGGCCACTGGCACCGGGCCGGGGCGTTCCGCGGCATCGGCCGCCGGGACCGGGACGAGGCGCGCGGCGCCCTGCACGCCGTCGGCCTGTCCGGGTTCGAGCGGCGCCCGATCGGCGCGCTCTCGGCCGGGCAGTTCCAGCGCGTGCTGTTCGCCCGCATGCTGTTGCAGGACGCCCGGCTGATCCTGCTGGACGAGCCGTTCACCGCCATCGACGCCCGCACCACCGCCGACCTGCTGGACGTGGTCCGCCGCTGGCACGGCGAGCGCCGCACGGTCATCGCCGTGCTGCACGACCTGGACCAGGTACGCGCCCATTTTCCCCATGCCCTGCTGCTCTCCCGCGAGGCGGTGGCCTGGGGGACGACGGCAGATGCGCTGGTCCCCGCCAACCTGGCCCGTGCCCGCGCCCTGGCCGAGGCGTGGGACGAGGATGCGCCCGCCTGCCGTCGTTCCTCCCGCGCGGGGAGGGCGGCGTGACTCTCTACGACCTCCTGTTCGGGCCGTTCCTGGAATTCGCGTTCATGCGCCGCGCGCTGGTGGCGTGCCTGGCGCTGGCGCTCGGCTGCGGGCCGGTCGGGGTCGTCCTGGTGCTGCGCCGGATGAGCCTGGTCGGCGACGCCATGTCCCATGCGGTCCTGCCGGGTGCGGCGGTGGGGTTCCTGACGGCCGGCTTGTCGCTGTGGGCGATGAGCGCCGGCGGCTTCCTGGCCGGGCTGGCGGTGGCGGTGCTGGCCGGCCTCGTCTCCCGCGCCACGGCGCAGCGGGAGGACGCGAGCTTCGCCGCCTTCTACCTGATCTCGCTGGCTGCGGGCGTGCTGATCGTGTCGGCCGGCGGCAGCACCGTGGACCTGATGCATGTGCTGTTCGGCACCATCCTGGCGGTGAACGACGCGGGGCTCCTGCTGGTCGCGGGGGTCGCGACCGTGACCCTGGCGGCGCTCGCGGTGCTTTACCGCCCGCTGGTGGTGGAGTGCTTCGACCCCGGGTTCCTGCGCGCGGTCGGCGGCGGCGGGGCGGCCTGCCACCTGGCGTTCCTGGTGCTGGTGGTCCTGAACCTGGTGGGCGGGTTCCAGGCGCTGGGAACGCTGATGGCGGTGGGATTGATGATGCTGCCGGCCGCGGCCGCCCGTTTCTGGGCGGAGCGGGTGTGGTCCATGGCCGCGGTGGCGTCCGGCGTCGCCTTCGCCGCCGGCTGGGCCGGGCTCCTGCTGTCCTACCATTTCGACCTGCCGTCCGGGCCGGCGATCATCCTGGTCGCCGGCGCCGCCTACCTGCTGTCCCTGGCGCTGGGAACGGTGGGGAGCCTGCGCGTCCGCTGGCTGCCCGGCCGGCACCTGGAAACCTGACCATGGACAAGTTGTCGATCAACGAGAAACAAGGAAAACCGGCATGAAACGCATGCTCATGGCCGTCCTGGCGACGGCGGCGGCCCTGATGGCCCAGCCCGCCCTGGCCGACCCGCTGAAGGTGGTGGCGAGCTTCACCATCCTGGGCGACATGGCCGGCCGGATCGGCGGCGACGGCGTGGCGGTCACGACGCTGGTCGGCCCCGACGGCGACGCCCATGTCTACGAACCCACCCCGGTGGACGCCCGGGCGCTGGCCGGCGCCGATCTGGTGATCGTCAACGGGCTCGGCTTCGAGGGCTGGATGGACAGGCTGGTCCAGGCGTCTGGCTACAAGGGACCCGTGGTCGTCGCCACGGCGGGCATCGACCCGCTTCCCGGCACCGAAGAGGAAGGCCATGGGCATTCGCATGGCCATGACCACGGGGCCGACCCCCATGCCTGGCAGTCGGTTGCCAATGCCAAGATCTACGCCGGCAACATCGCCGACGGCATGGCCGCCGCCGCTCCCGCGCAGGCCGAGGCTTTCCGCTCCGGCCTGGCCTCGTACCGGGCGGAACTGGACGCGCTGGAGGCGGAGATCGAGGCGACGCTGGCTCCCGTCCCGCGCGACCGTCGGATCATCGTCACGGCGCACGACGCCTTCGGCTACTACGCCCGGGCCTATGGCGTGACCTTCCTGGCGCCGGTCGGCATATCGACCGAGGCGGAGCCGTCGGCCGGCGCCATCGCCCGGCTGATCCGCCAGATGAAGGCGGAGAACGTCCGCGCCGTCTTCGTCGAGAGCATCGCCGATCCCCGCATGCTGGACCGCATCGCCGCCGAGACCGGCGCGCGCATAGGCGGCCGGGTCTATTCCGACGCGCTGTCCGGCCCCGACGGCCCGGCCCCGGACTACGCCGCCATGATGCGCCACAACACCCGCGCCTTCGCGTCGGCGCTGGGCGCGGGATCGTGAACGCCGCCCGCACGCCGGGCACTTTCCAACGCACAACCCAACAAGGACAGGAACCGATGACCGCCATACCCGTCACCGTGCTGACCGGCTATCTCGGCGCCGGCAAGACCACCCTCCTGAACCGCATCCTGTCGGAGCCGCACGGCAAGCGGTACGCAGTGATCGTCAACGAGTTCGGCGAGATCGGCATCGACAACGACCTCGTCGTCGGCGCAGACGAGGAGGTGTTCGAGATGAACAACGGCTGCATCTGCTGCACCGTGCGCGGCGACCTGATCCGCATCATCGGCGGCCTGATCAAGCGCAAGGGTGATCTCGACGGCATCCTGATCGAGACCACCGGGCTGGCCGACCCGGCCCCGGTGGCGCAGACCTTCTTCGTCGATCCGGACGTGGCCGAGCGCACCCGGCTTGACGGCGTGGTGACGGTGGTGGATTCCCGCCACGTCACGCAACGCCTGGAGGACAGCCACGAGGCCCTGGAGCAGGTCGCCTTCGCCGACGTGATCCTGCTGAACAAGACCGACCTGGTGGACGCGGGCGAGCTGGCGTCGGTGGAGGCCCGGCTGCGCTCGCTGAACCCCTTCGCGCGGATCGTGCGGACCGAGCGCTGCGCCGCCCCGCTGGACGCCGTGCTGGGCATCGGCGGCTTCGACCTGAAGCGCGTGCTGGAGATGGAGCCCGACTTCCTGACCGAGGCCGACCACGAGCACGACCAATCCGTGACGAGCGTTTCCCTGCGGGAGGAACGGCCGCTCGACCCGGTGCGGTTCGACCGCTGGTTCCGCACCCTGATCCAGACCCGGGGCACCGACCTTCTGCGCTACAAGGGCATCCTGGCCTTCTCGGGGGCGAGCCGGCCGACCGTCGTCCAGGGCGTCCACATGCTGGCCGACAGCGGCAACACGCTGTCCTGGCGCGAGGGGCAGTCGCGGGCCAGCCGCTTCGTGCTGATCGGCCGCGACCTCGACGCCGAAGCCCTGGCCGCCGGCTTCGCGGCCTGCGCGGCGTCATGAGCCCGATGCCGGAACGCCGGTGGGAAACCGGCGCCTGGGTGGTCGGGCTGGCGGTCAACCGGGCGGGAACGCACGCGGCCGCCGCTCTGGGCGACGGGACGGTGCGGCTGCTCGACCTCGCCGATCCGGACGGCGGGCCGCGCGCATTGCCTGTCCACGCGGGCGCCTGCCTGACCGTCGCCCCCGACCTGGACGACCGCGGTTTCCTGACCGGCGGAGACGACGGGCGGCTCTGCCGGATCGTCCCCGGCTCCTCGGGGGACGCCGCGGTGGAACCGCTGGCGGAGGTGAAGGGCCGCTGGATCGAGCATGTGGACGCCGAACCGCAGGCGGGGCTGCGCGCCTTCGCCGCGGGCCGGCAGGTGACGCTGCTCGACCGCGCCGGCCGCCCGGCCTGCGATCCGCTGGACCACCCGAGCACCGTGGGCGGTCTTGCCTTCGCGCCGAAGGGCAAGCGTCTGGCGGTAGCCCATTACGGGGGCGTCAGCCTGTGGTGGACGAAGGCTCCGGAAGCGCCGGTCCTCCTGGACTGGAAAGGCTCCCACCTGGGCGTGCTGTGGCATCCGGCGGGCACCCACGTGATGACCGCCATGCAGGAGGCGGAGTTGCACGGCTGGCGGCTGAAGGACAAGGCGCACATGCGGATGAGCGGCTATGCCGCCAAGGTCCGTTCGTTCGCCTGGGCCGCCCGGGGCCGCTGGCTCGCCACCGCCGGGGCCGAGGAAGTGGTCTGCTGGCCCTTCTTCGGCGGCGGTCCCTGGGACAAGGCCCCGCTGGAGCTTCCCGGCCCCGGCAGCGCCGTCATCACCGCGGTCGCCCCGCACCCGACGGACCCGGTGTTGGCCGCCGGCCGCGACGACGGAATGATTTTCGTGACCCCGCTCGACGGCACGGCCCCCCTGCCGCTGGCCGGGCGCGGCGGCTCCGCGGTAAGCGCGCTCGCCTGGACCGGGAACGGCCGCTCCCTCCTGGCCGGAACGGAGGACGGCCGGCTGTCCTGGATCACGCCGGCACGGTAGGAGCGGCCGAGAGGTCGATCAGGACGAAATCATGACGCCACGGCGATGTGGCCGTGCCCCTTGCGCTTGGCTGGCCGGACGGTGATCTCCACGTCGCAGTCCAGCTCGGTCAGAAAACGCAGTAGCCGGTCGAGGGTGAATCCCGATAGCCGGCCTCGCACAAGGGCTGAGATCTTCGGCTGGTCGATGCGCAGCAGCTCGGCCGCCTGCGCTTGGGTGAGCTCACGCTCATGGATGAGGCGGGCTATTCGCGCGGCGATGCTGGCTTTCGCGAGATGAACTTCGGGCTGATCGATACCCAAGTCCGCAAAGACATTTCCGCTGCTTGCGGCCAAATCGGTCATCCTGTCTCCTCCTTACGGCGACGATAGTCTTCCTCCGCCTCCGGTCCTCGCAGCCGGCCGTTCCACTCGCCGCACTGTGTTGCGCCATGGGCGCAACCTACGGCTCGATGCAGGGCGGAGGTGATGCGGGCCGACGGTCGTAGGTTGCGCCCATGGCGCAACGCATCGGATCAGCTGTCTCGGGCGGATCGACCTGATCGGGTGCAGCTCAAGAGCTCATGGCAGCTGGACCGCCATAAAGGATAATCACAGAGGCGCCGAACGGCACCCTACGGGCCGGCAAACAAGTTCCGCAGTTCAGGCGTTTCGTGGTTGCTGACGATGTCGGTGTCGAGGATGACCACGCGCCTCAATCCTCAGCCGCCGTGCCCCGCGGCGGGAACAACGGCGGGCCGGAGCGGATGTCCTTCATGGCAACATCGAAGGCGTCCTCACCTTCCGCATATCCGGCATCGAGCAGATGGCTCTTCAGGTCCGGCTCGGTTTTCCCGGAATGATCGCGGGACAGGGGCACGCCCTCCACGGCGGCGTCCACCAGCTCCGGAGACCTGTGCCGCGCCTGGGCGGCCTGCCATGTCGGGTCCATGCGCCATCCTCCTTTACGGCCACGGTGCACGGATCAGATCGATTCTCCTCTGAGGTGTCAATCAGGGTGACGCGATCTCCTGCCGAGCGACGGGGGCGATTCGAAGGGCGGCATATCCAGGCCGGCCAGGGTGCGCGCCCCGCGCACCCTGGCCGAAAAACCTCAGAACTGCACGCCGCGGGTCAGTGCGCCGTCCACCACCAGGTTGGTTCCGGTGATGAAGCTGGCCGCCGGGCTTGCCAGGAAGACGGTCGCGTTCGCCATTTCCTGCGGCGTTCCCATCCGTCCCGTCGGGTTGAGCGCCAGGGCGGTGGCGTAGAGGTCGGGGTTGCCGTCCTTGATCTGGTTCCAGACGCCGCCCTCGAAATAGGTGTTGCCGGGCGACACCGAGTTGGCGCGGATACCCTTCCCGGCGAGCTGGTAGGCCAGCCCCTGGGTATAATGGATCAGCGCCGCCTTGAAGGCGCCGTACGGTCCCGCCGCGAAGTCGATCTCTCGGCCCGACACGCTGGAGATCGTCACGATCGACGCCGCCTTGCTCCGCTCCAGGTGCGGCATCGCGGCGTTGACCAGATGGACGGTGCCCATCATGTCGATGTCGAACCCTCGCTTCCAGCTCTCGTCGTCGGTGCCGATCGCCAGCGCGCTGACGTTGGAGACGGCGATATCGATCCCGCCGAACTCCGCCGCCACGTCGGCGACCCAGGCCATCAGCCCCGGGCCGTCGGCCACGTCCACCGCCCGGCCGGTCGCCCGCACGCCCTTGGCCTTCAGCGCCGCGACCGTCTGCGCCACGTCGTCGGCGTGGCGGGCGCAGATCGCCACGTCGGCGCCCTCGGCCGCCAGCGTTTCCGCGATGGCGTGGCCGATCCCCTTGGTGCCGCCGGTCACGACGGCCCGAAGGCCCTTCAGTCCCAGATCCATCGGAAGCCTCCTTGTTCGCCTGTTCTCGTTGCTTTGCTTTTTGTTACTTGAAGTACTTCTTCGCGACCGAGGCGCCGACCGTGTATTTCGGATCGACCATGTTGCCCAGCCGGACCTTGGCGCATTGGGTGATCAGCATATAGGCTTCCAGCTCGTCCATGCCCCACTCGGCCGCCGACCAGCGGACCAGCTCGCGGTAGGCGATACGGGCGGCGTCCTCCAGCGGTCGGGCGCTGCCGATGGTCATGAACATGTCTTCCGTCTCGAGCTGCGGCCACGCGATCCTGTGGTCCTTGATCAGGTCGATCTGGAGCGTCGTGGTCGAGGGGATCTCCAGCGCCACGCCGCACAGCTCGCCGTCGCCCTGGATCGCGTGGCAGTCGCCGACATAGAGCAGCGCGCCGTCGGTCTGGACCGGCAGGTAGATCACGGAGCCGGGCGCCACGTCCGGCAGATCCATGTTGCCGCCGTAATAGTCCGGCTGGAGCGAGGTGATCGCCTCGATCTCCGGCGCCACGCCGATGGTGCCGATGAAGGGCTCGTACGGCAGGGTGATGCGGTCGTTCCAATAGACGCCGTTCTCGTCCACATTGACCTTCTTGACCTTCTCCGGCAGCGGCTGGTTCAGCAGCGCCGTGCTGGTGGTGCCGACCAGTCCGCCGAACTCCTTGATCAGGCAGGTGGTGCCGACCGGCTGCGGCCCGCGCGGCTTGACCGAGTGGATGTAGACCGCGAGGCAGTCGCCCTTCTTGGCGCCCTTGACGTAGACCGGGCCGGTCTGCGGGTTCAGGTAGGGGACGTTCAGCAGCTCGGAGGGCACGTCGCTCTCCGACTTGATCTTGCCCTCGAAGGCGTCGTGGGTCTCGGCCTCGACCACGGCGCCGGGCTCGACCTCGATCACCGGCTCGGCGTAGGGGCCGTAGACGTAGTGGAACTTGCCCTGCTGCTCGATGGTGATCTTCTGGCGCGACGTTTCCTTGCCGCCGGCGACGCCGCGCTTGGCCATGATGGATGTCTCTAGCCAGGACATTTCTTGTTCCCCCTCAGGTTGGTATTCGAGTTAAAGGTTCAGACCGCGAGGTAACGGCGCACCGTCTCGCGGTCGTTCAACTGATCCGGCGCCACTTCGGTGACGATCCGGCCCTTGTCCATCACGTAGCAGTGCCGGGCCATGGCCCGGATCATCTCCAGGTTCTGCTCCACGAACACGATGGTGATGCCCATGGAGCGGTTCAGTTCGACGACGATGCGCGCGATGTCCTGGACGATGTTGGGCTGGATGCCCTCCGACGGCTCGTCCAGGAGGATCAGCGACGGGCTGCCGACCAGCACCCTGCCGATGGCGAGCTGCTGCTGCTGGCCGCCGGACAGGGTGCCGGCCCGCTGGTTCCGGCGCTCCTTCAGAATCGGGAAGAAGTCGTAGATCCGGTCGTAGTCCGCCGTCTTCCGGCCGCCGTGGATCATCTCCCCGACCTTCAGGTTCTCCTCCACGCTCATGCGCGGGAAGACCTCGCGCCCCTGCGGCACGTAGCCGATGCCGAGATGCGCCCGTTGGTGCGGTTTCAGGGCGCGCATGTCCCGCCCTTCGAAGGTGACCGTCCCGTCCATCGCCGGCAGCAGCCCGATCAGCGTCTTCATCAGGGTCGACTTGCCGACGCCGTTGCGTCCGATCACCGCCGCGATGGTGCCCCGCTCCACCGTCAGCTCGACTCCCTGGAGCACCGGCTTGCCGCCATAGCCGGCGCGCAGGCCGGACAGGGTCAGCATGGAGCCGTCGGCTCGTCCGTCAGTGATCATGATCGGCATGTCCAAAATAGATCTCGGCGACGGCGTCGTTGGCGGTGATCTCCTCCACCGTGCCCTGGGCGAAGATCTGGCCGAAATGGAGCACGGTCACCCGCCGGGCGATCTGGCGGACGAAGGCCATGTCGTGCTCGACCGCCAGCACGGTGACGCCATCGGCGTTCAGCGCGCGGACCATCTCTCCCGTTTCGAAGGTCTCCTCCGGCGACATGCCGGCGGTCGGCTCGTCCAGCAGCAGCAGGCGCGGCTTCAGGCTGATCGCCATGCCGATCTCCAGCCACTGCTTCTGGCCGTGGCTGAGGCTTCCGGCCGGGACGTCGGCCTCGGCCGACAGGCGCAGGAATTCCAGCAGCCGGGTGATCTCCTCCCCCAACGAGGCGCCTTCCAGATGGTGCTGGAGGGCGATCGTCAGGTTCTGCCGGACGCTCAGCTTCGCGAAGATGCCGGGCACCTGGAACTTGACGCTGATGCCTTTCCGGATCCGCTCGAACGGCTTCAGGTGCGTGATTTCCTCCCCGGCATAGAGGATCTGTCCGCTGGACGGCATGTGCTCGCCCAGAAACAGGCGGAACAGCGTGCTCTTGCCGGCGCCGTTCGGCCCGATCAGGCAGTGGACCTCCCCCTCGTCGAGCGAGAAGTTCACGTTGTTGGTGACCCGAAGTCCGCCGAAGCGCTTGTTCAGGTCCACCGTCCGGAGCAGCGCGGTCATCGGCTTCTCCCCAGGCGACGGGACAGGCCGGCGATCCCGGGGATCAGCCCCTCGGGCGCGAACAGCACGACGACGACCAGCAGCGCCCCCATCACCACCAGCGCGTACTGGCTGCCGTAGATGGTCAGGGTCTGGAAGACGGTGAGCACGGCGAAGGTGCCGACCAGCGTGGCGGTCAGGTCGCTCCGTCCGCCCACCGCGACCCAGACCACCGGCAGCGCCGCCGCGGTCAGGCCCATGCTGGACGGCGTGATGTACTGCCCCCACGAAGTGTAGAGAACGCCGCTCAGCCCGGCCAGGCTGCTGCCGATCACGAAGGCGATCAGCTGGTACTTGCGGATGTCGTAGCCCAGCATCTCCGCCCGTTCCGGGTTCTCACGGATCGCCACCAGCACGTTGCCGAATCGGGAATTCACCAGGATGCGGAGGCCCAGGTATACCACGACCAGCAGCGCCAGGATCACGTAGTAGAGCTGCACGTCCGGGAACAGCACGATGTCGCCGCCGAACCACGGGATGGTGAGCGGTGGCATTCCGGTCATGCCGTTGAACCCGTTGAGCCGGGCCGACCCGATCCGCCATTCCGGCCCCGCCGTCTGCGCCATGAAGCGTTCGAACACCAGCGTGACCGACAAGGTCACGATGCCCAGGAACACGCCGCTGATCCGGCCGAAGAACAGGAAGTACCCCAGCACCGCGGCGAACAGCCCCGCCAGCGCCACCGCGATCACGACCGCCAGCAGGGTGAAGCCGTAGTCGCTGCCGAAGTTCAGCGTCAGGATGCCGTAGCCGTAGCCTGCCAGCCCGAAGAAGGCGGTCTGGCCGAACGACAGCGCTCCGCCATAGCCCCAGATCAGGCTGAGCCCCAGGGCCATGAAGATCCAGTTGAAGAAATAGACCGTGTTCCCGACCGTCCAGCCGTCCGCGAACAGGGGATAGGCCGCCGCCCCCAGCACCGCCAGGACGAAGCCTCCCCAGAACGCCGGCCCCCGGCCCAGGGTCTGCGGGCCGTTGAGCAGCCTCAAGCTTTTCGGCGCCATCAGCCGCGCTCCCTCAGCAGCCAGCCGGAGATTCCGCTGGGCAGCACCCGGATAACGACGATGACCGCGATCAGCAGGCTGATTTGCCCGGCCAGCTGGCCCTGCCACGATGTCATGGCCGCCTTGATGACGCCCAGGACCGCCGCCGCCGGCGCGGTGCCCAGGAAGACGTCGGCACCCCCGACCACCACGGTCACGAACGCCTCCATGATGAAGGCGGCGCCCATGCTCGGCACCATGGTCATGGTCGGCGCGTAGAGCCCGCCGGTCAGCCCGGCCAGCGCCGCGCCCAGCCCGAAGGTCAGGGAGTAGATCAGCCGCGTGTTGACTCCCAGCGCCTCCGCCATGTGCGGCACCTGGATGGTGGCGCGGGCATGCACGCCGAAGCGGGTCTTGTTGAAGATCAGGTACAGCACGACCAGGACGGCCACCGCCGCCCCCATCAGCACCAGCCGGTACTGGGAGTAGGAATAGTCCCCGAAGGCGAAGCTGGACAGCGGCGTGCCGACGCCCCGCATGGTCGAGCCGAGCACGATCAGGACGCCCTGCGTCGCGATCAGGCTGATGCCCCAGGTCGCCACGATGGTGTCCAGCGGCCGGTTGTAGAGGTGGCGGACCACCAGCAGCTCCAGCAGGATGCCGACGATCCCCGCCGCCAGGGACCCGCACGCTATCGCGAGGGGAAGCGGCAGCCCCGCGCGCACCGCGAAGACGGTGACGTAGGCGCCGCACATGATGAATTCGCCATGGGCGAGGTTGATCACGCCCATCATGCCGAAGATGATCGCCAGCCCGCACGCCGCCAGCACGAGGAATGCGAAGGCATCCCCCGCCTGATAGAGGAATGCGAAAAGCGCACTGAGAAATTCCATTAATCGCCGATCCCCGAGTCTTCGAATTTCCGGCGGTGCGCCGGGTAGGTCGGCCTTCGCCCGCCAGGGCGAACGCCGACGCTGGACCCCGGCGTTCCGGCATGACGTCGGCGTTCGCCCTGGCGGGCGAAGGCCGACCTACGATGCACCGCCCGTTACCGGTCGATACCCTTCGCCGTCGGCACTCAGCCCTTCGGCGGCGGGTTGCTCGGGGTGTACTGCTCGCTCGGGTCGGACTTGGTCAGGTCGCAGCCGGCCTCGCCCAGCCAGTACGGCTTGATGTCGTCCCACACCTTGGGGAAGCTGATGGAGTGGTCGGCGCCGACCTGGGCCAGGTAGATCGTGTGGGAGGCGTGCTGGCTCTTGGGATCGATGCAGACCTTGCCTTCCGGCGCGTCGACGCAGACGTCGCCCTGGGCGATCACGCCGCGGATCTTCTCGCGGTCGGTCGAGCCGGCCCGCTCCACCATCTGCTTGTACAGGTATATGGCGTGGTAGGAGTTCTCGGCCTCCTGGTTGATGTAGGGCTCGTTGGGGAACTTGGCCCGCCACTTGGTGACGAAGGCCTTGCTCTCCGGCGTGTCGACCTCCTCGATATAGTTGGTCGTCACGTGCATGTTGGCGAGGCTGGGCGGGGTGAAGCGCTTGTGCTCGTAGCCCTGGCCGACATTGACCGAGCTGCCCATCGGCACCTGCAGGTTGGCGGCGGCCGCCTGCTCGTAGTAGGAGGCCTGGGCGGTGCCGACCAGCAGGGTCATCAGGATGTCCGGCTTGACCCGCTGGATGTTCTGGATGGTCTGGGAGAACTGGGACACGCCGAGCGGGATGAACTCCTCCCCGACCATCTCGCCGCCGTTCTCCTCGACGATCTGGCGGACCCACTCGGCCGAGATCTGGCCGAAATTATAGTCGGCGGCGATCGTGTAGACCTTCTTGCCGTACTTCTCCATCATCCAGGGGATCAGGGTGGAGAACTGCTGCTCCGGCACGGCGCCGGTCACGATCATGTTGGCGTCGCAGACGCCGCCCTCGTACTGGTTGTTGTAGAAGGCCAAGCCGTTGAACTGGTTGACGATCGGCCGGTAGGCCTCGCGCGACGCGCTGGAGAATCCGGCGAACACCACGTCCACCTTGTCGCGCTGGAGCACGCGGCGCATCATTTCCTGGTACCGCGTATTGTCGGACTGGGTGTCGTAGATCACCAGCTCGATCGGGCGCCCGGCGATGCCGCCGGCATTGTTGATCTCCTCGGTGGCGAGCTGGATGCCGTGGACCTTCGGCAGGGTGGCGGCGGCGAACTCGCCGGACTGGTCTTCCAGCACCCCGATCTTGATCGGGCTCTGGGCCAATGCCGACGTCGATGCGAGTGCCAGGCTGGCAATGGTGAAAGCGCCCAAGGAGCGCGCGCTGATCGGACAAGACATGTCAACCTCACCTGTCGATGTGTTCTGGATTGTTTGGTCGTTCGGGTCTCAACCCCTTTCGGCATTCACTCCCGCGATACCCTCTTCGAGGGTTTTTCTTATGATCTCTTCCGAGAACGCCTCGACGCTGAGCTGCTTCTTCATGCTCTCGCGCCGGAGGATCTGGAACGCCTCGTCGTCGTTGACGGAGCGCTGGCTCATGACCTGGAGCACCGCCTTGATGACGAACCGGCGGCCCCGGCGCCGCTCCTCGGCCGCGGCCAATCGGCCCTCGACCGAGCGGCGGCGGTTGAACTCGTTGATCCCGAGATAGAGGGCGGCGTAGACGCTGGCGCCCTGGACGGGTTTCCGCAGATGGGCGGTGACGCCGAGCTGGAGCAGGGCCTTCAGCTGGCTGGGCGCCTCCACTCCGACGATGCCGACGACCGGCAGCGGCGGCGCCTGCCCGAGCCGCGCCCAGGCGCAGCCTTCGGGGATGCCTAGGTCCAGGTCCAGGAACAGCACGTCGAAGCCGGCCAGCATCTCCCGCGTCAGCAGATCGGGCGACGTGACGGAGACGACCGCGCCCAGCTTCTTGAGCGTTCCCGCGACCGTCTCGACCGCGCCGGCGTCGGCCACGGCCAGCAGCGCCCGCACGCCGCGAAAGTTCTGGACCAGCCGGGCCGCGGTCATGACACCGCTTTCAGGTTCCGGGCCGGCCGCACGGTCTCGTCGTAGCGGGACGAGTTCCACACCAGGTAGGGATCGGGGCGGACTGGCTGCGGAGCCTCCATGATGATGTCGAACCGGGCGTTCCGGTTGGACCGCCCGATGCGGGGCGTCAGGTAGGCGTGGAACGTATCCTCGTCCATCCAGACCTCCCCCTGCGGCGCCTGGAGCCGGAGCCGGGTCACCGCCGACTTCACTTGGGCGATGTCGTCGGTCCCGGCATGGGCCAGTGCGCGGGCCAGGAGGCCCATCGCCACGTAGGACGCCTCGGCGTCCGCCGACATGGCCGGCCCGTCGGGGAAGCGCCGA
The DNA here is from genome assembly GCF_016806835.2 of Skermanella rosea. Taxonomy (NCBI): domain Bacteria; kingdom Pseudomonadati; phylum Pseudomonadota; class Alphaproteobacteria; order Rhodospirillales; family Azospirillaceae; genus Skermanella; species Skermanella rosea. Next base: position 311,243 of record NZ_CP086114.1, on the reverse strand, counting down.
CGGTAGGCCTGGACGAAGGCGCGGTTGGCGGCCGACGCGATCGAGGAGAAATAGACGCTGGAGCTGAGATGGCCGTCGACCGCGTCGCCGCCGATCGCCTCCAGCTCCGGTTCCGACAGCGAGCAGCTCGCGACCGGGATCTCGCGCGGCTGGTCGATGCCGCGTTCCCGCGCCATGGTCCTGAAGTCGCGCAGGAACTGGTAGGCGGACTCGCCGATCAGCGTGTTGAACACGAAGCTGGGCCGCGTCTCCAGGATCTGCTCGATCACGCGGCTGAAGTCGGTTTCGCCGACGGCGAAATAGCGCTCGGCCGCGACCGACCCGCCCTGCCCCACCACCGCCTGCCGCAGGATCCGGTTGTTCTCCCACGCCCAGATATAGTTGGAGCCGATGCACCAGGCCGTCCTGCCGCACTGGGTCAGCAGGTGGTCCAGCAGCGGCACGATGTGCTGGTTGGGGGCGGCCCCGGTATAGACGACGTTGTCGCTGCTCTCGAACCCTTCGTAATGGGACGGGTACCACAGCAGCGCGTCGTGCTTCTCGAACAGCGGGATGACTTCCTTGCGGCTGGACGAGGTGTAGCAGCCGACGACGTGCCGGATGCTGCGGCCGGCGAGCAGGCTCGCGGCGCAGGCGGGATAGCGCGCCAGTTCGCCGCCGGGATTGATCACCGCCGGCACCAGTTCGACCGGGAATTCCGGGTCGCCGTTGAGTTCCTCCAGGGCCAGGAGCGCCCCGTTCAGCATCGACCGGGCGACCACGCTGTAGGGCCCGGTGGACGAGAACATGACTCCGACTTGAAAACACCTGTGTTTTGTCACGGCATTCCAATCCAGCAACGCAAAAAGCGCCCGCCAGCATCAAGTGCTGTGGGCGCCTTTGCCTCGGCCGACCAGCGGCTTATGTGGTATTACTTTGCCCGCATCATCACGGAGCGATCTTTGCCCCTGGCGAACATGAAGCAAGACTGAAGGTGCCCGCGGTTCCTGTCAAGCGGGCGCTTTGAGCTATGGCAAATTTTCTGCGGCCTTCACCCTTCGCGAGAATTTTACTCCATTTGCGCGGACCCGCGGCGCGGATCGTCTTTCCGCTGGATTCCTGTCCTGCCGATGATATGAACGGCCGGCACTGGCCGCCATGGAGTTGATGCGTTGAAGAAGCGGGTCAAGCAACCCACTGCCGACGTTCCCGCGCTGGATGACGACGGCCCTTTCGCGGGTGACCGCCAGTTCGTCGGCGCGCTCTACCGCGGGTTGGAGATCCTGAGATGCTTCCGCCCGACCGACGGTCCGCTCGGCAACCAGGAACTGTCCCAGCGCTGCGGCCTGCCCAAGCCCACCGTCTCCCGCCTGACCTATACGCTGTCCAAGCTGGGCTACCTCGTCTACCTGGAGGACAGCGGCAAGTACCGCATCGGCGTGCCCGTGCTGGGCCTGGGCTATGCCTGCCTGGGCGGCCTGAGGATCCGGGACACCGCCCAGCCCTACATGGACGAGCTGGCCCGCCATGCCGGCAGCGGCGTGCTGGTGGGGCTTGGCGGGCGCGACGACCTCAGCATGATCTATGTCGCCTGCGCCCGCGCCAGCAGCGTGGTCTCGCTCCAGCTCGACGTCGGCTCGCGCATCTCGCTGGCGCGCTCCAGCATGGGTCGCGCCTATCTGGCCGGCGCCGACGAGGCCGAGCGCACCAGCCTGCTGCAACAGATCCGCGCCAAGGTCGGCGAGGAACACTGGCCGCGCCACGAGGAGGAGATCCTGCGCGCGATCGAGCAGGTCCGCACGCGGGGCTTCTGCACCAACATAGGCGAGTGGCAGACCGAGGTGAATTCGGTCGCCGTGCCGCTCCGCACGCCGCGGCACGAAATGCCGGCGCTGGCCTTCAACTGCGGCGGCCCTGCCTATCTGCTGAGCCGCGAGCGGCTGGAGCAGGATCTGGGGCCGCGCCTGGCCGAAATGGCCCGGAAGATCCAGACATTCGGAAGTACCTGAAGGTTGCATTCCGCTCCGAAGAAAAAGCAAAATAAACCAGCCAATCAGGCGAAACAATTTTAATATCCTTGATTAATGGGGCGCCAGGCCCCATTATGGCAGTGTCGATAGACGGCCAGACGATTTAGCCTTGCACTGATAAGATCAGTGCCGTGCCGACAATCCTCTTACCTGAAAATGCCCACTCGACTGCCGCGATTCTGTGGAATCGCGTGCAAGCAACACCTCTATTTGTGAAAGGGTTTCCCAATGGCTTCGGGAACCGTGAAATGGTTCAATGCCCAGAAGGGCTTTGGCTTCATCGCGCCGGATAATGGCGGCAGCGACGCTTTCGTCCATATCAGCGCCGTGGAACGCGCCGGTATCAGCGACTTGCGCGAAGGCCAGAAAGTCAGCTTCGACCTCGTCTCCGACCAGCGGAGCGGCAAGATGTCGGCTGACAATCTCAAAGACCTGAGCTGATCGGCAGCCGGCGGCACCGGGACATCCCTGGGGGATACCGGAGCCGCCGGCAACCTCGGCCGGTCGTGCCGACAGGCCGAAAGCTAGAAATTCGCAGACCAGAATTCGATAAGGCGCCCGGCGCCTTGCCGGCCCCGCGCCCCATGGTGCCGGGGCTTTTCTTTTGCTTTTTTTCTGCCGTCCTCCGCGATGGCGGTTCGCCTGATTTCGTATTCGCCTGAACGGGAAGAGACATGATGTGCCGTTCAGCGGAGTAAAGTTGAAATAAATGGCATAAGCGCCATATATCTCCACGGTTGAATTTTTATCGGAGGATAAAAACGTGACGATGCGCAGCGGGTTCAACATGCATCACTCGAATTTGCAGGGCTTCCTGTCGGCTACCGTGTGGGATGAGAAGAACGGCACCTCCCTCAGCCTTCTGTCGGCTTTGGCGAGGCTCGGGCTGGATCCCTGGCGCGAGGCGGCTCGGCTGGCCGACATGCCGCGCACGGCGGCCGCCACGGCGCTCAGCTCGATACTCTCCGAGCTTCCCGGCAACGACCTGAAGTCCTCGGACCAGGCGCTGCTCTCCCAGCGCCTGGTTCAGTTCCTGCCCGAAGGCGGTTCCAGGCTCGATACCGAGCAACAGGACCCGGTGAACCGGCAAGGCAAGGATTCCAGGATACAGCAGCTTGCGATCGGCATCGCCCTTTCGGCCCTTGTGATCGCGATGCAGATGAATGGCTGGCTGTTCTGACGAACCGCGGGCGGAACCGGACGCTGCGGAGACACCGCCCTCGGCCCCGCTAATTTCGCAGATCGAAACCGTATTCCGCAAAACTTGATTTCGCGGACGCCTCCGCCTATGGTTGCCCCGAGCTGCCCGCCAAGGGCCATCCGGGGCAGGAACCATCCGGGGAGGAGGCAAGAACAATGACCGACACCGTGCGATACGCACGCCAGGACCGTACCGGCGTCATCACCGTCGATTATCCGCCCGTCAACGCGCTGGGCCATGCCGTGCGCGAAGGCCTCGTTGCGGCGCTGGACGCCGGCCTGGCCGACGAACAGGCCGACGTGCTGGTGCTGGTTGCCGCCGGGCGTACCTTCATGGCCGGCGCCGACATCCGCGAGTTCGGCAAGCCCTTCATGCCCCCCGGCCTGCCCGAGGTGATCGCCCGCTTCGACGCGAGCCCCAAGCCGATCGTCGCCGCGATCCACGGGACCGCCCTGGGCGGCGGCCTGGAAGTGGCGCTGGGCTGCCATTTCCGCGTTGCGCTTCGCTCCGCCAAGGTGGGCCTGCCGGAGGTGAAGCTCGGGCTGCTGCCCGGCGCCGGCGGGACCCAGCGGCTGCCGCGCCTGACCGGGCCGGCCAAGGCCTTGGACATCATCCTGGGCGGCAACCCCGTCCCGGCGCCGGAAGCGCTGGAGCTGGGCATCCTGGACGCGCTGGACGACGGGGAGTCGGCGCTCGATGCCGGCTTGCGCTTCGCTCAGCGCATTCGCGACGAGAAACTTCCCGCCCGCCGCGTCGCCGACCGCACCGACCGGATCGAGGGCATCGACCCCGCCCTGTTCGTCGAAATCCGCGCCAAGCTTGCGAAGACCGCCCGCAACCTGCACTCGCCGCACCGCTGCGTCGACGCGGTCGAGGCCGCCGTCACCCTGCCCTTCGAGCAGGGGCTGGCGAAGGAGCGCGAGCTGTTCCAGGACTGCATGGACTCGCCCCAGCGGGCCGGGCTGATCCACGCCTTCTTCTCCGAGCGGGAGGCCGCCAAGGTCCCCGGCCTGCCCGCCGGCACGCCGACCCGCCCGGTGAACCTCGCCGCCGTGATCGGCGCCGGCACCATGGGCGGCGGCATCGCCATGTGCTTCGCCAACGCCGGCATTCCGGTGCTGCTGCTCGAAGCGAGCCCGGAGGCCCTGGACAAGGGCGTCGCGGTGATCCGCCGCAATTACGAGAGTTCCGCCAAGCGCGGCAAGCTGACCGCCGACGCGGTCGAGACGCGCATGGCGCTGATTCGCCCGACGCTGTCCTATGACGACCTCAAGGACGCCGACCTGGTGATCGAGGCGGTGTTCGAGAACATGGACGTCAAGAAGCGGATTTTCGGCACGCTGGACAAGGTCTGCAAGCCGGGCGCTATCCTCGCCACCAATACCTCCACCCTCGACGTGAACGAGATCGCCTCGGCGACGACGCGCCCGCAGGACGTGGCCGGCATGCATTTCTTCAGCCCGGCCAACGTCATGAGGCTGCTGGAGAACGTGCGCGGCGCCGAAACCTCCGACGAGGTGCTGGCGACGGTGATGGAGACTTCCAAGCGGATCGGCAAGGTCGGCGTCATGGTCGGCGTCTGCTACGGCTTCGTCGGCAACCGCATGTTGCACCAGCGCGGCCGGGAAGCCATGGCCCTGGTGGAGGAAGGCGCCACGCCGCAGCAGGTCGACAAGGTCTTCACCGATTTCGGCTTTCCCATGGGGCAGTTCACCATGTCCGACCTGGCCGGTATCGATGTCGGCTGGCGCATCCGGGAGGAGCGGCGCAAGGCCGGCGATCCCGACGCCCAGCCGCCGAACTGGCTCGACAAGCTGGCCGAGCAGGGCCGCTTCGGCCAGAAGACCGGCAGGGGCGTCTACCGCTACGAGCCCGGCGACCGCACCCCCCGGCCCGACCCGGAGGTCGAGACCCTGATCGAGGCGTACCGCGCCGAGCGGGGCATCACGCCGCGGGAGATCGGCGACCAGGAGATCCTGGAGCGCTGCTTCTACGTGATGGTCAACGAGGGCGCCCGCATCCTGGAGGAAGGCATCGCCGCCCGGCCGCTCGACATCGACGTGGTCTGGATCAACGGCTACGGCTTCCCGTCCTTCCGCGGCGGCCCGATGTTCTGGGCCGACCAGATCGGGCTGCCCAAGGTCCATGAGGCGATCAAGGGCTACCATGACCGCCTCGGCGGCCGGCACTGGGAACCGTCCAAGCTGCTCGAACGCCTGGCCCGCGAGGGCGGGAAATTCGGCGACCTGTCCAAGGCCGGCTGAGAAAAGAGGATTTTCATGGACATCACCTATACCGCGGAGGAGCAGGCGTTCCGCGCCGAGGTCCGCGACTTCCTGCGCGACGGCCTGCCAGGCGACATCAGCGACAAGGTCCGCGGCGGCCGGCGGCTGACCCGCGACGACCACCTGCGCTGGCACGCGGCGCTGAACGCGCGCGGCTGGCTGGCCGTCCACTGGCCGACGGAGCATGGCGGGACAGGATGGGGTCCCGTCCAACGCCATATCTTCGACGAGGAATGCGCCGCCGCCGGCGCGCCGCAGATCATCCCCTTCGGCGTCAACATGGTGGCCCCGGTCATCATCAAGTTCGGCACCGAGGAGCAGAAGCGCCATTACCTGCCGCGCATTCTCGACGGCACCGACTGGTGGTGCCAGGGCTATTCGGAGCCGGGTGCCGGCTCCGACCTGGCCTCGGTGAAGACCCGCGCGGTGCGCGACGGCGACCATTATGTCGTCAACGGGCAGAAGACCTGGACCACGCTGGGCCAGCACGCCAACATGATCTTCTGCCTGGTCCGGACCGACGCCTCGGTCAAGCCGCAGGAGGGAATCTCCTTCCTGCTGATCGACATGGACACGCCCGGCGTGACGGTGCGCCCGATCATCACCCTGGACGGCGAGCACGAGGTCAACGAGGTCTTCCTGGACGACGTCCGCGTGCCCGTGGATAACCTGGTCGGCGAGGAGAACAAGGGCTGGACCTGCGCCAAGTACCTGCTGACCTACGAGCGGACCGGCATCGCCGGCGTCGGCATGGCGAAGGCGGCGCTCCGCCACCTGAAGTCCGTGGCGCGCCGCCAGGAGCGCTGCGGCCGGGCGCTGATCGACGACCCGATCTTCCGCCGCCGGCTGGCCGAGGTAGAGATCGACCTGATGGCGCTGGAGATGACCAACCTGCGCGTCGTCGCGGCCGTCCAGGGCGGCGGCGTGCCGGGGGCCGAAAGCTCCATCCTGAAGGTGCGCGGCACCGAGATCCGGCAGGCGATCACCGACCTGCTGCGCCGCGCCGTCGGTCCCTACGCCCTGCCCTTCCAGCACGAGGCGCTGGAGTCCGGCTTCAACGAGGAGCCGGTCGGCCCCGACTACGCCGCCCCCCTGGCGCCGCAATATTTCAACCGGCGCAAGCTGTCGATCTATGGCGGGTCCAACGAGATCCAGAAGAACATCGTCGCCAAGATGATCCTTGGCCTCTGATTCGGAACAGCATGAGGGAGCGCCGTCATGGACTTCACGCTTAACGACGAACAGCGCATGCTGGAGGAGACCGCCGCCCGTCTGGTGCGCGAGCGCTACGGCTTCGAGCAGCGCCGCCGCCATGCCGCCGAGCCCACGGGCTACGGCGCCGGGATCTGGGCGATGATGGCCGAACTGGGCCTGACCGCCGTGCCGTTCCCCGAGGGCGACGGCGGCTTCGCCGGCGGCGGGGTCGAGCTTCTGGTGCTCCACCAGCAGTTCGGCCGCGGCCTGACGCTGGAGCCTTACCTGGCGTCCGTGGTGCTGGGCGGCGGGCTGCTGTCCCGGCTGGGCGCTGACGCGCAGCGCGAAGCCGTGCTGCCGCAGGTGATCGCCGGGGAGACGATCCTGGCGCTGGCCTATGCCGAGCCGTCGGGCGGCTACGATCCCTTCTGGATCGAAACAAAGGCCGAGCGCGCCGGCGACGGCTGGCGGCTTTCCGGGGCCAAGTCGGTGGTGCTGCACGGCGACGGCGCCGGGCGGCTGCTGGTCACCGCCCGGACCGGCGGCGGCACCGGCGACGGCGACGGCATCTCGGTCTTCCTGGTCGATCCGACCCAAGCCGGAGTGGGCGTGCGCGGCTACGCCACCATCGACGGTCTGCGCGCCGCCGAGATCACCCTGGACGGTGCCGCCGGCGAGTTGGTCGGTCCGGAGGGCGCCGCAGCCGACGCTCTGGAGGCGACCCTGGCCGCCGGTTGCGTGGCGCTCTGCGCCGAGGCCGTCGGCGCCATGGAGCAGGCCTGCGAGCTGACGCTGGACTACCTGAAGACCCGCCAGCAGTTCGGTGCGCCGATCGGGCGCAACCAAGTATTGCAGCACCGCATGGTGGACATGCGCATCGCCCTGGAGCAGGCGCGGTCCATGGCGATCCTGGCCGCGTGCAGCCTGGAAGCCGACGCCGCCGAGCGCGAGCGGCGCATTTCGGCCGCGAAGGCGCTGATCGGCACCTCCGGCCGCTTCGTGGCCGAGCAGGCGATCCAGATGCATGGCGGCATGGGCATGACGGAGGAGGCCGCCGTGTCGCACTTCGCCAAGCGCCTCGTCATGATCGACCACTGGCTGGGCGATTCCGACTACCATACCGCCCGCTTCGCCGAGCTGCCCGAGGCGGCCTGAAGCCCCTGGCGGGCGGATCGTCCGATTTCGTTTGCAACTTTACCGTTTCCCTCCCCGGAGACTTGGGTTTAGTCTCCTCCGCAACCAAGAATCCGGGAGGAAGACATGAAGCGAGTTGTGGGGCCGTCCCTGTTCGTCATCGCCCTGTGCGCCGCGTCGGCGGCCTGGGCCCAGGCGCTGCCGCGCGCCGACCCCGCCAAGGTCGGCGTCTCGGCGGAGCGGCTGGAACGGATCGGGCAGGCCTTCCAGAAGGAGATCGACGCCGGCAAGCTGCCCGGCGCGGTCATGATGGTCGCCCGCGACGGCCAGCTGGTCTATGCCAAGACACTTGGCCATCAGGACAAGGACGCCGGCAAGGCGATGGAGGAAGGCTCGATCTTCCGCATCTACTCCATGACCAAGCCGCTGGTCTCGGTCGCCGCGATGATCCTGTACGAGGAAGGCCGGATCGAGCTGACCGACCCTGTTTCCAAGTTCCTGCCGGAGTTCGACAACCTCCAGGTCAGCAAGGCCACCCTGGATCCCTTCGGCAAGGTCACCTATGCGACCGAGCCGGTGGCGCGGAAGCCCACCGTCCAGGACCTGCTGCGTCACACCGCCGGCCTCGCCTATGGCGAGATCACCCAGAACGCCGTGGTCAAGGAAGGCTACGCCAAGGCCGGGCTCTACAAGCCGGCCGACCGCGACTACGACTCCCGCTCCATGAGCCCGGAGGAGCAGGTAAAGGCCATTGCCCAGGTCCCGCTGGTGCACCAGCCCGGCACCCGCTGGGAATACAGCCTGGCCTCCGACATCCTGGGCCGGGTGGTCGAGAAGGCGGCGGGCATGCGCCTGTCGGAGTTCCTGGAACAGCGCGTCTTCCAGCCGCTCAAGATGAATGACTCGGGCTTCTCGGTCGCCCAGGCCGACCTGCCCCGGCTGGCCGAACCGCTGAAGACGGACCCGGCGACCGGCACCCCGAACAAGCTGATCGACGTCTCGGCCGTGCCCGCGAACGATTCCGGCGGCGCCGGTGCGGTCTCGACCGCCGCCGACTACCTGCGCTTCACCCAGATGCTGCTGAACGGCGGCGAGCTGGACGGCGCGCGCATCCTCAGCCCGACCACCATCAGGCTGATGGCGTCGGACCATCTGGGCGAGCGGATCCAGCCCGTGCTCAGCCCCGGCGAACTGCTCCTCGGCACCCCCGGCTACAGCTTCGGCCTCGGCTTCTCGGTCCGCGGGCAGGACGGCATCGCCGGCGTGTCCGGCTCCGCCGGCGAATACATGTGGGCGGGCTATGCCGGTACCTTTTTCTGGGTCGATCCGGAGGAGGACCTGACCGCCGTCCTGATGACCCAGGCCCCCGGCCCGAGCCGGCCGTACTATCGCAAGCTCTTCAAGCAGCTGGTCTACCAGTCGGTCGTCGAGACCCACGCGAACTGAGGTGCGGGGGTGGGGGTATGTCATCATTCGTACGCTTCCGTGCCGTCGCGGCGGCGGGCCGGCGCATGATGACGACATCCCCCACCCCCTTTCTGTCAGCATGTGTCATCATTTTCCCTGTCTCAGTCCAGGGGGTCACTCCACCCCTTTCTTGTCAGCATATGTCATCATGGCGGTTGACGGTTTGGCAGGTTGGCGCAATGGGCATGACGGGGATTCTCCGGGATGTTTACCCGATCATGGTAGCCGCCTTGTTGTAGGAAATCAATCCTTCGAGCATCGAAGGTGAGATGGCGGAGCCGGGCTACCGGGGTCGGCACCGACGGCCGGTACCCGGACTTTATCAAGGTCTCCGTGCCGGCGCAGGTGCGGCAGTCATTGCACCCGCGCGGCCGGATCGCCGCCCGCCGCCAGCATGGCGCGGAACACGGCGCGCACGCGGTCGGCATCCAGCCCGGACACGGCCATGCCGGCGGCCAGCATGGCGGAGGTCGGCTCTGCCTCGGTCATGGTCACGCCGGATTGCCTGAGCAGGCCGACAATGCCCAGCGCCTCGTCAAGGGCGCGGGACGACGTCCGCCCCGGCCGCCCGGCGGGTGCATGGGCAATCGAAACTTTGCGCCGAAATCGTGCACATTGTCAATTGCGGTGAAATACCTTCATATTATGGCGGGTAAGGTGTCCTGTCAGGGCCACTCTGGAGCGAAAGAGTCTTGTATTCAGAGGCTACCGCTCGCATTCTTCCGCATCAGCTCTGTCAACGACCCGGTTTTGCGTGTGCATGTTCCATGAGCAAGGCCCTGGTCAGTCCGGAAATGTTGCGATGGGCGCGTGAACGTGTCGCTCTGTCCATCGACGTTCTCGCGCAGAAGCTTGGAACGAAGCCGGAGAAGCTGACGGCCTGGGGGGAGGGCGGCTCGCAGCCGACATTCAGGCAGGCGGAGAAAATCGCCGCGGTCCTTCATGTGCCCTTCGGCTTTCTGTTCCTTCCCGAACCGCCTGAAGAGAAATTGCCAATTCCCGATCTGCGCCGGCACGATGACGCGCGTTCGGAGGAACTGAGCGCGGGGAACTGAGCGCGGATGCGCGGGACCTTCTCCGCGACGTCATGCTCAAGCTCGACTGGTTCCGCGACTTCCTTCAGGAACATGGTGCCGAGGAACGGCCGTTCGTCGGGCGGTTCGACATCGACACGCCTGTCGATACGGTAGCTGTAGCGGCCCGAGATCGTCGGCGGTCGGACCCGAGATTCTGGTCCATTCTGGGACCGAATTGGCCGAGACGGAAAGCGGGCCCTGGCTCACATTCGGTGAGACAGGGCCCGCAGTGTTTGAGACGGACCCGAGATCATGGGCGCCGGCCCGTAATCCGTGAGACGACAAACCATAGCTTGTTGACCTGAGGGGGATCTGGCCGGAAGCGGAACTGCGGCTCTCAACGTCCATAACGGCAGGCCGCTGGTTTTTCTCATTGGGGGCCGAAACCGCTGGGCTTCACTCCGGCCAGCAATGAGGCAGCGGCTGCCGGAGTTCTTGTGCGTAGCGAATGGAGGGCGCGGTGGGCCGCGCCCTCCATACCAGATCAGAGGGTGACGACGATTTTGCCGATCTGCTCGTTGGATTCGAGGAAACGGGTTGCGTCCTGGATCCGATCGAACGGGAAGGTGCGGGAGACCAGCGGACGCAGTGTGCCCGTCCTCAGGCCCTCGTTGATGAACGCCTTGGCGCGGTCCAGGGCGGCGTCGTCACCGACGATCTCGGTGTAGAGATAGCCCTTGAGGGTGAGGCTCTTGCCGAGGACGGCGAACTGCGGGAACGGCCCCTGGTCAGGGCTGAGCGCGCCGTATTCGAGAAGAATACCGCCGACTGCCATGCATTCGGCGAGCTGCGCGATTGCCGGTCCACCGATCGGATCAAAGACAACTCGGGCACCCTTGCTACCGGTGATCGCCGCCACCCGCTCGGCCAGGTTTTCCTCCGTCGTCGCGACGACGTAATGTGCGCCGGCGTCACGCAATGCCTGGGCTTTCTCGCTGGTGCGGGTGGTCGCGATGACCGTCGCACCGACGCTGCGCGCGATCTGGAAGGCGGCGATGCCGACGCTGCTCGACGCGGCGGTCACGATGACGAAATCACCAGCTGTCAGCTTGGCCTGTTCGATGAGCGCGCCCCAGGCGGTCACATACTGCATCCACGAGGCCGCGGCCTGCTCGAAGGAAAGGTTGGACGGATGTTTGACGACGTGGCGGGCCGGAATGTTGATGATCTCGCCGTAGGTGCCCCAGCGCGCCATATCCAGGGTCGGGATGACACTGACCACATCACCCTCGGTGACGCTGGTCACGCCGCTGCCGACCGTCTTGACGATGCCGGCGGCCTCGTAGCCGAGTTGTGAGGGGAACGATGCCTCCTGCAGATAGGCTCCGTTGCGGAACATCACCTCTGCCCGATTGAGGCCGATCGCACGCACCGCGATCTGAACCTCATCGGCCGCGGGTGCCGGCACCGAGACGTCTTCGATGCGCAGCACGTCGGCATCGCCATAGGCATGAAAGCGTACAACGCGGGTCATGGGCTTTCCCTTTCTCAGGATGCTGTGGTTCAGTGGGCGTTGAACAGGGGGAAGCGGCCCGGCCGCTTGGTGACAGTGGCGATGTAAGGCAGAGGATTGTTTTGCGGAAGCCGGCGAATCGGAACTTGATAGTTATGAGATTTGTTAACAATAACCCTCCGTATGGACTTTACCCAGCAGCTCCGCATCTTCGTTGCCGTGGTTGACAACGGCAGCTTCGCGCGCGCAGCGGAGGCCCTGCTGATGGCGCGGCCGAGCGTCACCAATGCCATCAATGCCTTGGAAAAGGGGCTGGGCGCGCGCCTTATTCAGCGCACGACACGACGGATCAGCCTGACCGGGGAAGGGGAGCTGTTCTACGATCGCGCAACGCGCTTGCTCACCGATATCGCCGATGCACAAAATCTGTTCGGCGGTACGGACATGCCTCCATGCGGCCGTCTCCGGGTGGACATACCGGTGGCCCTCGCCAAGCCTCTCCTCATCGCGCGGCTACCCCAATTCAAGGCACTTTACCCTGATATCGACCTTATTCTTGGCGTCAGCGATCAGCCGGTTGACCTGCTCGCGGATGGTGTCGATTGCGTCGTGCGGATCGGAGAGTTGCCGCCGACCAGCATGGTTGCCCGCAAACTGGCCTGGATGACGGTGGTGGTATGCGGGTCGCCTGCATACCTTGCGGCTCACGGAATACCGGAGACCATCGAGGATTTGAAACACCACCAAGCCGTCAATTACTTCTCAGGTCGTGGCCATCGTCCGGTCGCGTGGACACTACCGGGAAACGGAGAGAGCATGTATCTCCCCATGCACAGCGGTATCATGGTCAATGATACCGAGGCATTTGTCGGTTGTGCCCTAGCTGGGCTCGGATTGATCCAGGTGCCGGGCTTGGTCGTCGCAAAGCACCTGTCCAGCGGACGCCTCCAGGAAGTTGTTCCTGCCATGCGCGACATCCGCTGGCCGCTGTCGATCATGTATCCCAACCGGCAACATTTAGCTCCGCAGGTACGCGCCTTCATCGACTGGATGGGCACGATCGTTCAATCCACGGCTAGCCAATGGCTACACCTTACCGCGTCGTAGGCGCTATCTCGTGGACCGTTCGTCTCGTCGGTGGAGCGTAGCGCGGGGCGGGTTAAACAAACGGCCGTTTGCTTTACTCCGCCTGCGTCGTCGTGGACGTCTCGTCGCGCCGTCGCCGATTTGGTAAAGGAATCCGGTCAGTCTTTCATCGTCTGGTATCGAGCGCGCACCACGGGTTTCCTGCCGAACCGGGGGCTTGCCCATGCTGATCGGCTACGCACGGGTATCGACCGACGACCAGAACCTGCACCTTCAGCGGGATGCACTCGGCGGGGCCGGGTGCGAGAGGATCTTCGAGGATCGCCGCAGCGGTGCCAGGACCGACCGCCCTGGTCTTTCCGCCGCGCTCGACGTGCTCCGCCGGGGCGACACGCTGGTCATCTGGCGGCTTGACCGGTTGGGCCGGTCCCTGAAGGACCTCATTGAGCTGGCCGAACGGCTCGATGCCGCCGGCGTCGGGCTGCGCAGCCTGCACGACGCCATCGATACCGGGTCGAGTGGCGGACGGCTGGTCTTCCACATGTTTGGGGCGCTCGCCGAGTTCGAACGCAACCTCGTGCGGGAACGCACCCAGGCCGGGCTCAGCGCAGCCCGGGCCCGCGGCCGGCTGGGCGGGCGCCGCAAGGTGCTGGACCCCGACAAACGCCGGCTCGCCGTCCAGCTCTACCAGGAACGCAAGCACACGGTGATGGAGATCTGCCGGCTCATGGGGATCTCCAAGCCGACACTCTACGCCTACATCGAGGAGATGGCCGGTGAGTGACGGGCGGCGGATCCCGGCCGAGGCGCTGGTGCATCTGCGCCGCCGGCTGGACACGCTGCCACCCCGTCATCCGGACCGTGCCGAGATCCTGCGGTCGGCCAGGGAACTCTACGGCGTGTCCCGCGCCACCCTCTACCGCGCCCTTCAGCAATCCCTTCGGCCCAAGGCCCTTCGTCGGGCCGACCGGGGAAAGCCGCGGAAGATACCCGCCACGGAGATGGAGCGCTATTGCGAGATCGTCGCCGCCCTGAAGCTGCGGACCACCAACAAGAAGGGCCGCCACCTGTCGACGGTGCAGGCGATCCGGCTGATGGAGGAGCATGGGGTCGAGGCCCCGGAGGGGCTGGTGCAGCCGGCGCCGGGCACGCTGCACAAAACCACGGTCAACCGCTATCTGCGCGTGTGGGGGCTGGAGTATGCCAGGGTGACCCGCGCGCCGGCGGCCGTGCGGTTTCAAGCGCGGCGGTCGAACGAGCTGTGGCAGTTCGACATGAGCCCGTCGGACCTGAAGCACGTCAAGCAACCGCTCTGGATCGAGTCCGGCCGGGGAGCACCCACGCTGATGCTGTTCAGCGTGGCCGACGACCGCAGCGGCGTCGTGTACCAGGAGTACCGGTGCGTCTACGGCGAGGACGCGGAGTCGGCCCTGCGCTTCCTCTACAACGCCATGGCCGCCAAGCCCGAGGAGGACAGCCATTCCAAGGCATCCCCGAAGCGATCTACATGGACAACGGTCCGGTCACCCGCTCGCGCGTGTTCCAGAACGTCATGGCCTGCCTCGGCATCAAAGTGATGACCCATCTCCCGGCGGGGGGCGACGGCCGGCGCACCACCGCCCGGTCAAAGGGCAAGGTCGAGCGGCCGTTCCGCACCGTCAAGGACGTTCACGAAACCCTCTACCACTTCCACGAACCGCAGGACGAGGCGGAGGCGAACCTGTGGCTGCGCCGCTACCTCGTCCGCTACAACGCTCAGGATCACCGTTCCGAGCCGCACAGCCGCATCGAGGACTGGGTGCGGCTCCTACCGGAGAAGGGTTATCGCGAGATGTGCGCCTGGGACCGGTTTTGCGCCTTCGCGCGGGAGCCGGAGCGGCGCAAGGTCGGCATCGACACCCGCATCACCGTGGAGGGCGTAGCCAACGAAGTCGATCCAGATCTGGCCGGCGAGGATGTGGTGCTCTGGTGGGGACTATTCGACCAGGAACTCTATGTCGAGCACGGTGACCGGCGATATGGCCCCTACGGTCCGGTCGGCGGCCCCATCCCGCTGCACAAGTACCGCAAGCACCAGAAGACCAGATCCGAGGAGCGGGCCGACCGGGTGGCTGAGTTGGCAGAACGCATCGGCCTGCCGCGCGCGGCGGTCGACGGCGGCACCTCGCCTCTGCCACCTCCCGTCACGGCACCGGCCGCCAAGGTGGCGTTCACCGACCCGGATCCCTACCGCACCTTGGCCTTTCCCGACATCATCGCGGCCAAGCGCGCGATCGCCGGCGAGATCGGCTTGGCGTTGGCGAAGCTGCCGGCCGAGGACCGGGCCTGGATTGACGCGCTGGTGCGGGAGACCTTGGCCAAGGACGAGGTGCTGACGAAGGTGCGGGCGTACTTCAGGCAGCGGACGGGAGGGGGCGGGGCATGCTGACGGAGGTCATGGAGCATTTCAGGTTGGAGCGGGACCTGCTGATGGCCGGGTATTACGAGACCGACCATCACCGCCAGCTCATCAAGGATGTGAAGGCGTCCATCCTGGTCGGCCGTCTGGTGGCGGTTGCCGGCGTCGTCGGTAGCGGCAAGACCGTGCTGCTCCGCCGCATCCAGGACGAACTGACCCGCGATGGGCGCGTTACGGTGTCGAAGAGCCTATCGGTGGACAAGGACCGCACCACCATCCCCACCCTCATCACTGCGCTGTTCCATGACCTCTCTCCAGACAAGGACCCGAAGATCCCAACTCTGGGCGAGAAGCGGGAACGCGAACTGCAGCAACTCGTACGGCGCGGCCGCAAGCCGGTGGCCCTGTTCGTTGACGAGGCACACGACCTGCACGGCAAGACGCTGATTGGGCTGAAGCGGTTGATGGAGGTGGTCGCCGATGGCGGCGGCATGCTCTCCGTCGTGCTGGTGGGCCACCCCAAGCTTCGGAACGACCTTCGACGTCCGACAATGGAGGAGATCGGTTACCGCTCGGTGGTGTTCGAGTTCGACGGCATGGCAGGGAACCAGCTCGCCTACATCCGTTGGCTCCTCGCACGCTGCGTCGGCGAGGGCATCGACATCGGCGAGCTGATCGAGACGGCGGCGGTGGAGCTACTGGCCAGCCGCCTAAAGACCCCGCTCCAGATCGAGCAGCATCTGACCCTTGCATTCGAGGAGGCGTACCGGATCGGTGACCGGCCGGTCACGGTCCAGGTGGTTGAGAGCATCCTGTCCCGTCAGCTAGACGATCTGGAACCGCGGCTGACCCGCCACGGCTACAGCGTGCGCTCCCTAGCCGACCAGTTCAGCGTCAAGCCGGCGGAGATCCGCCAATTCCTGCGGGGAGAGCTGAGCGGCGTCCGGGCGCAGGAGCTTACCCAGCAGATGCAGGCGGCTGGGCTTCCCCTCTGATCGGACTTCGTCTCACGGATTGTGGGCCGGCGCCCATGATCTCGGGTCCGTCTCAAACACTGCGGGCCCTGTCTCACCGAATGTGGGCCAGAGCCCGCTTCCCATCTCAGCCAATCTGGTCCCGGAATCGCTCAGAATCTCGGGTCCGGCCGCCGACGATCTCGGGCCGCTACAGGTAGCCGCCGATATGCGCAACGTGCTTGGGATCGGACCCGGCACCGGCCGGAACGGCACCTGGGAACAGCATCTCGCCGACCTTTTCGAAAGATGCGAGGACGCCGGGATCTGGATCATGCGGACGGGGTATGTCGGCAGCAACACGCATCGCACCCTCAGCACAGCGGATTTCCGAGGCTTTGCGATCGCGGACAAGTTGGCGCCGATCGTCTTCATCAACGGACGGGATGCCAAGGCCGCGCAGGCTTTCACGCTGGCCCATGAACTCGCCCATATCTGGCTTGGAGCCAGCGGCGTGTCGAATCCCGCCCTGGACCGGCGCACCGACGGTTCCGGAAACATCGAACTGGTCTGCAACGCGATCGCGGCCGAGGTTCTGGTGCCCCGTGCCCTGCTCATGAAGTCTTGGGACGGCTCCAGGAGCCTTGCCGCGAATGCCCAGTCCCTGTCGCAAGTCTTCAAGGTCAGCCGCGTCGTCATCGCGCGCCGGGCGCTGGACTGCGGCAAGATCGGCTGGAATGAATACCGCGCCTATTTCGAGCAGGAAAGAAGAAGCTGGCAGGTCCCGGACGAACCGGGTGGAGGCGACTTCTACCGAAACGCTCCGATCAAGAACGGCAGACGGTTCGCGCGGGCCGTCCTGAACAGCGCGATGAGCGGGCAACTCCTGTTCCAGGATGCAGGGAATCTCCTGCACATGAAGCCCGGAACGGTCCGCAAATTTTACGATCGAAGCCTGTCGGAGCGTTGACAATGTGCCTGCTTGGCTCCAATTTTACATTAAATTAACCGTTTCATGAACAGATAAAGAGCTTGTGTAGGTGAACGTGGATGTGTGTTCGGGCATGTTCATACCACGGGTTGCCCAACTTCTTTTGTCTCTTATGAATCGGCAAGTTGTAAATTTTGACTGTCTAATGTTGACCTTTCGGAGCAAACGCCGTTGAGAACAAGGCGCAAGGCAAATTCCGCGTGATTTTGGCATAACCATAGAGCGAGACTTCAATATTCTTGATGCTCGGATTAATCGTCGGTATAGTTATTCTCTCCTACGTTATACTCAGAGGATTGATTTCAATAATGATCTGCGGCGGTATCGGATACGTTGTTGGATCTGCTGGCGGTGATTGGTGGCCGATCTTCGGAGCAATTCTAGGCGGCCTAATTGGATTTTACCCATTTGCCCCGTACATCCATGATGACTAATGGAAAATCATTTATACGAAGTTTTGGCGTTCCGCCGAGTGCTCAGGCCAAGTCGTGAAAAATGGTCGACTTGTCTTACCGATCTGTTCGAACAGATCACGCGTCGTTCTGACTTGCCTCCGCAATTAATCTGACAAGGTTCTCAACTTCCAGGGTGTCGTCGGTCAGCATGTCGAGCGAAAAGGGACACGCCTCGGGGAGATCGGGTTCCGGTTCGCCATGGTCCTTGAAGCTGGCGGTCACCTTGCGCTTGGCCCGTTGCCACAGCCTTTCTTTATCCCGTTCGATCGCCCGCCGCATCGACGGCCTGTAGGCATCCAGGAACTTATCGTGAAACTCCACGATCTCCGACCGCCAATGGCCGATCACGTCCGGGTTGCGCGTGTGAACGACCTTCATGACATGAGCCATGAGGTTGACCATCCGGCTCGTCGCTTTCGACAGGGTCTCTTCGGCCGCTTCCTCAAGATACTCGCGCAGGCCTTCGTGATCGACGCTCCGGCGCGCGCCGAGCGCATGCGCCTGGATCAGCAGCCAAGCATAAGGATCGTCCTGTCGGTTGGGCAGCGGAACGGTATCGGGCATCCTCGGCCTCCCATGCGTCGGCGGCAGTCTACCGCGTCCGGGCTCGGGCGTCACCAAGGCAGGAGTTGGCCGAGGCCCGAGTGTTATCGGGCACTCGATAATCCCCACTTGGGAGCATTGAAAATTTCACGGTGTATTGGATCTATGTCCGGGTCGATCCGGAGGAAGACCTGACCGCCATCCTGATCACGCGGACCTCCGGGTCCGGCGCTCGGTTTCGGTTTGATCGGCCCGAACGCTGGTATAATCTCTGTCACGCCATCAGGGATCGAACGGAACCGACAGGATGCCGAACGACAGCCTCTACGAAACCGACTTCTACGCCTGGGCCACGCGGCAGGCGGCGTTGCTCCGTGCCGGCAGGCTGGACGCCGCCGACATCGAGCATATCGCCGAGGAGATCGACAGCATGGGCCGGAGCGAGAAGCGCGAATTGGTGAGCCGCCTGACCGTGGTCCTGCTGCATCTGTTGAAGTGGCAATACCAGCCGGCGTTGCGCGGTAATTCATGGCGCCTGTCGATCGCCAACGCCCGGGACCAGCTCGCCGATCACATGCAGGACAACCCCAGCCTGAAGGCGCGGCTGCCCGAAGCCATGGCATCCGCCTACCGGTACGCGCGGCGCGAAGCAGCGGCGGAGTCAGGCTTGCCGGAAACGACCTTCCCCGCCGAATGCCCCTGGTCCTTCGACCAGGCCGTGGACGAAGCCTTCTGGCCCTGACCTACGGTCCCGTTGCGCTCGCAGGGTGTGGCAGAGGTTCCAGAGCTTGGCGACCCTGTCGGTGGTGACGGTCACTTCAGTACCGGACGGAAGGCCGGAGCGTTGCCGTCGGATGCCGCTTCGCTCTATCCGACCTACGGTGCTACGGGGCTTCGTGCTGCCGCGCAATCTTCGGGAATGTTTGGAGGCGGTGAGGGAACCGGGCCGTCCCTTTCGTGGGAAACTCGGTTCCTGATAGGGTTTGATCGATCGGCTCCCCCAGATATACAATCCTGCTGTATATCCATGGAGCGGATCATGCAGGTCGCCAGATGGGGTGACAGTCTCGCCGTCCGTCTGCCTGCCGCTGTCGTCGAGGCATTGGATTTGAAGGAAGGCGACGAGATCGAGATCCATGTCGCCGGCGAGCGAAGCTTCGACATCGAACGCGACCGGAGCCGTCAGAGGGCCTTGGAGCGCATCCGCTCCTTCCGCAAGAAGCTGCCTCCGGATTGGAAATTCGATCGCGACGACGCCAGTGCGCGATGACCTCGATGGCAGGTGAGTTTCTCGACACAACTGTCCTGATCTATGCTTTCACCGATGATCCGCGCAGCCGGAAGGCGCAGGAACTGCTCGGCAAGGGCTGCGTCATCGGCGTGCAGGTGTTGAAAGAATTCACCAACGTCGCGCGCCGGAAGCTGGGCATGACAGGGGAGGAGCTGTGTGAAGCTCATTTCTCCGAGCGCCGCCGGCGCTCGGAGAAGGCGCTGCCCGCGCCGGATCACCCGGACTGGTTGGCGAACCAGTTGGGGTTCAGGTGGTCCTCCACCGACTTGACGCCGGGCACGGACTCGGCGGCCACCGTCAGGGCGCGGCGCTGGTCCTCGCTGTCCACCATGCCCCAGAGGTGGACGACCCCCTCGGTCACGACGATATTGACGTGGCGCAGGCTGGCCCAGGATTCGCCGCGTAGCAGGTCCGCCAGCGCCGTGCGGATCTCCGGATCGCTGACGGCGGCGATGCCCGCCGATGACCGTTTATAGGCGACCAGCCCGTGCAGCAGGTTGGCCCGGCTGACGATGCCGACCGGGACCCCGTCCTCCACCACCGGCACGCGCTTGATGCGGTGCCGCTCCATCAGTTCGGCGATCTCGCCCAGGTCGGTTTCCGGGGCGGCCGTCACCAGTTTCCGGCTCATCACGTCGCGGGCATGGAGGCCGTGGCTCTTGACGAACTCGGCGGCACCGCCGCTGCGGTCGAGCAGGACCTCCAGCCAGCGGGACTGGCGCCGCTCCGTGTTCGTCTCGACGCGGCGCAGAAGGTCGCCCTCGCTCACGATGCCGACAAGCCGCCGGCCGGCGTCGACCACCGGCACGCCGCTGATCCGCCTTTCCAGCAGCAGGGTCGCTATCTCCGCGACCGGCATGTCGGGATCGACCGTGATCACGGGCGAAGTCATGATGTCCTTGGCCTGCATTCCTGGGTTTCCTCCTGTTGATCTGCCGCCGTGCCTCCCCCTTGTCCCGGCCCGCTCCCGGGTCAGTCGGGGAAATCGCGGCTCTTCTCGATGTATCCGGCGAGGCCGAGATTGTGGTCGCGGATCAGGGCGCCTGCCAGGCCGGCATCGCGGTTCCCGATCGCCTCGGCCATCGCGTGGCGCAGGGCTGCCATCCCGGACGCCTGATCCGCGGCGTGGCCGGCCAGCCTGTTGATCCAGCGCATCTGGACCCGAAGGTTCTTCGTCAGGTCACCGATCATGCCGCAGCCGGACGCGCCGACGAAAGCGTCGTGGATCTCCATGATCCCGTCCGCCGCTTCCGCCCCGTCGAAGGGCTGCCGAAGCCGCGCCGCCAGCGCCGCGATCTCGTCGTCGGGCGCGCCGGCGGCGAAGAGCCGTGCCGCCATGCTTTCCAGCGCCGCCCAGACGATGATCATGTCGACGATCTCCGGGCGGGTCTTGCGGACCACCACGACGCCCCGGCGCGGCACCGTGCGGACGAAGCCCTCGTGCTCCAGCAGGATCAGCGCCTCGCGAACCGGCGTGCGGCTGATGCCCAGCCTTTCGGAGATCTCCCGCTCGTCGATCCTGATCTCGCCTTGATGGCTGTACAGATCCATCGCCTCGATGGAGCCTTTCAGCGACTGATAGGCCCGCATCTTCAGGGTATGGCTGGTATCCAGCGGTTTGAGTTCGACTTTCAAGCTGCCCATCGGCTTCCCAGCCCCTCTCGGCGACAGTTGTTTTCCGGAGCAAACGACTTGGTCCGACACTCCCGGCGAAGCTTCGTCGTGATCCTCCCGTGCGTCAGGGTTCGGGGTTTTCGGATGCCCGCGGCGTCCGCCCGGGCGTCAGACGCCATTGACCACCGGCCAGACCTCCAGGGCGCCGCGATAGATCATTTCCAGCGCGACATAGAGGATGATCGCCAAGCCCAGATAGGCGATCCAGCGGTGCTTCTGCAGGAGCCGCGCGATCATGGTCGCCGCCAGCCCCATCAGCGCGATCGACAGCGCCAGGCCGAAGATCAGGACGCCCGGATGCTCGCGGGCGGCGCCGGCCACGGCGAGCACGTTGTCGAGGGACATCGACAGGTCGGCGATGACGATCTGGGTGGCCGCCTGGGCGAAGGTCTTGCGCGGGCGGTGTCCGGCGACGGTGCCGTCGTGGTCGAGGTCCGCGTCGGCCAGGGCCTCGTTCGCGTCCATCTCGTCGCGCTCGTGGGCTTCGCGCAGCTCGCGCCACATCTTCCAGCTCACCCACAGCAGCAGGATGCCGCCGGCCAGCAGCAATCCCACGATCTGAAGCAGCTGGGTGGTCAGCCCGGCGAAGATGATGCGGAGCACCGTCGCCGCGATGATCCCGATCAGGATCGCCTTGTTCCGCTGGTCGCGGGGCAGGCCGGCGGCGGCGAGGCCGATGACGACGGCATTGTCGCCGGCCAGGACCAGGTCGATCATGAGGACCTGGAAGAAGGCGGAAAGCATGTCCGCCGTGATGAACTCGGCCATGGTTAACCTCTGTTTTCCGGGCGCGACCGTCCCGCCGCGGCAGGGAACGGCCGGGGCCGTTCCCTGCCGCCTCCCTGTTCACGATGGGCGTTCACGATAGGCGTGCCGGTTGCCGTCCGGCCCGCGGGACGCCGTTTACTTGACGGAGACCGGTGCCGCCGGCGACCCGCGGAACCTGCCGATGGCCAGGGAGATGACGGGCCAGAAGAGCATGGCGAGGGCGAGGGTGACGATGGATCCTACCAGGGGGTTGGACCAGAAGATGGCGAGGTCGCCCTGGGAGAGCAGCATGGCCTGGCGGAACGAGCTTTCGGCCATGTCGCCGAGGACCAGGGCCAGGACCAGCGGGGCGAGCGGGTAGGACAGCTTCTTGAAGACGTAGCCGAGCACGCCGAACACCAGCATGACGGCGATGTCCATGAAGGCGTTGTGGACCGTGTAGGCGCCGACCGCGCAGATCACGATGATGATCGGGGCGATGATGCTGAACGGGATGCGCAGGATCGAGGCGAACAGCGGCACCGTGGTCAGCACCACGATCAGGCCCACCACGTTGCCCAGGTACATGCTGGCGATCAGGCCCCAGACGAACTCCTTCTGCTCGACGAACAGCAGCGGGCCGGGCTGCAGGCCCCAGATCAGCAGCCCGCCGAGCAGCACCGCCGCGGTCGGCGAGCCGGGGATGCCGAGCGTCAGCATCGGCAGCAGCGCGCTGGTGCCCGCCGCGTGCGCCGCCGTCTCGGGGGCCACCACGCCCTCGATCTCGCCGGTGCCGAACCGGGCGCCGTTGCGCGAGAAGCGCTTGGCCAGGCCGTAGCTCATGAACGAGGCCGGCGTGGCGCCGCCCGGCGTGATGCCCATCCAGCAGCCCACGATCGAGCCGCGCAGCGCGGTGATCCAGTATTTCGGCAGCTGCTTCCAGGTGTGCAGCACGACCGCCGGGTTGATCCGGGCCGACTTGCCCTTGAAGGCCAGGCCCTCCTCCATGGTCAGCAGGATCTCGCCGATGCCGAACAGGCCGATGACCGCGATCAGGAAGTCGAAGCCGCGCAGCAGCTCGATGGTGCCGAAGGTCATGCGCAGCTGGCCGGTGACGGTGTCGAGCCCGACGGCTGCCAGGGCGAAGCCGAGCATCATGGCGGTGAGCACCTTGAAGGGCGATTCCTTGCCCATGCCGACGAAGCTGCAGAAGGTCAGGAGCTGGACCGCGAAGAACTCGGCCGGGCCGAAGCGCAGCGCGAAGCCGGCGATCACCGGGGCCAGGAAGGTGATCAGGATGACCGCCAGGAAGGCGCCGAAGAAGGAGGAGGTGAAGGCCGCGGTCAGCGCCTCGCCGGCGCGGCCCTGCTGGGCCATGGGGTGGCCGTCGAAGGTGGTGGCGACCGACCAGGGCTCGCCCGGGATGTTGAACAGCACCGAGGTGATGGCGCCGCCGAACAGGGCTCCCCAGTAGATGCACGACAGCATGATGATCGCCGAGGTCGGCGACATGCTGAAGGTCAGCGGCAGCAGGATCGCAACACCGTTGGCGCCGCCCAGCCCGGGCAGCACGCCGATCAGCACCCCCAGCGTGATCCCGACGAACATGTACACGATGTTCATGGGGTCGGCGAGAACGCCGAAGCCATGCATCAGATTCATCAAAGCGTCCAAGACTTCCCTCCGAGACGACCGTCATTATCCGGTGGCATGCTCCAGGTCGCGGTGCCGCACCGGAGCGGCGGTTCCTCTGCTTTTCGGTTCAATAGCCAAAGAATGTTTCGACCGGCCCCTTGGGCAGCGGGACGAGGAACCAGATCTCGAACATCACGAAGAGCGCGAGCGGGATGAGGATCGCTATGGGCAGGATCTTCACCACGGGGTACTTGCCGAGCCAGCTCATGAAGAAGGCGATGAAGATGGCGGCCGCGACATAGATGCCGAGGAAGCCGATCACGGCGACGAAGACGATGGTCGGTACGAGGACGCTGACCACCAGCTTGAGCTGCCCGCGCTCCACGAAGGTCGCCGCCTTGGGTGCCTTGTTGAGCAGGTTGCTGACCAGGATGACGCCGCTCGACACCAGCATGATCAGGCCGACATAGAAGGGGAAATAGCCGGCTTCGGGGCCGTCGCTGGCCCAGCCGGCGCCGACCCTGGAGCTGTCGTACATCACGACCAGGGCCACGATCGCGAACAATGCCGCCGTGACGATCTCCATCGTCCGCACCGAGACGACGGACTCCTCGTTGCTGTTTGGCTGGCTCATGGAAGTTCATCCCTTCGGAAACTGCCCTTCGACTGCGCCGGCAAGGCGGGCGCACGGCCCCGGCGGGCCGCCCAGGGGGACTGAAGGCGTCCCCGAAGCGGCCGGTTCGGTATCGGGCAGGCATGGAAGCAGGGTTTCGGGACGTTCCGGGGGCGGCGACGCGGCGCCGCTCCCGGATCGCCGGAGGATCGGTTACTTCGCGAGGAAGCCGGCCTTTTCCATCAGGCTCTTGTGGTTGGTCTCGGCCGCCGTCAGCCAGGACTTGAACTCGTCGCCGATCATGAAGCTCTTGTTGAAGGCGCCCTTCTCCATGAAGTCCTTCCATTCCGGCGTCTCGCGGACCTTCTGGAAGAGATCGACATAGAACTGGGTCTGGTCGGCGGTCACGTTGGGCGGCATGAAGATGCCGCGGAGCATGGTGTACTCGACGTCGAGGCCGCTTTCCTTGCAGGTCGGAACGTCGTTCCAGGACTTGCCGTCGGCGACCGGTTCCTTGATGTCGATGCGCTGGCTGTCGAAGACGCAGAGCGGACGCAGCGCGCCGGCGCGCCACTGTGACACGGCCTCGATCGGGTTGTTGACGCTCGAGGTGATGTGGTTGCCGACCAGCTGGGCCGCCACGTCGCCGCCGCCCTTATAAGGAATGTAGGTGAAGGTGGCGCCGGTTCCCTGCTCGATCGCCGCCGTTATGATCTGGTCTTCCTGCTTGGACCCGGTCCCGCCCATCTTGAAGGAGTTGGCGTCCCCGCTCTTGGCGGCGTCGGCATATTCCTTGGCGGTCTTGTACGGGCTCTCGGCATTGACCCACAGGACGAAGTTGTCGAGCGCCAGCATCGCGACCGGGGTCATGTCCTTCCAGGAGAAGGGAACGCCGGTGGCCAGGGGGGTCGTGAACAGGTTGGACAGGGTGATGATGATCTTGTGCGGGTTCCGCTTCGACCCGACGACATCGAGGAACCCTTCGGCGCCGGCTCCACCCGACTTGTTGATCACCACGATGGGCTGTTTCGTCAGGTTGTTTTTCTGGATGATGCCCTGGATCATCCGGGCCATCTGGTCGGCACCGCCTCCCGTGCCGGCGGGGACGATGAACTCGACCGACTTGGTCGGCTCCCACGCGAAGGCGGTGGAAGTCATCGCGCCGAAAATTACGCTCGTGAACGTGGCCGTTGTTATTGCGGCAGCCTTCTGCAGGCAAGAAAACTTCTTGGTCGCAGTCATCTAAGGCTCCTCCCTCTGTCGGGCCGGGTGGTTCGTTATTTCATGTCGTAAGCGGCCCTGCCGGTGCTGTTTTTCGATGTCGCCCGGCTTGTCGTCCGGTGCGTTGGTATACGGTATGTGGCATTGGGCATATTTGACAACTGAAAAACTTAGTTAATCGAAAAACTTTTAAAATATTGCACCGCACCAGGACTGTGCACGCGCAACAATCCGATAAGTAGGAAGGCGGAAAATTCCGCAACGTAAGACTGATCGTTGAAAATCTTCGAGTAAACACAGGCCCTTGCAAAACGACGGGACGGCATTCATATCGGCCCTGCCCCTAAGCGAATACTATGAATACTGGTATTTGGTATTCTGTATAAAGAATACGGGGCGGCGGAATCCGGCGCCCCGCTCCGGTCAGCCGCGGACCCTTTCGGCCGGCATGCTAGCCCATCGGGAAGAAAGCGAACTTGGCGGCGAAGAGAAGGGCCAGGATCGGAACGATGAAGCCGAGCTCGCGGGCGCGGCCGGACAGGATCTTGATCGCCGTGTAGGTGATGAAGCCCATGCCGATCCCGGTCGCGATGGAAAAGGTGAGCGGCATGCCGATGGCCGTGACGACGCCGGGGGCGTATTCGGTCGGGTCCTCCCAATCCAGTTCCGACAAGCCCCTGCTCATCAGGCAGGCGACGAAGAGAAGCGCCGGAGCCGTCGCATAGGCCGGGACGCTGCCCGCCAGGGGCGCGAAGAAGATGCAGAGCAGGAACAGCACGCCGACCGTCACGGCGGTCAGGCCGGTACGTCCGCCCACGCTGGTGCCGGCGGCGCTTTCGATGTAGCTGGTGACGGTCGAGGTGCCGAGTGCCGCCCCCATGACCGACGCCGTGCTGTCGGCGAGCAGCGCCTTGCCCAGGCGCGGCAGGCGCCCCCGTTCGTCCAGCAGGCCGGCGCGGTGCGCCACGCCGACCAGCGTGCCCGCCGTATCGAACAGATCGACGAAGAGGAACGTGAAGACGATGGTGACCAGCCCGATCTGCAGCGCGGCGCCGACATCCATGGCAAGGAAGGTCGGCGCCAGGCTCGGAGGGGCCGACACGATGCCTTCGAAGGGCGAAACGCCGGTCAGGATCCCCGTCGCGGCCGTCGCCAGCAGCGCCAGGATGATCGCCCCCGTGAGGCGCAGCGATGCCAGCGCCACCGTCAGGGCGAAGCCGCCGCAGGCCAGGATGGCTTCCGGCCTGGTCAGGTCGCCGAGTGCCACCATGGTCGCGGGATGGGGAACCACGATGCCGGCGTTGCGCAGCGCGACGATACCGAGGAAGAGGCCGATGCCCGCGGAAATCGCGAATTTCAGCGACTGAGGTATCGCGTTGACGATCGCCTGCCGGACCGGCAGCACGCTGAGGATCACGAAGAGCACGCCCGACAGGAAGACGGCGCCGAGAGCCACCTCCCACGGATGGCCGAGACCCTGCACGACGCCGTAGGAGAAATAGGCGTTCAGCCCCATGCCGGGAGCCAGGGCCACCGGGTAGTTGGCATAGAGCCCCATGATCAGCGTGCCCAGCGCCGCCGAGACGCAGGTGGCGACGAACACCGCCCCGTGATCCATTCCGGTGACCGCCAGCACCGAGGGATTGACGAAGATGATATAGGCCATGGTGAGGAAGGTCGTGACGCCGGCCGTGACTTCGGTGCGGAGATCGGTCCCGTGGTCGGACAGCTTGAAGAACCCGTCAAGCATGGCGAATGTCCTGTGTCGCGGAAATCATGGGGATCGGCGCCTTTCATCGGTTTTCCTGGAGCTGCATGCCTGCTGGTCGAACAGCCCGACTGCCGGGAATGATCCCGCCATCTTCGCGGGCGCCGTGAATGCACGGGCGAGGTCCGGGCGCGGGGACCGCTCCTCCGATGTCAAGGCTGCGGACAGGCGCCCCGCCAAGCCTGTCGGAAAATCTTACAGATCAGGGTGACGCCGCCTTCCCGGTTCCGGACAACATATTGATTTTAATAGGTAAGTTGAACATGGCACGCTGCGTGCTTTGTCCTTGAAGCCGCAAGGGTGCGGTGCGTAAGGAGGACCTGATGAAGAACCACATTAAAAAGAGCCTCGGGGTGGCGGCCGTCGGCGCCGTTCTGGCGTTGGGAATGGGCCAGGCCCAGGCGGCTCCGACCCCGGTGGCCGGCGTCATCGTCGGCGGCCCGAATGAGACGACCTTCAAGTTCTCGAACCTCACCGAGACCTTCGTGACCGGCGTCGGCGATACGCTGTCCGGCTTCGGCCGCGTGTCGCAGATCAACAACCTGTTCGGCGACGATTTCTGCTCGCCCGGTCCTTGCGAACTGACCTACACGTTCGACAACTACGTCGTGTCGGAGTTCGACACCACCGAGACCCTGAACACGACCGTGTTCACGGGCGGCAACGTCAATTTCTACGTCGACAACACTCCCGACGCCAACCTGGCGACCACGACGGGCTTCAGCGACGGCGACCTGTGGCTCACGGCCGTCGGCTTCGAGACGGAAGAGGTCTCCGGCCCCAATGCCGGATCGACGGGCTCCCTGTTCAGCTCGGGCACGGCTTTCGCCGACTCCGACAACATCATCGGCAACGGCAACGGCCTGCTGCAGATCACCGGCGGACCGGCCGGCGCATATTTCGGGATCAACAACCTGATCACGCTGAGCAGCAGCTTCCAGAACGCCGATCCGGACCTGAACTTCCTCCTGCCGCTGGCCGGCACGGCGGAGCTGCAGGTGGTCGCCGAGGTCCCGACCGAGGTGCCGGAGCCCGCGACCCTCGCCCTGCTGGGTGCCGGCCTGCTCGGCCTCGGCGTCGCCAGCCGGTCCCGCCGGAAGGCCTGACCCCGCGCTCCGCGAAGGTCCCCTTCGCCGGACACGCGACCCCGGCCCGGAAGCATCTCCGGGCCGGTTTCTTTATTGCGTCCCGACCGCGCGCAACGGGCTACCGTTTCCGCGGTGTCGGGATTTCTTACAGGCGCGACCGCCGCCCGCCCCCAGCATCGCGGAGGTCGGTTCCACGGGAGTCGTTCGCCTTCGCCGTTCAGGATCGGAGGCGAGCCAGCGCATTCCGGAAGCCGAAAGCGGCTGTCCGGCCGGTCAACGGCATTCGTCCGACGGGCCGTTTGCGGGCGAGGCGCAAACCTCTTAATGTACATACATTATCGTACACACGAGAGCCATTACGCCGAACAGTTCCCCCGCCTGAAGGAGGCGGGAACGCCTATCGGCGCCAACGACCTGTGGATCGCCTGCCACGCGCTGGCCGAACAGGCCACACTCGTCACCCACAACACAGGCGAATTCAGGCGGGTGACGGGATTGCGCCTGGAAGACTGGGCGGCCTGACACGGCAGCCGGCCATCTACGGCATTCACATAAGCCCGCGCAGCCGCTCCAGCGCCCTCTCCGCCTCCTCCTCGATCCGCGCGACGATCGCGGCCAGGGGTTCGACGCGGTCGGCGAAGATGACGGACTGACCGAGGGACAGGGCGCCCAGGGACATGTCGCCGGTCTCGTAGGCCTGCCGGCCGAGCTTGCCGGAGACCAGGGGCAGCAGGGCGGCGAGGTCGCCGGGGCGTTCCTTCTCCATCTGCTGGATCTTGTCCGTGGTCTCGTTGCGGAGTGCCCGCAGCGTGTTGCGCAGCGACTGCATGACCAGCGTGGTGTCGGTCTCGCGCGCCTCGACCAGGCGGTCCTTGTAGGCGGCGTGGGCGCGCACCTCCTCGGCCACCAGGAAGCGGGTGCCCATCAGCACGCCGTCGGCGCCCAGGGCCAGGGCGGCCACGAGCTGTTCGCCCGTGCCGATGCCGCCGCCGATCACGAGCGGCACGGTGATCTCGCGGGCGGCCAGGACCGACTGCACCATGGTGCCGATCAGCTCCATGCCGGGGTGCCCGCCCGCTTCCGCGCCGATCACCTCCACCATGTCCACGCCGACCGACTGGGCCTTGCGGGCGTGCTTCACCGTCGGGACCTTATGGACCACCCTCATCCCGGCGGCGCGCAGGCGGGGCAGATAGGGCTCCGGGTTGCGGCCGGAGGTCTCGACGAAGCGGACGCCCTCCTCCGCGATCAGGTCGAACACCGCCTCGGTGCGGTCGCCCTGCACCAGCTTGGGCAGCATGGAGACGTTGACCCCGAACGGCCCACCCTCGGCGAGGTCGCGACAGCGCCGGATCTCGTCCCGCAGGGCCGCCGGTTCGGGGAAGCTGGCGGCGGTGATGAAGCCCATGATGCCGGCGCGCGACGCGGCGGCGGCATAGTCCGCGGTCGCCAGCCATTGCAGGCCGCTGGCGACGATGGGAAGCCTGGTGCCGAAGAACTCGGTGACGCGGGTGTTCAGCATCGCCCAGACCTCAAGGGTGGAAATGGGCGGGACGCTTTTCCAGGAAGGCGGCGATGCCCTCCCCGGCGTCGGCATGGAGTAGGTTGCGGACGAAAGCCCGGCGCTCGCGGTCGAGCTGGGAGTCGAGATCGCCGTCCTGCGCCGCGTCGACCAGGCGCTTGATCGAGGTGATGGCCGCGGACGGACCCTCGGCCAGCCGCCGGGCGCGGCCGACCGCCGCTTCCAGCACCGTGCCGGGTTCGCACAGGGCGTTGACCACGCCCAGCCGGTGCAGGCGTTCCGCCTCGACCGTGCCGCCCTCCATCGCGATCTCGGCCACCGTCTGGCGCGGCAGCGACCGGGCCAGGAACGCGGTGGCGCCGCCGTCGGGGCTGAGGCCGACCTTGACATAGGCCAGCACGAAACGGGCGTCCTTGGCCGCCACGATCATGTCGCAGGCCAGCGCCACCGAGAAGCCGGCCCCGGCGGCCACCCCCTCGACCGCGGCGATCACCGGCTTTGGGCACGCGCGCAGCAGCCGTATCCAGCCGTGCAGCAGGTCGATCCCCGCCTCGGCCTGTCCGGCCGCCTGCCCGGGCGGCCCGTCGCGCAGTCCGGCGAGGCGGTTCAGGTTGCCGCCGCTGCAGAAGGCGTCGCCCGCGCCGGTCAGCACGACCGCGCCGATGCCGGGGTCCCAGGCGGCCCGGCGCAGCGCCTCGCTGCCCTTGGCATAGACGTCGGGCCCCAGCGCGTTCCGTGTCGCCGGATCGCTGATGGTCAGGACCAGCACCCGCCCCCGCTGCTCTTCAAGCAGTTCCGTCATCGTTTCCTCCCCCGCCGCTTTTCCGCGGAATTCGGTTTTTCGAGGTCTGCATAAAGGATCGCCTGGGCGATGTAAACCGATCCCGGGCCGTTTTATACCGCCATGCGAAATAGAGTTTCGACGATTTGACACTCTGCGACGGCTCGTGTAACGATCCGGCAAGACCCCGGGAGGAAGAACGGGACAAGAAGAACAGGAACCATGGCCATGACCGCCGCTCCCCCGACCATCGTCCCCGCCCCAGTGCGGGGCGAGGTGTTCGAACCGATGCCGGCACTGGTGCGCCGCCACGCCGTTGCCCGCGCCGGCCATCCCGCGATCCGCGACGGCGGACGGACGGTCGCCTGGGGAGAGCTGGGCCGCCGGGTCGACCGCGTCGCGGCGGCCCTCGCGGCAGCCGGGCTCCGCACCGGCGGCCGGGTCGCCTGCCTGTCGGAGAACTCGGCCGACTTCGTGGCCCTCTATCTCGGCACGCTGGCCGCCGGCGGCTGCATGGTGCCGCTGCCGACCTCCGCCACCCCCCGGACGCTCGGCGGGATGCTGGCGGACAGCGGGGGGCGCTTCCTGTTCGCCTCCGCGCGGTACCGGCCAGCGGCGGAGGAGATCGCGGGCGGCGTTCCCGTCCGGGTCGGCCTGGACTTCGCGGACGGGGCCTGGATGGGGCTGGAGGACTGGCTCGGCGCGGCGGCGGACCCGCAGGATGTCGAGCCGGGGCCGGACGACGCGTTCGACATCATCTACAGCTCCGGCACGACCAGCGTGCCCAAGGGCATCCTGCACGACCACCGCTTCCGCTCGCGCCAGAACCGCCAGCGGGTCGCGGCCTACGGCCTGGGCGGGGACGCGGTCACGCTGGTCGCGACGCCGCTCTACTCCAACACCACGCTGGTGGCGCTGCTGCCGACCCTGGCGGGCGGCGGGACGGTCGTGCTGATGCGGAAGTTCGACGCGCGCGGCTACCTGGAGGTGGCGGAGTGCGAGCGCGCCACCCACACCATGCTGGTCCCCGTCCAGTACGAGCGCATCCTGGCATTGCCCGACTTCGACAGGTTCGACCTGTCCTCGTTCCGCGCCAAGATGTCGACCAGCGCGCCGCTGCGGGCTCCCGTGCTGCGCGCGATCCTGGAGCGCTGGCCCGGCAGGATGCTGGACGGCTACGGCATGACCGAGGGCGGCGTCAGCACCGTGCTGGATGCGTCGGCCTTTCCCGGCAAGCTGGACTCCGTGGGAAGGCCGGCCGGCGGCGCCGACATCCGCATCATCGACGAGCGGGGCCGCGAACTGCCGCGCGGCGGAACCGGGGAGATCGTCGGCCGGTCCTCCACCATGATGAGCGGCTACCACGGCGCGCCGGCCGCGACCCGCGAGGCCGTCTGGTTCAGCCCGGAGGGCGAGGCCTTCATCCGCTCCGGCGACCTCGGCCGGTTCGACGAGGACGGATTCCTCTATCTGCTGGACCGGCGCAAGGACATGATCCTGTCCGGCGGCTTCAACATCTACGCCAGCGACCTGGAGCAGGTGCTGCTGTCCCACGACGCGGTGGCGGAGGCGGCGGTCGTCGCGGCGCCCAGCCCGGACTGGGGGGAGACCCCGCTGGGCTTCGTGGTGCTGAAGCCCGGCCGGACCGTCGATGCGGCGGACCTGCTGGCCTGGGCCAACGGGCGGCTGGGCCGGACGCACCGGCTGTCCGGGCTGGAGTTGCGGGAGTCGCTGCCGCGCAGCGAGATCGGCAAGGTGCTGAAGCGCGAGCTGCGGGCGCCCTATTGGCAGGGAGAACGGGGAGCATGAACCGCATCGGCGGGATGCCGGCGCTCATCGGGCGCATCGGCATGGAGCTGGGGACCAGCGACTGGGTCGAGATCGGGCAGGAGCGCATCGGGACCTTCGCCGACGCGACCGGCGACCACCAGTGGATCCACGTGGACCCCGGCCGGGCCGCGCGGGAATCGCCGTTCGGGACGACCATCGCCCATGGCTATCTGACGCTGTCCCTGCTGCCGATGCTGGGCGCGCAGGCCTTCGCGGTGGACGGGATCGGCACCCGGCTGAACTACGGGCTGAACCGCGTGCGCTTCCCCGCCCCCGTCCCGTCCGGCGGCCGCATCCGCGCCGTCTTCAGGCTGAAGTCGGTGGAGTCGCAGGGAGAAGGCCGCTTCCTGGTCGCGATCGAGGCGACCGTGGAGCTGGAAGGCGGCAGCCGCCCGGTCTGCGTCGCCGAGATGCTGGTGCTGTATCTGGTCTGACCGCGTTCCTCAGGAACAACGGGCAGGAATTGTGGGAGGGAAGGAAAATCCATGCGGTTCACGGATCGGGTCGCCCTGGTGACCGGGGCGGGCAGCGGCATCGGGCGCGCGACGGCGCTGCGCCTCGCGTCCGAGGGGGCGGCGGTCGCCCTGGTCGACCGCGACGAGGAAGGGTTGCGCGGAACCGCGGGTGCGCTGCCGGACGGCGCGCGGTCCGGCATCTTCGCGGTGGACGTCGCCGACGAGGCGGCGGTGGAGGCCTGCGTCGCCGACGTCCTGGCGCGGCACGGCCGCATCGACGTGCTGTGCAACAATGCCGGCATCCTGGGCGGCAGCACGGCCATCGCGACCGAGCAGGACCTGGGCGACTGGCAGCGCGTCATGGCGGTCAACCTGTTCGGCGCGGTCAATTTCACCAAATACGCCTCGCGTCCCATGCAGGCGGCCGGCCGGGGCGCCATCGTCAACACCGCGTCGGTGGCGGGAATAAGGTCGGGCGCCGGGGGGAACGCCTACAGCGCCTCCAAGGCGGGGCTGATCAACTTCACCCAGACATCCGCCTGCGACCTGGGCCAATGGAACATCCGGGTCAACGCCGTCTGCCCCGGCCTGATCGAGACCGGCATGACCCAGGGGATCTTCGACCATGCCCGCGCCGTCGGCAAGGGCGACCGGCTCGGCGCCCGCTGCGAGCTGCGCCGCTACGGCAGGCCGGAGGAGGTGGCCGCCGTCATCGCCTTCCTCGCCAGCGACGACGCCAGCTACGTCACCGGCCAGGCGCTTCCGGTGGACGGCGGCAACACCGCGTCGCTCAACCTGCCCGGCATGAAGATGTAGGAGGGGGGCGGCCGGCGGCGATGAGCGATACTCAACGTGATTGCCGATCGCCGCCGGCGTCGGCATATTCCGCCCATGCAGATCAACCGCGCCGACCTGGCGGATTTCAGCTATTTCCTCGCCATCGCCAAGCACCGCAGCTTCCGCCGCGCGGGCCTTGAACTAGGCGTCACCGCGTCCGCGCTGAGCCACGCGCTGAAAGGGCTCGAGACGCGGCTCGGCGTCCGGCTGCTCAACCGCACCAACCGGAGCGTGACGCTCACCGCCGCCGGCGAGGAGCTGCACGCCGCGATCAACGGCCCGTTCGAGGCTATCGGGGCGGCGGTCGAGACGCTGAACCGCCACCGGACGGAACCCTCGGGGCGCATCCGGCTGAACGTGCTGGAGCACGCGAGCTCGCTCCTGCTCGCACCGGTCCTCCCGGCCTTCGTCGACCGCTACCCCGGCATCGGGGTGGACGTGACGGTCTCCAACCATCTGGTGGACGTGATCGCCGAAGGAGCCGACGCGGGGATCCGCTACGGCGGAACGGTTCCCGAGGACATGATCGCCCAGCGGCTGTCCGGCGACATACGGTGGGTGGTGGCGGGGGCGCCCGCATACCTGGAGAGGTTCGGCGTGCCGGAGCACCCGCGCGACCTGCTCGCGCACCGCTGCCTTCGGATACGGCTGGGCGACGACAGCATCTACCGCTGGGAGTTCGAGAAGGATGGCGAGGAGATGGCGATCGACGTGCCCGGCGCGATCACCATCGACGATACCCAGTTCGCGCTGGATCTCGCGACCGGAGGCGCCGCGCTCGCCTATCTCCCGGAACCTTGCGTCGCCTCGCGGGTCGGGCGCGGCCAACTGCGCATCGTGCTCGCCGACTGGGCGCCCGTCGGACCGGGCTTCCACATCTACTATTCCGGACGCCGGCAACTGCCGACCGGCCTGCGCCTCCTGATCGGCCTCATCCGCGAGATGCGCCCGCTCGGCCCGTGAGAACCCAGGCCTTGGGAGGCTCGATGATGAGCGTGGCTCATCGCCCCGTCAATGACACGACGGGTAACCGGCAGCGGCGTCCCGCCCCATTATCGTCCCGTCACGCATCACGGCCCGTGCCGTGATGCACTCAGCGTCAGGTGGGATGAGGCATGGCAGGCAACGCCGGTTCTGAAATCGTCGACAGGATATCTCCGCTTCCGCGCCAGGGTGGCGCGGCCGGCGGCTGGGGAGCGGTGCTGGCGCTGACGCTGTGCGTGTCGACGCTGATCGCTTCGGAATTCATGCCGGTCAGCATCCTGACGCCGATCGCGTCCGACCTCCACCTGACCGAGGGAGCGGCGGGACAGGCGATTTCCGTATCGGGGCTTTTCGCCGTCCTGGCAAGCCTCACCATTTCCTCGCTGACGGCCGGGATCGATCGCCGCGCCGTGCTGCTGGGCCTGACGGTGCTGATGCTGCTGTCCGGCCTGCTGGTGACGTTCGCTCCCGGCTTCGCGGTCCTGATGGCCGGACGCGCCCTGCTTGGCATCGCGATCGGTGGCTTCTGGTCGATGTCGGCGGCGACGGTCATGCGGCTGGTTCCCAGGGATCAGGTACCCGGCGCGCTGGCGATGCTGAACGGGGGCAATGCGCTCGCCACGACGTTCGCCGCTCCGCTCGGAAGCTTCCTCGGCCAGTTCATCGGCTGGCGCGGCGCCTTCTCCGTGGTGATCCCGCTCGCCGCGGTTACCTTCGCGTGGCAGTGGCTGACCCTTCCGGCGATGCCGTCCGAACGCTCGAGCCGCGGCACGGGCGCGCTGGGCGTGCTGCGCCGGCCCCGGGCCAGGAGCGGCATGGCCGCGGTGGCGCTGCTCTTCATGGGCCAGTTCGCCCTGTTCACCTATATCCGCCCGTTCCTGGAGAGCGTCACGCAGGTGAGCGTGCCGGTCCTCTCGCTGATCCTGCTGGCCATGGGTGGGGCGGGCCTGGTCGGTACCTGGCTGATCGGCCGTATCGTCGCCAGGAGTCTTTCCGCGACGCTGGTCCTCGCCCCGCTCGCCATGGCGGCGATCGCGCTGGGCCTCGTCGCCATGGGTGCGATGCCGGTGCCGACCGCGGTTCTCCTCGCGGCCTGGGGCCTGATCGGAACCGCGCTGCCTGTCGCGTGGTGGACGTGGCTGAGCCGGACCCTGCCGGAAGATGCCGAGGCGGGCGGCGGCCTGATGGTCGCCGTGATCCAGCTCGCGATCACGCTCGGTGCTGCGGGCGGCGGGTTCCTGTTCGACGCGGCCGGCCACCGCGCGGCTTTCGCCGCAGCCGCGGCATTGCTCGGAGCCTCGGCCCTCCTCGGCGTCCTCTGCGCACGCCGGACGGCCGGCCCGGAAAGCGCGCCTCTTTGACCGAACAATCGGGAGACTACGGATGAACAGCCGAACCGAAGGAACTCCTGGTCATGGCCGGTGCCGGCCACGTGGACCTGTACGACCGGGTCGGCCTGATCCCGTTCGACAGGCTTGGATTCTTCTTAAGCCAGCATCTGGCATGAAACCGAAGGGAAAAATCGCGATGAAGCCGCTCGCAGCGATCGTCTTGCCGTTGTCGCTCCTCGCCTGCGCGCCGGGACAGCCATGGGCACAGGCACGAAGCGATCCACCAGAACAAGGGGCAGAGCAGATGGAAATCAGCCGCAGCGGATCCCGGAGCCCGCGACCTGGGCCGGCGGAATACTTCACGGGCACGGCCACGATCACCCCGCTGTTCGATCCCGTCGGGCCGTCGCAGGTCGGGGCGGCGTTGGTGAGGTTCGAGCCCGGAGCGCGTACGGCCTGGCACACGCACCCCCTCGGCCAACGCCTGATCGTCACCTCCGGCACCGGCTGGACCCAGGTGGAAGGTGGCCCCGTCCGGGAAATCCGGGAAGGCGACGTCGTCTGGTTTCCGCCCGGCGTCCGCCACTGGCACGGGGCGGCGCGGGCGACGGCCATGGCCCACATCGCCATCCAGGAATCGAAGGATGGCAGCCCCGTCCGGTGGGCGGAGCATGTCTCGGAGGCCGAGTACCCCGCCGGCATCCGCGGCGACTAACCCGCGGCAGGAGCAGCCAAGGTCGCCGCGGGGCCGTCGGACGGGGGATGCCTGCCGGCCCCTACTGGAAGTCGGCCATCTCGTAGAGCGGCCGGATCTCGATCTCGCTCGGGCCGGGCATCGGGTTGGGGCAGCGTTTCACCCACTCGACCGCCTCGGCCATGTCCTTGACCTCCCACAGCCAGAAGCCGGCGACCAGCTCGCGGGTCGCGGCGAAGGGGCCGTCGATGACGGTGCGGCCGGCGCCGTCGAAGGCCACGCGCTTGCCCTGCGACGACGGCTTCAGGCCCTCGCCGGCCTGCATGATCCCGGCCTTGGTCAGCTCCTCGTTGAACCTGCCCATGGCCTCCAGCAGCTCGGTCGAGGGCAGGGTGCCCGCCTCGCTGTCCTCGGTCGCCTTCACCAGTACCATCACGCGCATCGTCATGCTTCCCCTTCGCTGATCGAGGCCGCGCCGGCCTCCCTGTCCAGATGACGAACCAGCCTGGCACGGGCCGACACGGCGCCGGGACTTTTTTCACGCGGGCGTCACCGGCGCCCGAGCAGGCCGGCCCGGCGCATCAGCAGGGCGAAGACGACGAACAGGCAGACGCTGAACGCGATCAGCAGGGTCGCGATGGCGGTGATGGTCGGGTTGATCTGCAATACCAGCTCGTTGAACATCTTCTTCGGGACCGTCTGGTAGGCGCCCGCCACGAACAGGGTGACGATCACCTCGTCGAAGCTGGTGATGAAGGCGAAGATCCAGGCGGCGAAGGCGCTCGGCATCAGGTTGGGCAGCAGCACCCGGCGGAACATGGTGAACCACGAGGCGCCCAGGCTGAAGGCCACCTGCTCGATCCGCACGTCGAACGACCGGATCGCCACCGACATGATCAGCACCACGTAGGGCACGCCCAGCAGCATATGGCCGATCACCAGCCCGGGCAGCGTGCCGAGCAGCCCGACCCGGGCGAACACGATGTAGAGCGCCACCGCCGTGATCACCGGCGGCACGATCATGGGCGCCATGAAGTTGGCGTCGATCAGCCGGCGCCCGGCGAAGGTCCCGCGCACCAGCCCATAGGCCGCGACGCTGCCCAGCGCCAGCGCCAGAAGGCTCGACATGAACGCGACCAGCAGCGACACGCGCATCGCCTCGATCCAGCGCGGGTCCTGGAAGAAGGACTGGTACCAGCGCAGCGAGAACTCGGTCGGCGGGAACGTCAGCGAGCTGGCCGCCGAGAACGACATCGGCACCACGATGGCGATCGGCAGGAACAGGAACAGCAGCACCAGCACGCCGTAGACCATCAGGGGCAGGTCGCCGAGCCGCCTCATCGCAGGGTGCCCTCCGACGCTTCGGTCAGGCGCCGGTAGAGCGCGAAGAACAGCAGCGTGACCACCAGCAGCACGGTGGAGATCGCGGCCGCCAGCTCCCACCGGGGCATGCGGTTGATCAGCGTCTCCAGCATGTTGGCGATCATCGGCACCCGGCCGCCGCCCAGGATGGCCGGGGTCACGAAGAAGCCCAGCGTCAGGATGAAGACCAGCACCGCCCCCGCCCCGAAGGACGGGATGGTGAGCGGGAAGAACACCCGCAGGAAGATCGTGCGGGGCGGCGCTCCCAGCGAGGCCGCCGCGTCCAGCAGCCGGCCGTCGATCTTCAGCATCGCGGCGAACAGCGGCAGCACCAGGAAGGGCAGCAGGATGTTCGTCGTCCCGATCACCACGCCCAGCTCGGCATAGAGGAACGGCAGCGGATCTACGATCAGGCCCAGCCCCATCAGCGTCCTGTTCACCACGCCGTCGTTCCCCAGCACGACGATCCAGGCATATGTCCGCACCAGGATGCTGACCCAGAAGGGCAGCACCACCAGCGAGACGGCGACGAGCTGCCAGCCCGGACGCAGGCCGCGCATCCAGTAGGCCAGCGGATAGCCCAGCACCATGCAGGCGAGGGTGGAGATCGCCGCGATCTTGAAGGTGTTCGCCAGCACCCGCAGGTAGACCGGCGCCTCGACCAGCCGCTGGTAATGCTCAAGGCTGAACTCCAGTCCCGACACGCTGCGCCCGAGCATCAGGAGGATCGGCAGGTTGAACGCCAGCAGCATGGCGAGGAGGAGCGGCATGACATATGCCGCCCCGGGCGGCGGGCGCCATCTTGCGGAAGACATCTGACTCTTGCGTCCCTGGCCTCGCCCCTCTTCAGCGCGTCACAGGCCCAGCTTGAATTCCTGCCAGCGTTCCTCGACCAGGTCGGCGTTCTCGAACCACCATTTCGGCTCCGGCAGGATCTGCACTTGCTTGTTGGCCTGGGTGGTCGGGAACTCGTCCAGCCTGTCCTGGGGCAGCAGCGGTTCCAGGTCCGGGCTGTTGCCCGTGTAGGAGATCACCTTGGCGGCGGCGGCCTGGTTCTCCGGCACCGTCATTTCGTGCATGATCTTGAAGGCGGCGGCCTTCTGCTCCGCGCTGGCGCCCCGGGGCACGGTGAAGAAGGCGAGGTCGAGCAGGGCGTTCTTGAAGGTGTAGCCGATCCCCTCCTGCCCGGCGACCCGGCCGGACCAGGCGACCGCGTACTGGACTTCGTTGTCCTTCAGCAGCTGCGGCGGCTGCGCGCCGGCGTCCCACCAGACCGAGACATGGCCCTTGATCTTCTCCAGGCTTTCGAAGGCGCGGTCCAGGTCGAGCGGATAGAGGTCCTCCGGCTTCACGCCGTCGGCCAGCAGCGCGATGGGCAGGGTGTATGTGGGATAGTTGGGCAGCGCGCGCTTGCCGGGGAAGTTCTCCACGTCCCAGAACTCGGCCCAGCTCGATACCGGCTTGGCGTCGGCCCGCCAGGCCATCAGCGTCGAGTAGTACTGGTAGCCGATCGCCTTTTCCTGCCGCGCCTCGTCGAAGATCGGCATGGGGTCGATCGCCTGCCAGTCCAGCGGCTCCAGCAGGTTCAGCGCCTTGGCCTGCTCGACCGCGAGGCTGTCCAGCTCGACGATGGCGTTGGTGATGACGCCGGTCTCCACCATACCCCGAAGCTTGCCGAGCGACCACGGGCTTTCCCGGACGACCTTGATGCCGGTCTTCTCCGTGAAGGGCTTGAGGTAGCCCTCCTCGATCGACTCGCCGGACGCGCCGCCGGCCTCCATCATCCGGATCTCGTTGAGCTGGGCATGCGCCACGGTGCCCAGCGAAGTCGCCGCGACGAGCGATCCGGCGAAAAGGGCTGCCCTGGCAATGATCGTTGCTGGAGTCTTCGCTGGATTTATCATTGTCCGCTCCCTGTCATTCAGTTTTCGAAGGATTGCACCAAAGCGGCGGACGTGCAACGAATTGACAGACAAGAAAACAAGCCGGACGGGGGAAAGTATTATGGCCGGATTATCAATTCGGAACATTTCGCTTGATGCGGCACTACATGACGCGACTGCCCGCTTCATCGAGAGTAACCCGATCAGCCAACGGCGGTACGAGACGGCGTGCCGGACGCTGCCCGGCGGCAATACCCGGACCGTCCTGTTCCATCCGCCCTTTCCCGTGACCATCGAGCGGGGCGAGGGCGCCCGGCTGTGGGATGCCGACGGACACTGCTATCTCGACTTCCTGGGCGAATACACGGCGGGCCTCTACGGGCATTCCAATCCTGTGATCCGGCAGGCGGTGGTCGAGGCGCTGGACAGCGGCATCGTGCTGGGCGGGCCCAACCGCTACGAGGTCGAGCTGGCCGGCCTGATCTGCGGGCGTTTCCCCTCCGTCGACCTGGTGCGGTTCTGCAATTCGGGCACCGAGGCCAACCTGATGGCGCTGATGACCGCGCGGGCCGCGACCGGCCGGTCCCGCGCGATGGTGTTCGAGGGCGCCTACCATGGCGGCGTGCTGACCTTCGGAAAGAAGCGCTCGCCGATCAACCTGCCGATCCCGACGGTCACGGCGCCCTACAACGATGCCCAGGCCGCCGTCGAGCTGGTGGAACGCCATGCGGGCGACCTTGCCGCCATCA
The DNA here is from genome assembly GCF_016806835.2 of Skermanella rosea. Classification (NCBI taxonomy): domain Bacteria; kingdom Pseudomonadati; phylum Pseudomonadota; class Alphaproteobacteria; order Rhodospirillales; family Azospirillaceae; genus Skermanella; species Skermanella rosea. The sequence goes on along the minus strand of NZ_CP086114.1, from coordinate 270,533 downwards.
TCGTCGAGCCGATGATGGGCGCCGGCGGCTGCATCGCCGGCACCCCGGAATTCCTCCGGGCGCTGCGCGACGCGGCGACCCGGCACGGCGTCGTGCTGATCTTCGACGAGGTCATGACCTCGCGCCTGTCGCCGGGCGGGTTGCAGTCGAGGCTGGGAATCGTCCCGGACATGACCTCCTTCGGGAAGTACCTGGGCGGCGGGCTGACCTTCGGCGCGTTCGGCGGCCGCGCCGACCTGATGGCGCACTACGACCCGCGCCGGCCGGACGCCTGGGCCCATGCGGGAACCTTCAACAACAACGTCCTGACCATGGCGGCCGGCGTCGCCGGACTGACCAAGCTCTACACGCCGGAAGCCGCCGACCGCCTGAACCGACGGGGCGACGCGCTGCGCCGCCGGCTGAACGAGGCGGGCCAGCGGGCGGGGGTGCCGGTCCTGGCGACCGGCGTAGGCTCGATCCTGGGCATCCATTTCCAGACCCGGCCCATCCACCGGCCGGCCGACGCCGAGGCGACGCCGGAGGCCGCGCGCGCTTTGCTCCACCTGGAGATGATGGCCAAGGGCTTCTACTTCGCCCACCGCGGCTTCCTGAGCCTGTCGCTGCCGCTGGCCGATGCCGACCACGACGGCTTCGTCGATGCTTTCGAGGCGTTCCTGGCGGAAAACGGAGAGGTGCTCGGCAATCCGGATTGATCCGGTCCGCCCGGTAGCAACTGTTATTTGGCGGTTGTTGTCTCCTCATCAAGCACAATTTTCCACTGTGGTGGTGCAGACGTGTAGCCGTGTCCTGCTTTGGACTGTGTCAGTGGTCAAACAGTGGGAGTTGGAGCCGCCCCCCGTTCGGGCCAAGTGTGACGGCGCGTGGAACGGCCCTCAAGGACGCTGCGCGCCGCTCCGCGGTGGCCTTCGGCCATCCTTGACCGCCGTTCCACGCGCCGCCAAGTGGACCCCAGGTCGGGACGGAGGGATGGTGCCGCCGATCGAACAAAGGGATGGAGCCTCAGGCGGCGGCCGGGGACGTAGCCTCGGCCACAGCCGTGGCCGTCTTGCGCAATGCCGCCTGGTCGGCCTTTTTCGCTTCGTGGTCCGGGTCCCAAGGCTCACCCGCCTTGAGCAGGGCGTTGAGCATCACCAGGGCCTTGCGCATGCAGGCGACCAGCGCCACCTTCCCCGCTTTGCCGCGCGCCTTGAGGCGCTCGTACAACTTCTTGAGCACCGGGTTCCAGCGCAGACCGATGCGGGCGACGTGGAACAGCGCATGGCGCACCTTGGCGCGGCCGCCGTAAATCCGGCGCACCCCCCGCAACGTGCCGCTGTCGCAGGCGAACGGCGCAAGCCCGGCCAGGCTGGCTACCTGCTTCTCGTTCAGCGAGCCGAGTTCGGGCAGATAGGCGACCAGCATGGCCGAGGTCAGCGGCCCGACGCCCTTGAAGCTGCGCAGCAGCGCAGCGCGCCGGCTCAGCTCGGCGTCGCAGTAGACGGTCATCGCGATCTGCTCGGCCAACTCGGCCGCCTGGCCCCGGAGCGCCTCCAGCGCGGCGCCGGCAACCTGGCGCATCGCCTCGGAGTGGAAGTGCTCGATCTGATGAGACCGGGCAGTGATCTCGGCCAGCACCTGGTCGCGGTAGTCGAGCAGCTCGATCAACTCGGCGCGGACCGGCTCCGGAATCGGGGTGGCGCGCGGCCGGTTGGCCTCGCCGAACGCCTTGAGCGCCCGGGCGTCGACCCGGTCGGTTTTGGCCAGCCAGCCGTTCGAGCGGGCGAAGTCCCGCACCCGCTTGGGGTTGACGATGGCCGTCGCTACGCCGGCCGCGGCCAGGGCGTGATGCAGGCCGCGCTCGCAGCCGCCCGACGCTTCCATGACGACCAGCACGTCGTTGCCGCCCTCGCGCAGCGCGCTCAGGATAGTGGCCAACTCGCCATGGCTTTCCGGGCTGTTGGGCAGGCGCCGGCGGGTGTGGCCCGGCAGGCCGTGGGTATCGAGAAACTGGGTGGAGGCATCGATGCCGATGCAGTAGACTTGGCAAGGCATGGCGAACTCGTCCTTGTCTGCGGCGTCCGGCTCAAGGCCGGCGCCTGGCAACTGTGCGAGGAACGCCGAGGGTTCGGGGCAGGCACTTCGCTACGTACGGTGTCGAGCCTTGGTCGGCCACAGTGTCCTGACCCCGCGTACCGGCGTCCCCGTCAGGGGGCGCCGGTATCCCTCGGACACCGCCTTATACCCCACCGCCATAAGACAAGGTCGGCCTTCGCCGCAAGGCGAACGCCGACATCGTACTCCGACCTTCCTGGTGGCCTTCCTGGTGGCCTTCCTGGTGGCCTTCCTGGTGGCTGTCGGCGTTCGCCCTGGCGGGCGAAGGCCGACCTACGCTTCCCTGCTCTTCGCGGGCCGATTCCGGAAGTGGCCGGGGAGGTTCCTCCCCTCACCCCGGGATGATCCAGACATCCTCCGGCTGCCAGTTCAGGTGGACGGACTGGCCGGGGGTGAAACGGGCGCCCCGGTCCAGGGACAGGACGACCGCGCCCTGGCCGTCGGGGCGGCGCAGGTGGTAGCGGATGGATTGGCCGAGATAGACCATGTCCTCGATGACCGCGGGAACGCCGCCCCGGCCGTCCTCCTCCGCATCGCCGAGCTGGATGCGCTCCGGCCGGACGATCGCCACGACGGCGGCGCCGGCCGGCAGGTCCGAGGACGGCGCCGCCAGGCGGGAGCCGTCGGTCAGCGCCAGCGTCCCGCCCTGTTCCAGGCGCCCCTCGAACAGGTTGGCCGTCCCCAGGAACTCGGCGACGAAGCGGGTCCGCGGCTTCAGGTAGGCGTCCTGCGGGGTCGCGATCTGCTGCACCCTGCCCTCGCTCAGCACGACGATCCGGTCGGAGAGGGACAGCGCCTCCTCCTGGTCGTGGGTCACCAGGATCGTGGTGATGCCGAGCGTGCGCTGGAGGTGCCGCAGCTCGACCTGCACCTCCTCGCGGAGCTTGCGGTCCAGGGCGCCGAGCGGTTCGTCGAGCAGCAGGATGTCCGGCTGGAACACGATGGCCCGGGCCAGCGCCACCCGCTGCTGCTGCCCGCCGGAAAGCTGCTGCGGCTTGCGCTTCTGGAACCCGTCCAGCCGGACGACGGCGAGCGCCCGGTCCACGCGGGCGCGGATGTCCGCCTTCGACACGTTGCGCACCGTCAGCGGGAACGCGACGTTGTCGAAGACCGTCATGTGCGGGAACAGCGCGTAGCTCTGGAAGACCAGCCCGACGTTCCGCTCCGCCGCCTTCATCCAGGTCACGTCGCGCCCGCCCAGCCAGATGCTCCCGCGGGTCGGGTGGTTGAGGCCGGCGATCATGCTGAGGACCGTGGTCTTGCCCGATCCGCTCGGCCCCAGGATGGTGACGAACTCTCCCTGCCGCACCTCCAGGTCGATGCCGTCCACGGCCCGGAAAGGCCCGTAATGCTTCGAAACCTCGTTCAGCGTTATCGACGTCATCGGCCGGCGGCGGCCGTGTCGAGGTGGCGCAGGTACTGGGCCACGAAGTCGAACCCGGCATGGCGGACATAGGCGTCGGTCAGCCGCCTGGTCATCGGACCCGGAACGGCTCCGACCGGGTTGCCGTTGACGCTGCGCACCGGGCAGATGCACAGGCTGGTGGAGGTGATGAAGATCTCGTCCGCGGTCGCCGCGTCGTACAGGTCCAGGTCGGCCTCGACCAGCGGTATGCCCTCGGCCTCGGCCAGGTCCATGACGACCCGCCGGCTGATGCCGGGCAGGACATAGCGCTCCTGCGGGGTGTAGAGGCGGCCGTCGCGGACCAGGAAGATGTTGCTGCCCGTTCCCTCCGCCAGGTTGCCGTTGACGTCGAGCAGCACGGCCCAGGCGTCGGGATCGACCGCGTGGGCCTCCATGTCGCCCATGACCAAGTTCAGGTAGTTGTGGGTCTTGGCGCGGGGGCTGAAGGCCTCGGGCGGGGTCCGGCGGACGGCGGGGACGACCACGTCCATGCCGTCGCGGTAGAGCCGGGCGCGTTTCTTCAGCGGGATCGGCATGCATTCGACGATCACGGTCGGGCCGCTGTGCTCCCACCCCTCGTCGCCGGCGGCGTCGGTGCCGCGCGAGACGCGCTGGCTGATCCAGTAGTCGCTGTTCTCGTCCAGCAGATGGACGTTGCGCGCCAGCACCTCCTCGCTGATCGACAGCATCTCGTCCGGCGTCAGGCCGGGATCGATCCGGAGGTATCTGAGCGAGCGGTAAAGCCGGTCGACATGCTGCCGGAGGCGGAACGGCCGGCCGCCGAAGGTGCGGGTACTGTCGAACACCGCGTCGCCGCGCAGGAAGCTTCGGTCGCGGAACGGTACGACCACTTCGCGCTCGGGAACGATCCGCCCGTTGAAATAGGCCACGCGCTGGTTGGCAAGCACTGCCATCGCCGTCTCCCTCCGGTTTCATTCGCATTCGACCCATTGAACCACCAATGGGGCCGGAAGGCTACTGACCCTCGAACACCCGCTGGCGGGCATTTTCCACGTGGGTCCGCATGGCATGCCGGGCGCCTTCGGCGTCCCGGGCGCTGATCGCCTCGAAAATCGCGATGTGCTCGGCCTGGACCTGGTGCAGGCGTTCGATCGGGCGGGCCAGCGACAGGCTGCGGGCGAGGTTCATGGCGAATCCGACATGGGTCAGGATCGAGATCATGGTCGCCTCGAAGAAGTGGTTCCGAGCGGCGCGGGCGATCGCGAGATGGAAATTCAGGTCCGCCTCCACGCCCAGGCTGCCGGAGGCGATGACCGCGTCCAGCGCCTTCAGCGCCACACCGATGTCGGCCAGGGTGTCCCGGTCGTGGCGGGCGGCGGCGAAGGCGGCGGCCTCGCCCTCGATCACGGCCCGGAACTCGAAGCAGCGCTGGATGTCGGCGATGCTGCCGACCGGGGCGATGCGCAGCACGTCCCGGTCGGGCCGCCGCCTGACGAAGCTTCCCGCCCCCTGGCGCGACACGATCAGCCCGTCGTCGCGCAGCCGCGCCAGCGCCTCGCGCACGACCGGTCGGGAGCAGGCGAAACGGGCCGACAGGTCCGCCTCGGCGGGCAGTTTCGCGTCCACCGGGAACTCCCCGTTGACGATCAGGCCCAGGACCTGTTCGTAGATCCTGTCGCTCAGCTTCGTCTGCCGGGCCTGGGTCTGCCGGGCCTGGACGGGCGGGGGCGGTGCCTCGCCGGGGGCTGCGCTCATGGGCAGGTGTCCCTCTGGACATCGGTCTTTGGTACGGTGCCGCGCAGTTTACAGGTCCAACCGCTTGCCTGACAACCGAACCGGTTGTTTACAAGTGTGATTTCCCTGGGTTACGGTTCGGTCACCCATCTCCTGATCCGGAGCCCGCCGCATGACAAGGCCCGCAAGGATGCATCGAGCAGGAAGGCCGGGGGTCCCGTGACCGGAACGAGCACGGTCAGGATCTCCGAGCACCGGGTCGCAGCCCAACTCGCCGCGATCTTCGCCGCCTGGGGCATGGCGGCCGACGTGATCGAGCCGACTGTCCGGGTCATGGTCGAAGCCGACCTGCGCGGCATCGACAGCCACGGCGTCACCATGATGGACGTCTACGACACGCTGCGCCGGGACGGCAGGCTGAACCTGCGGCCGGACATCCGGGTCGTCCGCGAGACGCCGGTCGCCGCCGTGGTGGACGGCGGCGGCGGGCTCGGGCACGCGCCCTCGGTCAAGGCCATGGACATGGCGATCGCGAAGGGAAAGTCGGCCGGGCTGGCGGCGGTGACGGTCCGCAATTCCAACCATTACGGCGCCGCCGGGATCTACGCGTCGATGGCCGCAAAGGCCGGGCTGATCGGCATCTCCACCAGCGCGGTCCACAAGGCGGCGATCGTCCCGACCTTCGGCACGCGCGCCATGTTCGGCACCAACCCGCTGGCCTTCGCGGCGCCCGCCTCGGCGAACCGGCCGTTCGTCCTGGACATGGCGACCTCGACCGCCGCGATCGGCAAGCTGCGGCTGGCCGCCATGGCGGGCAAGCCGGTACCGGAGGGCTGGGCGCTCGACGAGGCGGGCCGGCCGGTGACGGACCCCCGGGAAGCGCTGGCGCACCGGCTGATGACGCCGCTGGGCGGCACGCGGGAGATGGGCGGGCACAAGGGCTACGGCCTGGCCGCGATGGTCGAGATCCTGTCCAGCGTGCTGTCCGGCGGCAGCATCGCGGCGCTGCGGGGCGAGGCGCCGGGCGCCTACGGCGTCGGCCATTTCTTCATGACCATCGACCCCAAGGCCTTCCGGGACGAGGGCGAGTTCGAAACCGACCTGGACGGGCTGATCGACGCGCTGCACGGCTGCCCGCGCGCCGACCCCGGACAGCCGGTCCTGGTCCACGGCGATCCGGAGGCGGACAGCAGGGCCGACCGCCGGGCCAACGGCATCCCGCTCCATCCGGACCAGGTCGGCCTGCTGCGCCGGCTGGCCCGGGACGGCGGAGCCGCCTTCCTGCTGGAAGCGGAGGAGGGCGCCTAAGACCCTCGAAACACCGAACGAACAAGAAAAACCCAAGACGGAGGAAACGGACATGACCAGCAAGAACAGCACCTTCAGGCGCGCCGTCCTCGGCACCGCCGTGGCGCTCGGGACCGGCCTTGCGGCCGGCGGGGCCGGGGCGGAGACGTTCCGCCTGATGACCGGCCCGCAGGGCGGGTCGTGGTACCCGCTGGGCGGCGCCATCCAGAACATCATCCAGAAGGCGATACCGGGCAGTTCGGTCCAGGTCCAGCCCGGCGCCGGCATCATCAACGCCATCGGCGTCGAGAACGGCAAGGCGGAGCTGGGCTTCGGCAACTCGGTCTCCACCGTGGACGCGGTCCACGGGCGCGATCCGTTCAAGGCCAAGGCGGAGAACCTGTGCCAGATCGCCAGCCTGTATTTCCAGTATTTCCAGGTCGTCGCCCCGAAGAACATGGGCATCGACAGCGTGGACGACCTGAAGGGCAAGGCCATCGCCGTGCAGCCGCGCGGCAATACGGCCGAGCAGATGTCCCGCGACCTGCTGGAGACCTACGGCCTTTCCTACGACGACATGAGCAAGGTGAACTTCGTCTCCTACACCGACGCGGTGTCCTTGATGCAGGACGGGCATATCCAGGGTTTCACCCTGATCACGACCATCCCCGCCTCCTCCATCATGGACCTCGCCACCTCCCGCGACATCTCGGTGCTGAACGTCCCCGACGAGAGGCTGGAGAAGCTGCGCTCCAAGAACGAGGGGTACGACAAGCGCACGATCGCGGCCGGCACCTATCCGAAGCAGGAGGACGACGTGCAGACCTTCGGCACCTGGACCCACCTGTTCGGCTCCTGCAAGATGCCGGAGCAGACCGCCTATTCCATCACCAAGGCGCTGGCCGAGAACCTGGACGACCTGTCCGGCGTCGTGTCGGCCCTGAAGGGGCTGGACGTGAAGGAGATGGCGACCGACGTGGGCGTGCCGTTCCATCCCGGCGCGGAGAAGTATTACCGGGAACAGAACGTCCTGTGACGACCGCTTCCTGAGCCCGTCATCCGAAGCCGCCGCTTCCCCGCCCCCGGAGGAGCGGCGGCCCAGTTCCCCGTGCCCTGCGGAACCGGTGCCAACATGAGCAGCGCCCAGCGTATTTTCGGCTATCTGGTGACCGCCATCGCGGTCTCCATGAGTATCTATCACCTCTACGTGGCCTTCACGGGAACGCCCGAGGTCTTCACGTTCCGCGGAACGCACCTGGCCTTCGCCCTGGTCCTTGTCTTCCTGCTGTATCCGGTCAGGCTGTTCCGGCCCAAACTCCTCCCGGAGGGGCAGGCCGAAAGCTCCCTGCCGGGCGTCATGGAACTCGTGCTGGTCGCCGCCTCGCTCGCCGCGATCGGCTATCTTCTCGGCAATCTCGAATATGTGCTGACCCGCTACGCCTATGTCGAGGACCTGACCACCGGCGACATGGTGTTCGGCACCCTGCTGATCCTGCTGGTGATGGAGGCGTCGCGGCGCGTCGTCGGCTGGGCGCTGCCGGCCACGGCCGCCGTGTTCGCGGCCTACGCCCTGTTCGGCGCCGGCATCGCGCCGCAGTTGCTGGTCGACCAGATGTACCTGACGACCGAGGGTATCTTCGGCATCCCGCTCGGCGTGTCGGCGACCTACGTGATCCTGTTCATCATCTTCGGCGCCATGATGGAGCGGACCGGGGCCGGCAAGCTGTTCATGGACTTCGCCCTGGCCCTGACCGGCCACACGCCGGGCGGCCCGGCCAAGGTGTCCGTCATCACCAGCGGGATGTTCGGCACGATCTCCGGCAGCGCCGTCGCCAACGTCATGACGACCGGCACCTTCACGATCCCGCTGATGAAGGGCATCGGCTACCGCCCGGCCTTCGCCGGCGCGGTCGAGGCGGTGGCATCGACCGGCGGCCAGATCATGCCGCCGATCATGGGTGCGGCCGCCTTCGTCATGGCCGAGTTCCTGGGGGTCGGCTACCTGCAGGTCGCGGCCTATGCGCTGATCCCCGCGGTGCTCTACTACCTCGCGGTCTTCGCCGCCGTGCATTTCGAGGCGCGCCGGGTCGGCATGGTCGGCATGCCCAGGGCCGACCTGCCGCGGGTCCGCGAAGTGCTGGTGGAGCGCGGCCACCTGTTCCTGCCCATGGTGATCATCGTGGGCGTGCTCATGGCGGGATTCAGCGCCCCGTACGCCGCCCTCATCGGCATCATCTCGGTCCCGCCGGTCACCCTGATGCGCAGGACCACCCGGCACGAGATGACCGTGGCGGCCCTGATCGACGCCCTGGAGAACGGCGCCCGCAACACCCTGGGCGTGGCCCTGGCCTGCGCCTGCGCCGGCATCGTGATCGGCGTGATCGCCCAGACCGGCCTGGGGCTGACCTTCACCGGCATCGTGATCGCCGCCGCCCAGAACAGCCTGATCCCGGCCCTGGTGCTGACCATGCTGGCCGGCATCATCCTGGGCATGGGCATGCCGACCACCCCGGCCTACATCGTCCAGGTGGCGCTGCTGGTGCCGTCCCTGGTGACGCTCGGCGTCACGGTGGAGGCGGCGCACATGTTCGTCTTCTACTTCGCCATCCTGTCCGCCATCACGCCGCCGGTCGCCATGGCGGTCTACGCCGCCAACGGCATCTCCAAGGCGGGCCTGTGGGACAGCGGCTGGGCCGCGGTCAAGCTGGGGCTGACCGGTTTCATCATCCCCTACATGTTCGTCTTCTCGCCGTCCCTGCTGATGATCGGCGAGTGGTACGTGATCCTGTGGTCGGTCGTCACCGCCACCATCGGCGTGGTGGCGCTGGCGGCCTCGCTCCACGGCTTCCTGCTGGCCCCGCTGCCGGCGGTGCAGCGGGTCGTGATGTTCCTGGCGGCGCTGGTGCTGATCAAGCCGGGCCTGGTGACCGACGCGGTCGGCTTCACCCTGCTGGCGGCCCTGGTCGCCCTGCAGCTGGCGGGAAGGCGCACCGGGGCCTCCCCTGCGCCGGTGGCGGAGAGCAAATAGGGAAAACCCCGGCTGGCCACCGGGGTATGCCCCTTTTGCGAATGCGACTGTTTCGGCATCCGATGATAACAATAAGGGAATTAACTTAAAGGCGGACAGGCCAGAGATGGAAGATAGTGACCGCCTCCAGGGTCGCCGCAGTGCGCTCGCCCAGGGCGCCGCTCACTTCATCCTGGCCCTGCTGCTGTCCGCCGCCCCGCTGCCGGCATTCTCCGCCGAGGACGGTTTCCTCAGGCACAAGCTCGCCGAGGGGCAGAGCCTGCGCGAGCTGGCCCGCCTGCACCTGGGCGACCCGAACCTGTGGACGGAGATCCTGCGCGCCAGCGGCCTCGCCTCGGTCGCCGACGCGAGGCCCGGCGTGGAACTGCGCATCCCGGCCACCCAGGTCAGCCGGGCCAACCGGGCGCTGGCCGCCGCCCTCGACCATATCCGCTCCGCGACGGAGGCCGGGGCCAAGGTCTTCGCGGCGGGGGAGATCGAGCAGGCGGTGGACCTGCACGAACAGGCGCTCTCCAGGCGGCAGGCCGGGGAGTGGGCGGTTGCGGTCGACCTGGCCGGGCGGGCGGAGAAGGTGGCGGACCAGGCCCTGCAACTGGCCCTGAAGGCGCGCGACGCAGCGGTGGAAGCCCTGCTCAGCGACCGGCAGGGGGAGGTCGAGGGCCGCCGGCCGCGCGACCTGGTCTGGGCCGACCGGCCCCTGAGATCCACGCTGGTCGAGGAGGAGCGCGTGCGCACCCTGTCCCGCTCGACCGCCCAGATCACCTTCCGCGACGAGAGCCGCCTGCGCCTCAACGCCAATTCCGAGGCCGTCATCATCCGCATGCGGGCCGATCCGCTGGAGCGGGCGCAGGAGGCCAAGGTCAACCTGGTCGAGGGGGACTTCTACGCCCTGCTGTCGGGCAAGAGCCGGCGGAAGACCTTCGAGCTGGAGATTCCCGACGTGCAGACCCAGATCAACTCGACCAGTTTCTGGGTCGAGCGGGACCGCCAGGGCTCCAAGTTCACCAACTACGACGACGCGACGCTGGAGGTCGCGGCCCGGGGCTCCAGCGTCACGCTGGGCCGCAACGAGGGCACCGTGGTCCCGGCGGGCCAGGCCCCGGCCGAGGCGGTCGCGGTCATGCCGGCGCCGGAGATCGTCGCCCCGCGCGACGACGCGACCGTCTTCAACGCCGACGCGGAGCTGGCCTGGGCCGTGGTACCGGGATCGACCGGCTATTGGCTGGAAGTCGGCCATGACCAGGTGTTCCAGCAGCTGGTGGACAGCCGCTGGGGCCTGCCCGAGCCGCGCCTCGCCATGCCCGGGCTGGAGGTCGGGTCCTATTATTGGCGGGTGGCCGCGCTGGACAAGTTCGGGTTGCCGGGGGAGCGCAGCGCCGCGCACCGGTTCAACATCCGCATCGACACCACGCCGCCTTACCTCGCCATCAACGAGCCGGCGGACGGCACCATCCTTCAGGAGGCGCCGGTCCTGGTGCGGGGCACGGCGGAACCGGATTCCGCGTTGGCCTTCCGGGGCCAAGCCGTGGCGGTCGGCCCGGACGGCGCCTTCGAACTGGCCTTCCAGCCCCCCGAGGGATCGAACGAGGTCCGCATCGAGGCGACCGACCCCGCCGGCAACCGGACCGAGCGGGCAAGGTCCTTCACCTTCACGCCGGCGGGGACGGCGGCGGTCGCCTACGACGCCGACCTGCCCCGCATCGGACCGCGCCACTTCGTGACCGGCGGAAGCCCCCTGGTCCTGTCCGGCGCCACCGAGGCGGACGCCAGGATCGGCGTCCGCTCCGCCTCGGGCCCCCTGCGCGCCTCGACCTTCAGCGATTCCGCCGGCCGGTTCCGGCTCACGGTGCCCCTGGATCAGGCGGAGGAGGCGCTGACCCTGACCGTCACCACGCCCAACGGCGTCACGACCGACGAGACGTTCCGGGCCACCATCGACCGCGAGGCCCCCCGGATCACCCTGGACGAGCAGCCGCCTGCCGTGACCAACGTCCAGTGGCTCCCGCTCCAGGGCCGCGTCGAGCCCGGCGCCGTCCTGCTGGTGAACGGCCGCCCGGTCCCCGAACTGGAGGGCCGGTTCAAGGAACAGGTCGAGCTGGCGGCCGGCGAGAACCGGATCGAGATGCTGGCGACCGACCGGGTCGGGAACACGGGGATCGAGCGCTGGATCGTCAGCCTGGACCAGGAGCCGCCGGAACTCCTCGACGGCCGGGCCGAGCCGCGCCGGATCGAGCGCGGCGGCCGGCTGACCATCGAGGTCAAGGCCCGCGACCGCTCCGGCCTGCGGCAGGCGGCGGCGGTCACCGTGGCGGTCGGCGACGGTCTCTACACCGATTACCTGAGGTTCAACGACTCCTCGCAGAGCTACCGCACCACCCTGACCCTGCCGGCCGACGCGGCGGGGCCGGTCGTCCTGAAGGACGTGCTGCTGGAGGACTATGTCGGAAACGGACGGCGCTACCGGCTGGATTGAGGAGCGGGCATGGCAAAGGGCATCGGCTTGGTATCTCTGTCGTCTCGTGCCGTCAGGCTGAGCGCCGTCCTGGCGGTCGCCGTCGCGGGTTCGGCTGCGCTGGCGCAGGGCACGCCGCCCGAACGTCCCCTGTCGGTGACCTACGGCCCGAAGGCCCTGCCAGTCGAGGGCGACGACGACCACCGGGAGGTGATCCTCCTCAGCGTTCCCCAGGACACCCGCGAAAAGCTCCATCTCCGCGTCTTCGACCCGGACCTGGGCGGCGAGCACGACCTGGTCTACGGCAAGCCGGACACCGAGGCCCGCTTCCGGCTGTTCGGCGGCGCGGGCGCATCCACGGACGCCGGGACCGAGCTGGCCGCCCGCGACTTAGCCCTGGACCCGGAGGGCGACGGCAAATGGACGACCCTGGCCGCCTTCGACCCGGAGGACGGCGAACTGGTGGACGGGCGCCGCGTGTTCAGGCTCGTGGTCGAGGGGCTGGGCGGCGACGACGCCAACCTGTTCACGGCCACCGTCAGCCTGCGCGACCACCGCAACCTGGAACCCCAGGGATTGGAGGTCCTGGCCTACCGCCCGACGGTCCGGATGCCCGACAAGCGCTCGGTGGCGGAACTGCGATTCCTGGTCCCCGCCGACGCCCGCAGCCTGACGGTCGCCAACTTCGACGCGGCCAACGGCGAGGTCTCCTTCGCGTCGGCCTTCCGGAGCCAGCCGCTGGCCGCCTCGGGCCAGGGCGACTGGCGCTCCACCACCGTCGCCCTGGCGCCCGGCGAAGCCGGCCAGACGGCGGCGATCCTGTTCGGCGGCGGGGAGGAGGTGCCGAACGACGCCACCTTCACCGTCACCGACGACCAGGGCCGCCCGGTCCCCATCGCCCTTCCGGCCCTGGCGAAGCGTCCCAACCAGAGGCCGCAGGCCTCGGCCGCGGTGGAGACGCTGGCCGACTGCTACTCGGTGTCGTTCGATGCCGGCGCCAGCCTCGATCCGGACGGCGATTCCCTGCGCTACGCCTGGGAGTTCGGCGACGGTTCTGCCGGCGAGGGCCGGACCGTCACCCACCGCTATCCCGGCCCCGGCAGCTACTCGGGAACGCTGCGCGTGCTCGACGGCTCCGGCACCGTCGGCAACGGCACCGCCCTGCCCGTCCCGGTCTTCCTGAAACGGCCCCCGACCGCGGCGGCGGGAGCCGACCGGCTGGTGGCGCCGGGGGAGGCCGTGGGTTTCGACGCCTCCGACTCCCGGGCGGGCGACCGGCCGATCGCCCGGCGCCTGTGGAACTTCGGCGACGGCTCGCACGGCGAGGGGGTCCGGGCGAGCCGGGCCTATGCCGCTCCCGGCCGCTACACCGTGACCCTGACGGTGGAGGACGACACGGCCCCGCCCTGCAACGCCGGGACCGACACCGCCGTGGTGCGGGTCAACGCGCCGCCGGTCGCCGTAGCGGGGACCGATGCGAGGATTTCCGTGGGCGAGGTCCTCCGGCTCGACGGCGGCAGCAGCTACGACGTGGACGGGCGGATAACCGCCCACGCCTGGGACTTCGGCGACGGCGCCTCGGCCGAGGGGCAGGCGGTGGAGCATGCCTTCGAGCGGCCGGGGACCTACCGCGCCGTCCTGACCGTGCGCGACGATTCCGGCGTGGCCAACGGCGTCACCCGCAGCGAGCTGCGCGTCGTGGTCAACGACCCGCCGGTGGCGCAGGCGGGACCTGACCGGCGGGTGGCGGTCGGCGAGCGGATCCCGTTCGACGCCTCGGCCTCCACCGACGGCGACGGCGCCCTGATCGACCATGCCTGGGATTTCGGCGACGGCGCGCGGGGGTCGGGCCGGCAGGTGACCTACGCCTACCGGACGCCCGGCACCTACCGCGTCGGGCTGGTGGTGACCGACGATTCCCGGACCTCGACCAGCACGGGCGAGGACGAGCTGACCGTCACCGTCAACGCGCCCCCCATCGCCGACGCCGGTCCCGACCAGGTCGTGACGGCCAGCCTGGTTTCGTTCGACGGCGGCGGCTCGACCGATCCGGACGGGCGCATCGCCCGCTACGACTGGGACTTCGGCGACGGGTCCACCGGGACCGGCCCGCAGCCGACCCATGTCTACCGCAAGGTCGGCGACTATCTGGTGCGGCTGACCGTGACCGACGATTCCGGCACCGTGCGGAGCAGCGATTCCGACACGATGCGGGTGCTGGTGAACGCGGCGCCGATCGCCGACGCGGGGCCGGACCAGACCGTCTCGCCCGGCCAGACCGTGACGTTCTCCGCCCGCGGCTCGCTCGATCCCGACGGCGACATCGCCGGCTACCAGTGGGAATTCGGCGACGGCAGCGGCGCCGGCGGGCCTCAGGCGACCCACCGCTTCGCCGAACCCGGAACCTACCGGGTCCGCCTGACGGTGCGCGACGACACCGGCCAGTCCGACGCGGTGGATTTCGACGAGGCGCTGGTCTTCGTCAACGCCGAACCGGTCGCCGACGCCGGCCCGGACCGCAGGGCGGCGCCCGGCGAAGAGGTCAGGCTGAACGGCTGCAGCTCCTTCGACGCCGACGGCCCGCTGGCGGCGTACCGCTGGACTTTCAGCGACACGGAGACCCGGGCGGAGACCTGCGCCACGGCGCGGCGGTTCGACAAGCCCGGCAGCTACACCGCCCGGCTGACCGTGACCGACTCCTCCGGCGCGCTCAACGGCACCGCCCAGGACACGGTGGCGATCCGGATCAACGCGGCGCCGGTCGCGTCGGCCGGTCCCGACATCGTCAGCGGCACCACGGTCATCGACTTCGACGCCTCGTCCTCCGCCGACGCCGACGGCGATCCCCTGACCTTCCGCTGGGACTTCGGCGACGGTTCCGAACCGGCGGGCGGGGAGCGGGTCACCCATGCCTATGCCGAGGGTGGCGCCTACCCCGTGACCCTCACGGTGGACGACGGCACGGGCCTCGCCAACGCCCGGGCCTCGACCGCGATCACGGTGACCATCAACCAGCCGCCGGTCGCGGTCGCGGGTGCCAACCGGCAGGTCTGCGCCGGCGACGTGGTGCTGTTCGACGGCAGCAAGTCGTTCGACCCCGACGGCGGGCTGCTGCGCTACGGCTGGGACTTCGGCGACGGCACCGGGGCCGACACTGTCAACCCGACCAAGACCTACCGCTCCGGCGCGGTCTATCCCGTGACCCTGACGGTGCGGGACGAGTCCGGCTTCGACCGGGCCAGCCACACCGACCGGCTGGTGGTCGTCGTGGACGAATCCCCGATCGCGGAGGCCGGGCCGGACCGTATGGTCTGCGCCAACACCGAGGTGCATTTCGACGGTTCCCGGTCGCGCGACTTCGACGGGGTGGTCAACCGCTTCACCTGGGACTTCGGCGACGGCAACACGGGCGGCGGCGAGAGCCCCGTCCATGTCTTCCGCCGGCCGGGAAGCTACCGCGTGCTGCTGACCATCGAGGGCGACCGCGGCGGCCAGTGCGACAACACCGACACCGACGAACTGGCGGTCCAGGTCGCCGCCGCCCCGGTGGCGAGCATCGACGCGCCGGCCCGCGTCCCGGTCGGCGCCCCCGCCGCCTTCAGGGCAGGGACCGAGGGCGGCATCGCGGCCTATCGCTGGGACTTCGGCGACGGCACGGCGGCGGAAGGAGCCGAGGTCGAGCACATCTACGCCCAGCCCGGCCCCTATGTCGCGACCCTGTCCGTGCAGCCCGCGGCGGAGGCGACGTCGTGCAGCGCCGTGACGGTCCAGCACCGGATCATCGCCAACGCCCCGCCGGTGGCGGACGCCGGCCCCGACCGGTCCGTCGCGACGCGGGAGGAGGTCGGCTTCGACGGCTCCCTCTCCGCCGACCCGGACGGCGCGGTGACCCGCTACGAGTGGGACTTCGGCGACGGCACCACCGGCACCGGCATGGCGGCGCGGCACCGCTACGCCGAGAGCGGCACGTACAAGGTCACGCTGACCGTGACCGACGACGCCGGCGTGGCCAACAGCGTCGTCACCGACATCGCCACCGTGACCGTCAACGCGGCGCCCGAACCCGCCATCGCCGTGGCCGGCGGCGCCTGCTTCGGCCGGCCGGTGGCGCTCAGCGCCGCCGGGTCGAAGGATGCCGACGGCGCCCTGGCGCGGTTCGAATGGGACCTGGGCGACGGCTCCCGGGCCGAAGGGGCCGACATCTCCCACACCTACGCCGATCCAGGCACCTACCATGTCCGGCTGGTCGCCGACGACGGCGCGGGGCTCGCCAACAGCCGACGCAGCGCCGCCCATGCGCTGCACGTGAACCGGCCCCCGGAAGCCTCGGCCGGGCCGGACCGCGGCACCTGCCCCGGAACCCCGGTCGCGTTCGACGCCTCCGGGTCGATCGACTGGGACGGCAAGCTGGTGGAGTACCGCTGGGACTTCGGCGACGGGACCCAGGCCACGGGGGCCAAGGTGAGCCACAGCTTCGCCCAGCCCGGCCTCTACCCGGTCCGCCTGTCGGTGACCGACGATTCCGGCTCGCCCTGCGCGGTGGCGGAGGACGTGGCCCGGGTCCATGTCAACGCCCCCCCGGTCGTCGAGGCCGGCACCGACCGGGAGGCCTTCGCGGGAGGAGCCCATGACGACGTGCTGTTCGACGCCTCCGCCTCGGCCGATCCGGACGGCTCGGCGCTCGACTATGTCTGGGACCTGGGGGACGGGACGACCCGCACCGGCGAGAAGCTCCGCCACGCCTTCGCCCGGCCCGGAGTCTACAAGGTCCGCGTCGCGGTCCGGGACCGTTCGGGGCAGGCCTGCGGGGTGTCCGAGGGCGGGCTGACCGTCACCGTGCGCGGCCACGAGGAAACCGTCGCCGAGCGCGACGGCGCCACGGCGCGGCGCTGACCGGAGCGGCGGGAGCATCCGGTGCAGATAAGCCTGCGCAACAAGCTCCTGGTCTTCGCGATCGCCATCGCGGTCGTGCCGCTGCTGGTGGCGGGCCGCAGCATGGTCCGGATCGTCCAGGACGAGCTGAAAAGCTCGGCCAACGGCGATCTGGCCGCCACGGCGGAACAGATCGTGACGGAGATCAACGACCGGGCCGAACGGACCTGGCTGGCCCCGCTGCTGCTGATCCGCAACGCGCTCGACGACCAGCGGCTCGGCGTGCCGGAGAAGATCGCCCTGCTGACCCTGGGCATCAACGACCTGCCCGAGTTCGCGGCCCTCCAGATCACGGTGGAGGGAGCCCCGGTCCCGGTGGTGGTGACCAACGGCCTGTTCGCCAAGCGCCTTTCCGATTCCGGCATCGACCCCCTGAAGGTGCTGCGCCTGCCGGAGCAGGCGATCCGGGCCGCCGTGGACAGCGGCGAGTTCCATGTGGGCGACGTCAGCCATGTGGCCGCGACCGACGACTGGCTGGCGACCATCGTGCTGCCGCTGCGCTCCCGCTTCGCCGGGGCGCCGGCGGTCCTGTCCGTCCGGATCGATCTGGACCGCACGCGGCGCTTCCTGGAGAATCACCCGTTCGCCAAGACCGGCTTCATCACCGTCGTGGACCGGGAGGGCCGCCGGGTGTTCGACCCCCGGCGCGACGACCTGGGCGGCGTCGCCATGGCGGCGGAGGCGCTGGACCTGCTGAGGACAGGCAACAGGACGATCGCCGCCGGACCCTATGTCCGGCCGGACGGCCAGGCGATGCTGGGCGCCTACGCCTTCCCCCGCCCGTTCGACTGGGTCGTGATGGTCGAGAAACGCCAGGAGGACGCTTATCTCGCCGTGGACCGCATGATCGGAAGCCTTTTCCACTGGGTGCTGGCCGGCGTCGCCGTCGCCGTCGCCGGGTCGATCCTGCTCGCCTTCCGGATCAGCCGGCCGATCATCGAGATCGACCGCGTCGCCGGGGAAGTCGCCCGAGGCAATTTCCAGGTGCGCGTGCAGGACGTGCATTCCCGGGACGAGATCGGCGACCTGGCCCAGCGGATCAACGCCATGGTGGTCGGCCTCAACGAACGGTTCCACCTTCAGAAGTTCGTCTCCGGCGGCACCATGCTGGCGATCCGCAATTCCGACGGCGGGATCAAGCTGGGCGGCGAGCGCCAGCGCGTCGCCATGCTGTTCTCCGACATCCGGGGCTACACCGCCTTCGCCGAGCGGGTCGATCCCGAGACGGTGGTCGAGATGCTCAACTTCTACTTCCAGCATCAGGCGGAGATCGTGCAGCGGCACCACGGCGACGTGGACAAATATGTCGGCGACCAGCTCCTCGCCGTGTTCCAGGGCGACGAGATGGTGGCGAACGCCGTCCGGGCCGCCCTGGACATCCAGGAGGAGATCGCCTCCCTGAGCGCCCGGCATCCGGATTGGAAGCTTTCCGTGGGCATCGGCCTCCATGCCGGGGAGGTCGTGATGGGTGCCATGGGCAGTCTGGACCGGATGGACTACACGGTGCTGGGCGACAATGTGAACCTCGCGGCCCGGCTGTGCTCCCACGCCAAGCCGGGCAACATCCTCCTGAGCGAGACCGTCCAGCAGGCGATCCGGGACTGCGCCGAGTTCGAGACGGTCCGGCTGCCGCCGGTCACGCTCAAGGGCAAGCGGGACCCCGTCCCCGTCTTCGAGGTGTCCCGCCGCGCCACCGCGGGGCTGGCTACGCGCCCGCCCTGATCCAGCTGACGATGGCGTCGGCGATCATCCGCTTGTGCTTCTCCTTGGTCTCGGCCTCGGAGAAGTCCTGGCGGAAGATCGCGCCGAAGGTGTAGCGGTTGGAGACGCGGAAGAAGCAGAAGGCGCTGATCATCATGTGCAGGTCGACCGGGTCGATGCCGGTCTTGAAGATACCCTCCCGCCGGCCGCGCTCCACGATCGACGCGATGCTCTGGATGATCGGGACGTTCAGGTTGCGGATCCGCTCCGACGCGGCGATATGCTCGCCCCGGTGGATGTTCTCGATGCTGACCAGCCGGACGAAGTCGGAATTGGCGTCGTGGTAGTCGACGGTGAAATCGATCAGCCGGCGGACCGCCTGCTCCGGCTCCAGGTCTTCCAGGTGAAGCTCGCTCTCGATCGCCCGGATGTCGCCGTAGGCCTTTTCCAGGACGGCGGCGTAGAGCCCTTCCTTGCTGCCGAAATAGTAATAGATCGCCCGCTTGGTCGTGCGCGTGCGCGCCGCTATCGCGTCCACGCGGGCGCCGGCCAGCCCGTGGTCGGCGAATTCCTTCGTGGCGACGGCCAGGATGTCCTGCTTGGTGCGCTCGGGATCGTTCTTGCGCGTTGGGGTTCGGGGTTTTTCCTTGAGCGCCACGTCTTCCGGAAGATCCATTCCAAGTTCCTATAGATAGTCCAGGCCGCTGAACGAACTGGTTAGTGCGGCTGAACGTAACACGATTCGCTGGATCCGGGGAACCGGGGTCGGACCCCCATTTCCCCGGAAGGCCTTTGAAACAGAACGCCCTTGGGAAATGGGGGTCCGACCCTGGTTTCCCTCGTCGGCGCTACTCCGCCGCCATCGGCAGGTCGCCGAGTTGCATGCCGGCGTCCACGGCGGTCAGCGCGGTCATGTTGACGATGCGGCGGACGGTGCTGGTGGGGGTCAGGATATGGACCGGCTGGGCCGCCCCCAGCAGGATCGGGCCGACCGTGACGCCCTGCCCCGCCACGGCCTTCAGCGCGTTGAAGGTGATGTTGGCGGCGTCGATGTTGGGCATCATCAGCAGGTTCGCCTCTCCGGTCAGCCGCCCGTCCGGGAACACGCGCTCCAGGATGTTGCGGTTGAGCGCCGCGTCGGCGTGCATCTCGCCGTCCACCTCCAGGTCCGGAGCCATCTTCTGGATCAGGGCCAGGGCGGCGCGCATCTTCCGGGCCGACGGGGTGTCGGCGCTGCCGAAGCTGGAATGGGACAGCAACGCCGCCCGCGGCGTCAGGCCGAACCGCCGGACCTCCGTCGCGGCGAGAAGCGTCATCGCGGCGATCTCCTCCGCGGTCGGCTCGGGGTTGATGTAGGTGTCGCAGATGAACAGCGTGTGCCTGGGCAGCATCAGCAGGTTCATGGCGGCGAAGTTGCGGCAGTCCTTCTGAAGCCCGATCAGCTCGCTGACATATTTCAGGTGGGCCTCGTAGGGGCCGGAGGTCCCGCACATCAATCCGTCGGCCTTGCCCTGCCGCACCAGGGCCGCCCCGATCAGCGTGGTATTGCGGCGCATCTCGGTCGCCGCGTAATTGCGCGCCAGGCCGTGCCGGCGCCGAAGCTGGTAGTAGAGCTCTGCCGCCTCCGAGATCATGCCGTCGTCGTCGAAGTCGGCGATGTCGTAGTCGCGGCCCGGCTCGATATGAAGGCCGAGTTCGCGGACCTTCTGCACGATGACCTGGGAGCGGCCGACCAGGATCGGGCGCGCCAGCTTCTCGTCCACCACGACCTGCGCCGCGCGCAGCACCCGGTCGTCCTCGCCCTCGGCGTAGCAGACCCGCTTGGTGATCTCCGCCGCGGCGGCGAAGACCGGCTGCATCACGGTGCCGGAACGGTAGACGAAGCCGCCGAGCTGGTCGCGGTACGCCTTCATGTCGGCGATCGGCCGGGTCGCCACCCCGGTCCGCATCGCGGCCTCGGCGACGGCCGGCGCCACCGACGTGATCAGGCGGGGATCGAACGGCCGCGGGATCAGGTAGTCCGGCCCGAACGGCTCCTGCGTGCCGTAGGCCGACGCCACCACGTCGGACGGCTCGGCCTCGGCGATGGCGGCGATCGCCTGTGTCGCGGCCAGCTTCATCTCCTCGTTGATGGTCGTGGCGCCGACGTCCAGCGCGCCGCGGAAGATGAAGGGGAAGCACAGGACGTTGTTGACCTGGTTCGGATAGTCGGACCGGCCGGTCGCGATCACGGCGTCGGGCCGGACCTCCTTCGCCAGTTCCGGCCGGATCTCAGGCTCGGGGTTGGCGAGCGCCAGGATCAGCGGGCGGTCGGCCATGCCCCGGACCATCTCGGGCTTCAGCACGCCGGCCATGGACAGGCCCAGGAAGATGTCGCTGCCCGGCATCACGTCGGCCAGCGTGCGCGCCTCGGTCGCCTGGGCGTAGCGCGCCTTGTTGTCGTCCATCGACTGGGTGCGGCCCTTGTAGATCACGCCCTTGCTGTCGGTGACGAAGGCGTTCTCCCGCCGCAGGCCCAGCCCGACCAGCAGGTCAAGGCAGGCGAGCGCCGCGGCGCCGGCGCCCGAGCAGACCAGCTTGACGTCCCCGATCTTCTTCCCGACCACCTTCAGCCCGTTGAGGATGGCGGCGGCGGTCACGATCGCGGTACCGTGCTGGTCGTCGTGGAAGACCGGGATCTTCATGCGCTCGCGCAGCTTGCGCTCGATGGTGAAGCATTCCGGCGACTTGATGTCTTCCAGGTTGATGCCGCCGAAGGTCGGCTCCAGGCTGGCGATGATCTCGACCAGCTTGTCGGGGTCGGTCTCGCCGACCTCGATGTCGAACACGTCGATCCCGGCGAACTTCTTGAACAGGCAGCCCTTGCCTTCCATGACCGGCTTGCTGGCGAGCGCGCCGATGTTGCCCAGGCCCAGCACCGCGGTCCCGTTGCTGATCACCGCGACAAGGTTCCCCCGGGAGGTCAGGTTCCGGGCTTCCATCGGGTCCTTCTCGATGGCGGTGCAGGCGAACGCCACGCCCGGCGAATAGGCCAGCGCCAGGTCGCGCTGGTTGGTCATGTCCTTGGTCGGCGTGATCGAGATCTTGCCCGGATTGGGAAAGCGGTGATAGTCGAGGGCGCTCTGGATCAGGTGTTCGTCCATTGGTCACGTTCTCCCTAGTTGGGGCTCCCTGGTTCGGGGCTCCCTGGTTCGGGGCTCCCTTGGAGCGGGTCGTTTCGCCCCGCTCCTGTCGTGAACCGCGTTCGCCTGCCCGGCGTCCCGCAGGGAGACGCCGCTATTTGGTATTCCGGGGTGTACTTCAGGTCAGCCAGGCGGTGTGCGCGAGCACCTCCCGGCTGCCCCGCCAGATCATGTCGAGCGCGACGTAGGTGATGATCAGCAGGCCGACCCAGCCGATCCAGCGGTGCTTGTGCAGCACGTGGGCGATCATGTTGGCGGCGGCGCCCATCAGCACCACGGACAGCAGGAGCCCGATCACCAGGATGGTCGGATGGTCCTTGGCGGCGCCGGCGACCGCCAGCACGTTGTCCAGCGACATGGACACGTCGGCGACGACGATCTGCCAGATCGCGGCGCCGAAGGTGACGCCCCCGGCGGCGACCGCGGCCTTGGCATCCATCGCCTCGTCGGGCGCCACCTCGTCCCTCCCGTGGGAGCGGAGCTCGCGGTACATCTTCCAGCAGACCCACAGCAGCAGCACGCCGCCGGCCAGCGTCAGCCCGATGATCGCGAGGAGTTGGGTGGTGATCAGCGCGAAGAAGATGCGCAGCCCGATGGCGGCGCCGATGCCCCAGAAGATGACCTTGCGGCGCTGCTCCATCGGAACCGCGGCGGCGGCCATGCCGACCACGATGGCGTTGTCGCCGGCCAGCACCAGGTCGATGGCGATGACCTGCCCCAGCGCCGCGAGTTGTGACCAAAGATCGATATTTTCCAAGTCGTGATTCCCCTGGAGGATGGGCGCGCCGGATCAGGCGTCGAAGAAGACGGTCTCGGCGTCGCCCTGGAGGTGGATGTCGAAGCGGTAGACCGGCCCGCCGGCGGTGTCCTCGCGCCGGGCGACCAGGGTGCCGCGCCGGGCCGGCTCTACCAGGTTTAACACCATGTCGGCCGCGTTGGCCTCGGCCTCGTCGCCGAAATATATTCGCGTGTAGGCGTGGTCGGGCAGCCCGCGGGCGAACACCGTCACGTTCAGGTGCGGCGCCTGCGGCCGGGCATCCGCCCCGGCTACCTGCCCCGGCTTGATCGTCTCGATCCGGAAGGCGCCGCTCCCGTCTGTACCCACGCGGGCGAAGCCGTGGAAGTCGGCGCCCCGGCCGTCGGCCGGATGGTCGTAGCGGCCTTCGGCGTCGGCCTGCCAGACCTCGACCAGGCTGTCTATCACCGGGTTGCCGGCGCCGTCGATCACGCGCCCGGTCACCACGATGCGCTCGCCCGGCGATCGCTCGTCGCCGATCCGGCCCCCGGCGATGCCGGGCCGGCCGTAGGATTCCGGGACCAGCCCGTAGGCGAAATAGGGTCCAACCGTCTGCGAGGGGGTCTGCTCGGGCATGGCTCAGTCCTCGTGGGTCGGGGTGGCGCGCGGGCCGCGCAGCACGATGTCGAACTCGTAGCCCAGGGCCTGCATCGGCTCGGTCACGTCGAGCGAGAAGCGCGACACCAGCCGCTCGCGCGACTTCTCCGGGATGCCCTGGTAGATCGGGTCGAACGCCAGCAGCGGGTCGCCGGGAAAGTACATCTGCGTGACCAGGCGGGTGACGAAGCTGGGGCCGAACAGCGAGAAATGGATGTGGTTGGGCCGCCAGGCATTGTGGTGGTTGCCCCAGGGATAGGCTCCGGGCTTGATCGTGACGAAGCGGTAGCGGCCCTCGGCGTCGGTGACGGTGCGGCCGCCGCCGAAGAAGTTGGGGTCGAGCGGGGCGTCGTGCTGGTCCCAGCGGTGGATGTAGCGGCCGGCGGCGTTGGCCTGCCAGACCTCGATCAGGCTGTGCGGCACTGGGCGGCCGGCCTCGTCCATCACCCGGCCGGTGACGATGATGCGCTCGCCCAGCGGCTCGCCGTTCCGGACGCCGTTCCGCGTCAGGTCGTGGTCGAGCGGGCCGACGCTGTCGTGGCCGAACACCGGGCCGGTCAGCTCCGACAGGCCGTGCGGCAGCGGAACCAGCGGTTTGGTCGGACCGCGCAGCAGCGTCGACTTGTAGTCCGGAACGATGTAGGGCGGGTGGCTGCTCCAGTCCCGCCGGGTATATTCCGTATTCGGTTTCATGGTCTCCCTCCCTCCATGGTGTCGAAGACCTCCTGCGCGATCTGGAAGGCGTGGTTCGCGACCGGGACGCCGCAATAGATCCCGATCTGGAGCAGCACTTCCTTGATGTCGTCGCGGGTCAGGCCGTTGTTGAAGGCCGCGCGGACATGCATGGCGAACTCTTCCCAGTGGCCCAGCGCCGCCATCATGGACAGGGTCATGCAGCTCCGGGTGTGGCGCGGCAGGCCCGGCCGGGTCCAGATCTCCCCCCAGGCATAGCGGGTGATGAGATCCTGGAACTCCTCGTTGAACGGGGTGCGGCGGCCCAGGGAGCGGTCGACATGGGCATCGCCCAGGACCGCGCGGCGCACCTCCATGCCCCGGTCGTAGCGTTCACGGTCATCCATGCTTGGTCTCCGTCATCTGGAGGAACCCGATCAGGTTGCGGGTGAACAGGTCGGCCTGCTCGACGTTGGACAGGTGCGCCGCGTCCAGGTCGACCAGCGCCGCCCCGGGAATGGCCGCCGCGATCAGCTGCGACTGGGCCGGCGGCGTCGCCAGGTCGTGGGTCCCGGATATCACCAGCGTCGGCACGGCGATGCCGGCGATGTCGGCGCGCTGGTCCATGTCGCGCACCGCCGCGCAGCAGGCGGCGTAGCCTTCCGGCGGGGTATCGCGCAGCATGGCGGCGATCCGCTCCACGGCGGCGGGATCGGCCTTCCGGAAGTGCTGCGTGAACCAGCGGTCGATCACTCCGGGCACGATCGCGGCCATGCCGTCCCGCCTGACCGTCTCGATGCGGGCGTTCCAGACTTCGGGCGAGCCGATGAAGGCGGACGTGTTGGCGAGCACCAGGCGCCCGATCCTCTCCGGCGCGTTGACGCCCAGCCACTGGCCGACCATGCCGCCCTTGGACAGGCCGCAGAACAGGACCCTGTCGATGTCCAGCGCGTCCAGCAGCTCGACCGCGTCGCGGCCCAGCCGCTCGATGGTGTAGGGACCCGCCGGCGCGTCGGAGCGGCCATGGCCCCGGCTGTCGTAGCGCAGCACGCGGAACCGCTCGGCCAGGGCGGGCATCTGGGGATCCCACATCTCCAGGACGGTGCCGAGCGAATTGGACAGCAGCAGGACCGGGCTCCCCTCGGCTCCGTCGAACCGATAGTGGATCCGGGTCCCGTCCCCGGTGGTGACGTGGGGCATGGGTTCCTCCCTTCCTTGGCTTCTATCGTTGCTTGCGTCGTTCCGTGACCCGGTCCACGAAGGCGCCGGCCTGCCCGGTATAACCGGCGGGATCGAACAGACGGTCCAGCCCCGCCGCGTCGATCAGCTCCGTCACGGCCGGATCGTCGCCCAGCACGTCGCGCAGGTGCCGGCCCTCGGCGACGGCCTTGCGGGTGGCGTGCTCGACCAGTTCGTGGGCCTGGAGGCGGCCGATCCGCGCGCCGAGCGCCATCATGACGCCCTCCGCCATGATCAGGCCATGGGTCGCGTCCAGGTTGGAGCGCATGCGGCCGGCATCCACTTCCAGGCCGGGAAGCATGTCGGCCGTCTGGGCGAGCGCCCCCATGACGGTCATGGCGAGGTCCGGCAGGGCGACCCATTCCGCGTGCCAGTTGCCCAGGCCGCGCTCGTGCTCCTGCGGCATTGCCGCGAACAGGGTCGCGACCAGGCCCGGCGCGCGGGTCGCGGCGGCGATCACCGACGCGGCCGTCACGGGATTGCGCTTGTGCGGCATGGTGGAGGAGCCGCCCCTGCCCGCCCCGGCCGGCTCGAACGCCTCGCCCACGTCGGTCTGCATCAGCAGCGAGACGTCGCGCGCGATCTTGCCCAGCGTGCCGGCCAGCATGCCGAGCCAAGCGGCGAACTCGACGATGCGGTCGCGCTCGGCGTGCCAGGGCGTCGCCGGAAGCGTCAGGTCCAGGTCGTCCGCCAGGGCGGCGGCCACGTCCAGCCCGCGGTCGCCCAGCGCCGCCAGCGTGCCGGCGGCCCCGCCGAACTGGAGCGTGAGCAGGCGCGGGCGCAGCTCCTCCAGCCGGTCCCGGTGGCGCTGGAGCGCGTCCAGCCAGCCCGCGGCCTTGAGGCCGAAGGTGACGGGCAGCGCGTGCTGCAACCAGGTCCGCCCGACCAGCGGCGTCAGGCGGTGCCGGAGGGCCAGGTCGGCCAGGGTGCCGGTCAGCCGGTCCAGGTCGGCCTCGATCACCCCGATGGCCGCGCGGAGCTGGAGCACCAGGCCGGTGTCCATGGCGTCCTGGCTGGTGGCGCCCCAGTGGACGAAGCGCGCCGCCTCGGCGTCGGCGGCCCCGACCAGGGCGGTCAGGCGCTTGACCATGGGTATCGCCGGGTTGCCCGCCTTCGCCGTGGCCTCCGCCAGCTCGTCCAGGTCGAACAGGTCGGCCCGGCACTGGGCGGCGATGCTCGCGACCGCCGCCGCGGGGATCACACCGGCGGCGGCCTCCGCCCGGGCGAGGGCCGCCTCGAAGTCGAGCATGCCCTGGAGCCGGGCGCGGGCATCGAACAGCCGGGCGGCTTCGGCCGAGGCGAACAGCGGGGTGAGGAGCCGGTCCATCGCGAAACTCCTCCGGCCGTCAGGCGGCGCGGATGTCGAGCATCCGCCTGGCCTCTTCCACGGTCGCGGGCCGGGCGCCGTTGTTCGCGCAAAGTTCGGCGGCGACCTGGACCAGCTCGGCATTGCTCCGGGCCAGCCGGTCCTTGGCGATGCGGATATTGTCCTCCAGGCCCGTGCGCACGCCGTCGGCGCCGCGCTCCAGCACCCAGCGCATCACCTCGTTCTGGAAGCGCCCGATCCCGGCAGCCGTCCAGGTGGCCTCGGGGATCACCCGCTTCAACTCGCCCAGCAGGATGTCCAGCAGGCGCTCGTCGGCCGGCATCGCGTTCTTGACGCCCATGACGAACTGCACATGCGGCCGGCTGCTCATCAGCCCCTCGTCGATCAGCCGCCGGGCGCCGTGGATATGCGACAGGTCGAAGATCTCGATCTCCGGCCGGATGTCGTTCTCCTTCATCCGGGTGGCGAGGTCGGTCACCAGCGCGGGCGCGTTCTCGTAGACGATGGTCGGGAAATTGACCGAGCCGGTGGACAGCGACGCCATGTCCGGCTTCAGGTACAGGGCGCTGCCGCGCGCCGCCTGGTCGCGCCCGCGCCCCCCGGTCGAGAACTGGACGATCATGCCGGGACAGTGCTTGCGGATGCCTTCCTGGACCTGCGCGAACAGCTCCGGGCTGGAGGACGGCGTCTCGTCCGGGTTGCGCACATGGACATGGACCAGGCTTGCTCCCGCCTCGAACGCCTCGTGGGTCGATTCCACCTGTTCCGACGGGGTCACCGGCACCGCCGGATTGTCCTTCTTGCGCGGCACCGATCCGGTGATGGCGACGGCGATGACGACGGGTCTGGACATGGATTCTTCCCCCTCCTGGATGTCTGTTCTTGCTTGGGCGCCGCGCGATGTCCGGGCCTCGATCTTGTCAACAGCGGCGCGGGGCGCTGGTTCAGTCGGCATCCCGGCCGCCGGACTTGACCGACTTTGCATACCCGAATACTGGAGCTGGCCGGCGGTCCGGTTTTGAACGTTCTAGTTCGTACATTCCTGGTAATAGGATTACCAGTCGGTCCATTATGCTACAAGCGAAAAAAGGGGGCATGCGGAAGCATGTTCCCGTCTGCGGGGCGGTTTCCCTCCGACCCGTCGATCCCAGCCGGCCCGCGGGACACGTCCGTCAACATCAGGAAAACATCGTGCAGACACCTTCCCCAGGCGATGCCCCGGGTTCCCGGGAACTCCGGGGCATCGCCATCACGCTCGCGGCGATGCTGCTGTTCGGGCTGATGGATGCCGTCAGCAAGTATCTCAGCGTCCGTTACTCGGCGCCCCAGGTGCTGTGGCTGCGATACCTGTTCACGGTGCCGCTGCTGCTGGTGGTGATCCCGCCGCGCCGGATCGGCCGCGTCGCCCATTCCCAGCGCCCTTGGATCCAGTGCGCCCGGGCGCTTCTGCTCGCCGTCGAGATCGGCATGGTCATCTGGGCGTTCGGGCGGCTGCCCCTGGCGGACGTGCATGCGGTGGTGGCGCTGACGCCGTTGGTGGTCGCCGCCCTCTCGGTGCCGCTGCTGGGGGAGCGGGCCGGGCTCCGGCAATGGGCCGCGATCGCCGCCGGCTTCGTGGGCGCCGTGATCGTGCTTCGCCCCGGCCTGGGGGTCGTCCAGCCGGCGACGCTGATGGTGCTGGCCGCCGTCCTGCTCTACGCCCTCTACCAAGTGCTCACCCGTCTGGTCGGGCGGGTCGATGCCGCCGAGACCAGCCTGCTGTGGCAGATCGTCATCGGCGCCGTGGTGATTTCCGTTCCGGCGCTGCTGCAGTGGCGGATGCCGGAGCCGGCGCACTGGCCATTGTTCATGGCGGCGGCGGTTCTGGGCGGCGCCGGCCATTTCCTGCTGATCCGGGCCCTCCAGATGGCGCCGGTCGCGGTGACCCAGCCGTTCAGCTACACGCTGCTGCTCTGGGCCGTGATCATCGGATACCTGGTGTTCGGAGACCTCCCGGACGCATGGACCCTGGTCGGGGCCGGCATCGTCATCGCCGCGGGCAGCTACTCCGCCCTGACACGGAGGTAGTTTATTGAACGTTCCGGTTCGTACATTTTTGCTTGACAGGAATGTACCGGTCGGTTCATTTTTCGGGCGAGAAGAATAACAGGCGGTTCGGGAGGAACTTCAGCCGCGGCCACCAGCGCATCCCGGGAAAGCCGTCCCGATGCCGCCGCGCCCGGCCCATGCCGCCTTGCCTGGAGCACCCGATGACAGCATCGAACCACCCCTCGTTCCTCGCGGGCCTGATCGGCGCCGGCATCCAGGCGTCCCGCACGCCGTCCATGCACGAGCGCGAGGGCGCCGAGCAGGGCATGCGCTACGTCTACCGGCTGATCGACATCGACAAGCTCGGCCTCGGCCCGGAAGCGCTGCCCGACCTCGTCCAGGCGGCGCGGCGCATGGGCTTCGACGGCCTGAACGTCACGTATCCCTGCAAGCAGGCGATCATCCCTCTGCTGGACGAGCTGTCCGACGACGCCCGCCAGCTGGGCGCGGTCAACACGGTCGTGTTCCGGGACGGCAGGAGCCACGGCCACAACACCGACTGGTGGGGCTTCGCGGAGAGCTTCCGGCGCGGCCTGCCCGACGTGAAGCGCGACACCGCCGTGCAGCTGGGCGCGGGCGGCGCCGGCGCCGCGGTCGCCCATGCGGCGCTGGCGCTGGGAGTCGGCCGGCTGTCGATCTTCGACAGGGACCGGTCCCGCGCCGCCGGTCTCGCCGCCGAACTGTCCGCCCGCTTCGGCGAGGGCCGGGCCGTGGCCGGCACCGATCTGGCGAAGGACGTCGCCGAATCCTGCGGGCTGATCCACTGCACGCCGACCGGCATGGCCAAGCTGCCCGGGCTGCCCCTGCCGGCGGAGTTCCTCCACCCGGCCCTCTGGGTCGCGGAGATCGTCTATTTTCCCCTGGAAACGGAACTGCTGCGGGTCGCCCGCGGCCTGGGCTGCCGCACGCTGGACGGCGGCGGGATGGCGGTTTTCCAGGCGGTCGGCGCGTTCGAGCTGATCACCGGCGTCCGGCCGGATGCCGAACGCATGCGCGGGCATTTCGCCTCGATGTAGGCCGCCGCGCTGTACACTGAATCGGGAGACCGACGGCAGGCCGGCCCAAATGCCGACTCCGGCACGATCCGACTTCGGAGGGAGGAGACAATGAACAAGATAGTCCAAGGCTATT
Source organism: Skermanella rosea (assembly GCF_016806835.2). NCBI lineage: Bacteria > Pseudomonadati > Pseudomonadota > Alphaproteobacteria > Rhodospirillales > Azospirillaceae > Skermanella > Skermanella rosea. The sequence goes on along the minus strand of NZ_CP086114.1, from coordinate 240,907 downwards.
TCACGCTGCTCAAGATCGTCATCACGCTGTGCCTCGCGGCGATGGTGGTGCTGGTGTTCGGCAACGTGGTGCTTCGCTACGGCTTCAACATGGGCATCACGGCGTCGGAGGAGATCTCGCGCCTGCTGTTCGTCTGGCTGACCTTCCTGGGCGCGATCGTCGCCCTGAAGGAGCACGGCCATCTCGGCGTCGACATCCTGGTCCGCCGGCTTCCCAGCCTCGGCAAGAAGGTCTGCCTGGTGGTCAGCCATCTGCTGATGCTCTACGCGACCTGGCTGATGCTCGACGGCAGCTGGCAGCAGACCCTGATCAACATCGACGTCGCGGCCCCCGCCACCGGCTTCTCCATGGGCCTGTTCTACGGCGTCGGCGTGGTCTTCGGCGTCTCCGCCCTGCTGATCCTGCTCTACAACCTCTACATCGTCGCCACCGGCAAGGCGACCGAGGCCGACCTGGTCATGGTCCGAGAGTCCGAGGAACTGGAAGAGCTGGAGGGGATGGCCGGGCACCACGGCCAGCCCGTCCCGCTGGCCGCGGGCACCGCGCCGGCAACCTCGACGACCAGGAAATAAGGGGCACCCGCGATGACCATCACGATCTTCCTGGGGTCCCTGCTGGGGTCCATGGCGCTCGGCATGCCGATCGCCTTCGCGCTGCTGCTGTGCGGCGTGGCGCTGATGTACAATCTCGACCTGTTCGATGCCCAGATCGTGGCGCAGAACGTGATCAACGGCGCCGACAGCTTCCCGCTGATGGCGGTGCCCTTCTTCATGCTGGCCGGCGAGATCATGAATGTCGGCGGCCTGTCCAAGCGGATCGTCACGCTGGCGATGACGCTGGTCGGCCATATCCGGGGCGGCCTGGGCTATGTCGCGATCCTGGCCGCCTGCATCCTGGCCAGCCTGTCGGGCTCGGCGGTCGCCGACGCCGCGGCGCTGTCGGCCCTGCTGGTGCCGATGATGGTCCGGGCCGGCCACGACAAGGCGCGGTCGGGCGGCCTCGTGGCGTCGGCCGGCATCATCGCCCCGATCATCCCGCCCAGCATCGGGATGATCATGTTCGGCGTCGCCGGCAACGTGTCGATCACCAAGCTGTTCCTGGCCGGCATCGTCCCGGGCATCCTGCTGGGCCTGGCGCTGGTCGTGACATGGGCGCTGGTGGTCCGCAAGGAAACGCTCACCACGCCGCCCCGCGCCTCCGGGAAGGAAATGATGCGGGCGCTGATCGACAGCCTGTGGGCCCTGATGCTGCCGCTGATCATCATCTTCGGCCTGAAGTTCGGCATCTTCACCCCGACCGAAGCGGCCGTCGTCGCCGCCGTCTACTCGCTCTTCGTCGCCACCGTCGTCTACCGCGAGCTGAAGCCCAGCGACCTGTACGACGTGTTCCTGACCGCCGCCAAGACCACCTCGGTCGTGATGTTCCTGGTCGCAGCGGCCATGGTCTCGGCCTGGATGATCACCGTCGCGGACCTGCCCGGCATGGTCACCGACCTGCTGGAACCGCTGATGGACAGCCCGACGCTGCTGCTTCTGGCGATCATGCTGCTGGTCGTCGTGGTCGGCACCGCCATGGACATGACGCCGACCATCCTGATCCTGACGCCGGTGCTGATGCCGGTGATCAAGCAGGCGGGCATCGACCCGGTCTATTTCGGCGTGCTGTTCATCATGAACAACGCCATCGGCCTGATCACCCCGCCGGTCGGCACCGTCCTGAACGTCGTGGCCGGCGTCTCGAAGATCAGCATGGAGGACGTCATCAAGGGTGTCTGGCCCTTCATGGTGGCCCAGCTCCTGGTCCTGCTGCTCCTGGTCCTGTTCCCGTCGATCGTCACCGTCCCGGCCGCCTTCTTCTCGGCGCGCTGACACCGCCATCATAAACCGGAGGAAACGAAAGAAATGCTCACCCGATTCACCAAGCTCGCCGCCTGCCTGGCGCTCCCCGGCCTCCTGGTCCTGGCCCAGCCCGCCGCGGCCGAGATCAACAGCCATACCCTGAAGTTCGCGGCGCAGAACCAGAAGGGCCATCCCCAGGTCCAGGGGATGGAGAAGTTCGCCGAGCTGGTCGAGGAGAAGAGCGGCGGCAAGATGAAGATCAGGCTGTTCCCAGGCGGCACGCTGGGCGGCGACGTGCAGACGCTGTCGGCGCTCCAGGGCGGCACGGTCGAGATGTCGGTGATGAACGCCGGCCTGCTCGGCGGGCTGTCCAAGGACTTCTCGCTGGTCGACCTGCCCTTCCTGTTCGAGACGCCGGAACAGGCCGACGCCGTCATGGACGGCCCGTTCGGGACCAGGCTGGCGGAATCGCTGCCGGACAAGGGCGTCGTCGGCCTCGGCTACTGGGAGCTGGGCTTCCGCAACCTGACCAACAACCGCCGCCCGATCGCCAAGGCCGACGATATCGCCGGCCTGAAGATCCGGGTGCTCCAGTCGCCGGTCTTCATCGACCTGTTCACCGCGCTGGGCGCCAACCCCGTGCCGATGCCCTACCCCGAGCTCTACACCGCGCTGGAGACCGGCACGGTGGACGGCCAGGAGAACCCGTTCAGCAACGTCGTCTCGGCCAAGATGTACGAGGTCCAGGACCATCTCGCGGTGACCCGGCACATCTACAACCCGCAGATCGTGATCATCTCCAAGAAGGCCTGGGACAAGCTGAACGAGGACGAGCGCAAGGTGATCCGGGACGCCGCCGCCGAGGCGCGCGACTTCCAGCGCCAGGCGTCGCGGAGCCAGAGCGACGAGGCCCTGGCCGAGCTGAAGGGCCACGGCATGCAGGTGACCGAGCTGCCGCCGGAGGAAATCGCCAAGCTGCGCGAGAAGGCCCAGCCGGTGATCGAGAAGCATTCCGCCGCCGCCAGCCCCGAGATGGTCAAGCTGCTGAACGACGAGCTCGCCAAGGCGAAGAACTGACCGAACCGCGGGTCCGGGAGCCGCAAGGCTCCCGGGTCTCGCTCCCCCATGAACCGCGGTGCCTATCCGCCATTCTGAAGGACGATATCCTTGACCGTGACGTTGGTGCTGCCCGTCCGGAACAATTCGAAACAGGTCTTGTCCGAGATCGCCGTGAATTCGTAAGCGTTCGCGCCTTTGACGAAGCTGATGCCTTCCCGGCAGATGACGGGCTCGTCCCTGGCGTAGCCGATGCCGCATTGCTCGGGCTTGACGAAGCCTCTCCTGCCGACAGTGATGTAGCCGTTGTAAGGCTGTTGCGGCCACGCGATCCTGTCTCCATTCCGGACCGCGCCCGCAGGCATGCCTTTGCGGGGATACACGAAGTTGGACTCGGCCGGCAGGCCGGGCGCCTCGGTGACGTAGACATCTTTGAAAGTGATGGGGAAGATCGGAGTGCCGGGTTCGGTGAAATAGTAGAGCCAAGACTGTCTGTCCGGGCCGGGAAGTTTGGCTGCCTCGACACGCTCCATCGTGATCGTGCCGATCGAGTACCCAAGCTGGTTCCTCGGTTCCAGCATGAAGGCCTGGTAATGCGTCGTCGCGGTGACGTTATAGAAGCCCAGGTTCTTGACCGACCCCTGCGGCTGGAAGCAGTCGCCATGGGTTCCGCTCTGTGAACCACTGATGTTTTCTATCCGGCAGTTTTGCATGATGAAGTTGCCACTGGATGCACCCGGCTCGTGAAAATAGCCGACTCCATCCTTCGAGCCGACACCGGCATGGTCGACATGAACACCTTCGATGTAAACCGTGCCGTAATTTCGGGTAAAATTCAGTGTTCCGACCGCGCTGCTAAAGTATTTTGGAACGAATTTTCCGCCGATCAAGACGATGTTCCGGCCGCCGATGGTTTGGAGACGGTCATGAGTCCAAGGCGTAGACTTTGGCAAAAAGACCACGTCTTCCGTCGCGCCGAATGTCCAAACCTTCTTGTCAGCGGCAACTTTATTCAAGTCTATGACGGTCGGATTGCTCAGGACGGGCGGCAACCCAGGGCTGTTCAGTTCTCCCCGTTGCGCGCCTGACTCGCGCGCAGCGAGTCCTGGCGGGGTGTGAAGCAGCGTAGAAAGAGTCTACCATCTCGCGCGAATGTGTGAATCCTTGCTCGGCAATTCCTGGACTTGGGGGTTGCCATGGTACCGTTCGGCCGGCTTCTCGCGGCCCTGGGCGAGGTTCCCGATCCGCGGCGCGCGGCGGGCAAGCGCTACCCGCTGGCGCCGCTGCTGCTGTTCACCGTGCTGGCGCTGCTGTCCGGCGCGACCTCGTACCGCCGCATCATCGTCTTCCTGGAGCAGCGCCGGGAGTTGCTCAACGAGCTGTTCGGCGTCGCCCTGAGGCGGGCGCCATCGGTCAACACCCTGCGCACCGTGCTCCAGGACCTCGACGCCGACGCCCTGGAGCGGGCGTTCCGCCGGCACGCCGCCAGCCTGCTGGCGCGCCCCGAGGGCGGGATGCCGGCGATCGCGCTCGACGGCAAGACGCTCAAGGGCAGCTTCGACCACCTCAACGACCGCAAGGCGGCCCAGGCGCTCAGCGCGTTCGCCTCGGAGGCGGCGATCCTGCTGGCGCACAGCGAGATCGACGACAAGAGCAACGAGATCCCGGCGGCCCAGCGCCTGATCGCGGAGCTCGGCCTGAGCGGCGTGCTGTTCACCGCCGACGCGCTGCACTGTCAAAAAAACCTTTGAGGCGGCCCGCGACACCGGCAACGCGTTGCTCGCCCAGGTCAAGGCCAACCAGCCGACCCTGCTGGCCACGCTCGAGGCCATCGCCGCCACCCAGCCCCCGGCCGAAAGCCACAGGAGCGTTGATCCCAAGGGCCACGGCCGCCACGAGACCCGCACGGTCGAGACCTTCGATGTCCGGGGCAAACTCGACGCCGAATGGGACGGCCTAATCGTCTGCGCCGCCCGCGTCGCCCGCCTGACCTGGCACAAGGACACCAGGTCAGGCCTGTGGCACGCCACCGAGGACGTCTCGTTCTACGCCTGCCAGGTCGCGCTCGGCGCCGAGGCGTTCGGACGGGCGGTCCGGGGGCACTGGGCGATTGAAAACCGGAGCCATTGGGTCCGCGACGTCACGTTCGGCGAGGACGCCAGCCGAACCCGCGTCAAGCCCACCCACGTCGCCCGGTTCCGCAGCTTCGCGATCAACATCCTGCGGGCCAACGGCGTCCAGAACATCGCCCGCGAACTCTACGTCAACGCGCTCAACTTCGACAATGCGCTCGCATATCGCCTCTCATAGCGAGAACTGAACAGCCCTGGGCGGCAACCACCGAATCGCCGATTTGGTAACCCGGAAAGTACCGGCGGTGCTGCTGGCGGTCCAAACGATCCTGTATCTGTTGCCTGCCCGGGTATGGAACACCTTGCGAGCGATCGTGGTCAACCTGCCCGCGGCAGCATTGGCAACGGCCGTTTCGGATTGGACACCACCGCAAAAGGAGAACGCAAGAGCGGCTTGAAGAAACGTTCTACGTTTCATCTTTTTCACTCCAGGTAGCCACTGAGATTTACAGCGCGCGAAGCCGCTCAAAATGCGCTCAAGAGTGCATTCTGCCGGAGATCGCGGCCCGATCTCTGCGTGGTCATAAATTCAAAAGGTCAAGACAGCCCCCAGGAACTACATGAGCCCTCATCGAGTTCCTGCTTCGTCCCGCTAAGAAACTTAAGGGACGGTTTCAATTTCAACGAATTGAGATGACATTTACACACTCCTCCCGAGCGAAGTGGATTTCATTGGTTTCAATCCACATTCAAAGAGACTTAACCAATATAGTTACAACTTTGAATACGATCTTCTGGCGTAGGTACTTTTGTTCATTTATTCCGCTACGCCTGATTGATATATCTCAAGAGTTGTTTATTGCCAAATCCATCACCGTGGACGGCCCGTATTTGATTGTAGAGAAACCATATTACATCTGTGACATTTTTTGTGTAAAAGATTATTGGTATAGAGACCTTTGGATAGCCTGAATTTTATTCGTACTTAAGGATGTATTCCCCTAGTCTACCAAATGGCACAGCGGTAAGGCGGGTCGGCAAAAACCAAGCTTTGTCGGCGCGAGTGGCGATACCGAACGCGGTAAACTCGCCGGCCGTCGTGACGGGGCGATACCTTGGTCACCGTCAACACTGATGATGACCCCGATGTCGAGATCCAGGCCGTGACCCATGGACCGGCGGATATCGGCAAAGGCGAGGTGCCGATTTATCGAGCGTCGGGTGCCCGAACGGGCGTATCCGGGACTTCAGGTAATTGGTTTGGAGGCATGTCCCGGAAAAAAGCCCCGCGGCGAGTACCGCGGGGCCGGGTTCAGATCACGGGAAGCTATGCGGCCCGCACGGTCGCGATGAAGTTCGACACCTCAATGCGCAGCTTCTCCGCATCCCGCGCCAAGCCTTCGGAAGCACCCAGCACCTGGGCCGCGGCGGCCCCGGTCTCCCCGGCAGCCTGGGTCACGCCGGTGATGTTCACCGAAACCTCGTCGGTCCCCCGCGCCGCCTGGTTGACGTTGGAGGAGATGTCGCGCGTGGCGGCGCTCTGCTCCTCGATCGCGGCGGCGATGGTGGTGGTGATCTCGTTCATCTGGCCGATGATCCGGCCGATCCCGTCGATCGCCGCCTGCGCGCCGCCCGTCGCCCCCTGGATCTCGCCCACCTTCGACTTGATCTCCTCGGTCGCCCGCGCGGTCTGGGTGGCCAGCGACTTGACCTCCGACGCCACCACCGCGAAGCCCTTGCCCGCCTCGCCGGCGCGCGCCGCCTCGATCGTGGCGTTCAGCGCCAGCAGGTTGGTCTGCCCGGCGATCGTGTTGATCAGCTCCACCACTTGGCCGATCTGCTCGGCAGCCTGCACCAGCACCTTGATCGTTTCGCTGGTCCGGCCGGCCTCCGCCACCGCCTGGCCGGCGACCTGGCTGGAGTTGCTGATCTGCCGGCCGATCTCGGCGATGGAGGAGGACAGCTCCTCGGTCGCTGCCGCCACGGTCTGGACGTTGGCAGAAGCCTGCTCGGAGGCTGCGGCCACGGCGGTCGCCTGCTGGCTGGTGGTGTCCGCGGTGTGGGTCATGACCGACGCGGTGCTCTGCATCTCGGTCGCGGCCGAGGCCACCGTCTCGACGATGCCCTTGACGCTGGCCTCGAAGCCGTCGGCCAGCTTCAGCATCGCGGCCTTGCGCTCGGCCGCCGCGCGGACCTCCGCCTCGCGGGCCTCCCGCTCCATCTCGCGGGTGCGGATCATGTTGTCCCTGAAGACCTGCACCGTGCCGGCCATCTGGCCGATCTCGTCCTTACGTCCGACCGCCGGGATCACGGCGTCGGTGTCGCCGCCCGCGAGCCTGCGCATGGCTTCCGTCATCGAGGCGACCGGAACGGCGATGCTGCGCCCGATCAGCCAGGCCAGCACCAGCCCGACCGCCAGGGCGGCACCGCAGAACGCCAGCGCCGCGGTCTTGGCGGTCGCCGCGTCCCCGGTCGCCTCGGCCTGCACCGCTGCCCGCAGGTTCGTGGAAACCGCCAGGATGGCCTCCGTCTTGTCCTGGAGCGGGGCCATGGTCTCGGCCATCCGCTGGACGGTGGCATCGATGTCCAGCGTCAGCTTGGCGATTTCCGCGAAACCCTGGGCGTAGGCTGAGAGCAGCTTCTTCGCCTCGCCCAGCCGTTCCGCCTGTCCCGGGACGAGCGGCAGGGCGGCCAGTTCGGCGAGCTGCCCGACGACGCCGTCGAGTTCCTTGGCGACGCGGTCGACCTCCTCCTTCTTCTTGGAGTCCATGAAGCGGGCCGCGACCACCCGCGCCAGCAGGAAGCTCTCCCCGGCCTGCGCCGACTTGGCGATCGTTTCGGGGCTCCCGTCCTTGATCTCGGCGAGACGCAGGTCGGTCAGGATCTTGCGCAGATCAGCGCCCAGATCGGTCAGGATCTCTGCTTCCAGGCTGGTCTTGCGTGCGTTCTTCTCGATGATGCCCTGGAAGGAAGTCTTGTATGCGGACTTCATATCCAGGATTTCCTCGACGATCCTGATGTTCTCCGGCTTCGTCATCAGCGACCTCGCGGCGGCCAGGGCATCTTCGGCCAGGCGCCACTTCGCTTCGAATTGGGTGGCATGCGCCTTGTCGCCGCTCTCGACGAACTGCCGGGTGGCCAGGCGGGCCTGAAGGATCTCCGACTCCGCTTCGGAGATGTGGGCCGCCACGTTGGTCTGGACCGTGTAGTCGCGGAGGTTGGTTTCGCCGTCCTGGGCGGAAAGCCAGGACTGCCCGCCGAGGCCGATCAGAACGGCGAGAAGGGCACCGAAGCCGGCATTGATCTTGGTCTGGGTCTTCAGGTTGCCGAAGAAATGCGCCGGACCCTGCCGCTGAGTCGTAGAAATCGTGTTCACTTTCGCCTCGCATGATTGGCGGCTCGTCCGATGAGCCATCCATTGACCGAAGTGAGGCAACTCCCGGCACGGGGTGACGCCGTGCCGCCGAAGCCTTCATCTGGCCGGCCTGCGATGCATGAAACATGCCAACCTGAAGTCAAACGAAGGCAATATACGGAAGAGGATATTGTTTTTGTGGTCCGCTGCCCATGTTCCGGATATTTGGACGAAGCGAAACTATGTTCCTGGCCCGGATCAACGACCTTACCTATTTACTTTTTGTTAGCCTTATAAATCATTGCATATTGCACTGGATGAAGTGCGGCGCCCCGTTTTGCAAATTAGGCGGGGCGCCGTGCCTCACAGCAGGTCGTCGATCGGCGACTGGTTGCGCATCATCGCCTGCATCGCCATGCGCACGCCCGCGTTGGCGGCACCGAACTGCTGGTATCCCCGGCGCTGGACCACCTCGAAGAAGAAGCGGTCGGCGAAATTGTCCGTGTAGGCGTGGGCGAAGTCGCCCTGGTCGTCGCGGTCGAACAGCAGGCCGAAGCGCTGCAATCGCTCCAGCAGATCGTCATCCAGCGCGAGGCGCGCCGCCAGGTCGTCGTAATAGTTGGCCGGCACCGGCAGCATCGGGGCGCCCGCCGCCGCAAGGCCGGTCGCGGTGCGCTCGATCCCGTCCGACGCGAAGGCCACGTGGTGGACGCCGGCGCCCGCGGTCGCCGAAACGAAGCGGCCGGTCGCCGTCTTGCGGCTTTCCGACATGTTCAGCGGCAGCCGGACGGTCCGGTCGGGGCTGACGATGGCGCGGCTGCGGATCAGGCCATAAGGGTCCGGCAATTCCCAGAGCTGCTCCAGCACGAAGCCGAACACCGCGCGGTAGAACAGCACGAAGCTGTCCATGCGTCCGCTGGGCAGCGCCTGCGCCACATGGTCGATCGAGGTCAGACCGCCCCCTTCCCCATCGGCCGGCTCCCCGGCGGGGAACAGGGTGAAGTCGTCCTGCCAGATGCTGTGGCCGGAGCCGTCGGACTGGACCAGATAGACCAGCGTTCCATCGGGAGCGCGGACGGAGGGGATCTTGCGCTCGCCTTCGCCGGTCCGCTCCCGCCAGGTGCCGTAGAGCAGCGCCTCGGCACGCGCCACGACGCTGTCCGCATCGTCGACCCGGAGCGCCATGGCGCAGACCGAGGGACCGTGCATCTGGAAATGCTCGGCGGCGGCGCTGTCCGGCTCGGCGTTCAGCACCAGGTTGACACGACCCTGCCGGTACAGCTCGACCGCCTTCGACCGGTGGGTCCCGGCATGGCGGAAGCCCAGTGTCTTCAGGAACCCGCTCAGGTCCCGGCCGGCCTCGTCGTCCACCGCGAACTCCAGGAACTCGAAGCCGTCGAAGGGCACCGGCGCCGGCAATCCTTGACCGTGGCCGGCCTCGGCTTCCGCCAGGATCAGCGAGCGAAGGCCGTCGCGCGCGGTCTGCCGGGCGGGTGCCGCCCGGAAATCGTCGTTGAAGATCTCCAGCGACAGCGGCCCGTCATAGCCGGATGCGAGCACCGCCTTCAGGAAATCCGTGACCGGCAGTTCGCCCTGCCCCGGGAAACACCGGAAATGCCGGCTCCAGGACAGCACGTCCATCTTCAGCAGGGGCGCGTCGGCAAGCTGCACGAAGAACAGCTTGTCCGCCGGGACCTGCGCGATGCCCGCGGGGTCGTCGCCCAGAGCCAGGGTATGGAAGCTGTCCACGATCAGGCCGAGCGCGGGGTGGCCGGCCCGCTGGACGATGTCCCAGGCGTGCCGCCAGCGGCTGACGTGCCGCCCCCAAGCCAGCGCCTCGTAGCCGACGCGCAGGCCGCGCCGGGAAGCGCGCTCCGCCATCTCGGCCAGGTCGGCCGCGGCGCGGGCGTCATCGTCGATCGCGGCCTGCTGCACGTTGCTGCACACCAGCACCAGGTCGGTGCCGAGCGCCTGCATGATGTCGAACTTCCGCTCGGCGCGGTCGAGGTTGCGCGCGCGGACGGTGTCCGGCATCGCCTCGAAATCGCGGAACGGCTGGAAGATCGTGATGGCGAGGCCCAGCTCCTCGGCGATGCGGCGGACATCCCGGGGCGAGCCGTCGAAGGTCAGCAGGTCGTTCTCGAAGATCTCGACCCCGTCGAAGCCGACGGCCGCCGCCGCCTCCAGCTTCTCCGGCAACGTGCCGCTGAGCGAGACGGTCGCGATGGACTTGCGCAAGGGCCGGGACTGCAGCTGGTCGGACATCTTCGGTGATCCCATCCTGTCGGTGAGGGCCGTTCCCCTTTGAGAAAAGAACGTACCAGTTCGTTCATTTTTGAACAATAGTTAATGAGCCGGACTGCATGGAGGGGCGGCGTCCCGATCAGGTCGCCCCGGTGCGTTGCGCCATGGGCGCAACCTACGACCGTCGGCCCGCATCACCTCCGCCCTGCATCGAGCCGTAGGTTGCGCCCATGGCGCAACACAGTGCGGAGAGTGGAACGGCCGGCTACGAGGACCGGAGCGGATCGACCTGATCGGGAACCGCCCGAGGTGCGCGGGACACCGCCCCTCCGCCGGCAGGATCAGTGGCCCAGCGACTCCCGGCCGGCGACGGTCCGGACCGTCCTCTCCTCCGGATGGGCGACCTGCTTGATCATCAGCGCCACCGCCGCGATCAGCCCCGGAACGGCCAGGATCGCGAAGATCTCGCTGAAGGTCATCTGCCGGCGCGACAGCTCGGCAACCAGGAACGACCCCGCAATGCCGCCGAACCGGCCCAGGCCCAGCATCCAGGCCACGCCCGTGGCGCGCCCGTTGGTCGGGTAGTATCCCGCGGCCAGCGCCGGCAACGACGACTGGGCGGTGTTCATCAGGGTCCCCGCCGTGAACACCACGACCACCAGCAGGCCCAGGTTGCCGGCCGCCTGACCGATCGCGTAGACGGCGACCGCGGTCAGGGCGAAGCCGACCGCGATGATCTTGTTGCCGTTGAAGCGGTCCATCAGCCAGCCGAACAGGATGGCCCCGACGCCGCCGAGCGGGAACAGCGCCGCGATCAGGGCCGCGTGCCGCGGTTCCATGCCCGCGTCGCGGAACAGGATCGGCATCCAGTTGATCAGCGCGTAGAAGATCACCAGCCCCATGAAATAGGTGATCCACAGCATCACCGAGCCGACCAGATACCCGCGGGAGAGCACCACGCCGATCCCGCTCTTGCCCTGGACCTGCACCGTGCCGGCCTTCTCGGACATCACGAAGGACCCGGCAGTCGCCGCCGACGCCGAGATCCGGCTCAGCACGGCGCGGATGCGCTCGACCGGCTGCCTCTTGGCGACCATGTAGCGGACCGATTCCGGCAGCAGCAGGATCAGCAGGACCGTCAGGAGCAGGGGGGCCACGCCGCCCAGCACCAGGACGCTGCGCCAGCCCCAGATCGGGATCATCCAGGCCGCGAGGAAGCCGCCGAACGCGGCGCCCAGGGGGAAACCGCAGAACATGGCGTTGGTCAGGGTCGCGCGCCGCCCGTCGGGGCAGTACTCGCTCATCAGGGTGACGGCGTTCGGCATGGCGGCGCCAAGGCCCAACCCCGTGACGAAGCGCCAGACGACGAGGTGGTTCAACTCGGCCGAGAAGGCGGAGGCGAGGCAGGCGGCGCCGATCAGCAGCACCGAACCGACCAGCACCCGCTTGCGGCCCATCAGGTCGGCCAGCGGACCCGAGGACAGGGCGCCGAACGCCAGGCCGAACAGGGCGGCGCTGAGCACCGGCGCCAGCGCCGGCCGCTCGACGCCCCATTCCGTGATCAGCGACGGGGCGATGTAGCCGATCGCCGCCGTGTCGAACCCGTCGAGCAGGACGATCAGGAAGCACAGCGCGAAGATCAGCCACTGGTATTTCGAAAAGGGATTGTCGTTCAGGAAAGTCTGGACATCGACGCTGCGATCTCCGGCCGCTCGGTTCTGGGCCACGGGTTTCCTCCTTGTTTCTTGTTCCATCAACAGCGGACCCACATCGGCGTCAGCCGATCGGATCTCCGTCGGCATCAGCCGATCGGAACCCCGACGTAATTCTCCGCCAGCAGCGTCGCCGCCGAGCGCGAGGTCACCACGTTGGCCAGTTCCGCCATCTGGAGCCGGCTCTGGAAAGCGTCCTGGTCGGGGAAGCGGTGGAACATCGACGTCATCCACCAGGAGAAATGCTCCGCCCGCCAGACCCGCTTCAGGGCGACGCGCGAGTAGTCGTCCAGGCGGTCCCGCGACCCCGAGCGGTAGAACTCGACCAGCCCCAGGCTCAGCACCTTGACGTCGCCGACCGCCAGGTTCAGCCCCTTGGCCCCGGTGGGCGGCACCACGTGGGCGGCGTCGCCGGCCAGGAACAGGTTCCCGAATTGCATCGGCTCCAGGACGAAGCTTCGCATGCCGATGATGCCCTTCTGGAAGATGCGCCCCTCGCGGAGCTGCGATCCCTCCGCCGTGTCCAGGCGGGCATGCAGTTCGGCCCAGATGCGGTCGTCGGACCAGTTGTCCACGCTGTCCTTCGGATCGCACTGGAAATAGAGCCGCTGCACGTCGGGCGAGCGGGTGCTGACCAGCGAGAAGCCGCGCTCGTGCTGGGCGTAGATCAGCTCCTCCGACGAGGGCGGCGCCTCGACCAGGATGCCGAACCAGCCGAACGGATAGATCCGGCTGTATTCGGTCCGCCGGGCCTCCGGGATGCTCAGGCGCGACAAGCCCTGGGAGCCGTCACAGCCGGCGATGAAGTCGCAAGCGAGTTCCCGCTGCCCGCCGTCCTGCCGGAAGCGGATGGTCGGCCGGTCCGTCTCGACCCCGTGCAGGCTGACGTCCGACACGCCGAACAGGACCTGCCCGCCGGCATCGACCCTGGCCTTGACCAGGTCCTTGATCACCTCGTGCTGGGCGTAGACGGTGATCGCCTTGCCGCCGGTCAGGTCGGCGAGGTCCAGCCGGTGCCCCTGGCCGCCGAAGCGCAGCTCGACGCCGGTATGCCGGAAGCCTTCCCGCTTCATCCGCTCGCCGACCCCGGTCTCGGTCAGCAGATCGACGGTGCCCTGTTCCAGCACGCCGGCGCGGATGGTGGATTCGATCTGGTCGCGCGTGCGGGTCTCCAGCACGACGGACTCGATGCCTTCGAGATGAAGCAGATGGGACAGCAGCAGACCAGCCGGTCCGGCGCCGACGATGCCGACCTGTGTACGCACGGCCGTTTCCTCCGAGTGGTTCTTGTTTCCTGACCCAACAGCATAACGGGCCGGACATCGCCGTGAATGGACAGACCAGTTTATCCCTGGTACTTTCCGGACATGCGCCGGCGTTCCCCCGACCTCCCGCGGATCCCGGGCCGATGACCGGGCCGATACCGACATACGAGCTTTACGGCGAGGACACCCCGGGACCGGACCTCGACATCCTGCATTGCGAGACCATCCCCGCGCGCAGCGGCCTGCACGGCGGGGTGATCGCGCCCCACCGCCACGCCCACCTGTACCAGCTCTTCTTCCTCGGCATCGGCGAGGTCCGGATGACCCTGGACGGGAACGAGTTCCGGCCCCGGCCCCCCCTGCGTGATCGCGATGCCGTCGATCACGGTCCACGGCTTCGCGTTCCAGGGGGTGGACGGCTGGGTCCTCACGATGCCGGACCCGGTGATCGAGCGGCTGCTGGCCCCGGCGCCCGGACTGCTGCCCCATCTGGACAAGCCGCACATCGTGGACGCGGGCGGCTCCTTCGCGGAGATCGAGACGCTGTTCCGCCGCATAGCCGACGAGTTCACCGGGATCGGGCCGGGACGGCTGCTGTCGATCCAGGCCTGCCTGGAACTGATCCTGGTCTGGCTGGCCCGGCAGGTGCTCAGCGAGCGGGAACGGACCCTGTCGGTGCAGAGCAGGGCTGCGGCCCATGCCCGCCGCTTCCGCCACCTGGTCGAGACCGGCTTCCGCGAGCACAGGACGCTCGACCACTACGCCCGGGGGCTCGGCATCACGACGACCCAGTTGAACCGGGTCTGCCGGGCGGTCTTCGCCAAGCCGGCGCTCGGGGTGCTCCACGACCGCCTGCTGCTGGAAGCCCGGCGCAACCTCGTCTACACGTCGATGACCGTGGCGGAGGTGGCCTATACGCTGGGCTTCGCCGACCCTTCCTATTTCACCCGCTTCTTCATCCGGGCCACCGGCGCGGCCCCGTCAGACTTCCGCCGCGCCCAGCGGGAGCGGATGAGCCGCAACCCGCCCGGTCCCACCGGCATGACAGCAACCTGAAGTAGGTCGGCCTTCGCCCGCAGGGCGAACGCCGACAACGGACTCCGGCGTCCCGGAATGGCGTCTTCGTCAGTCCTTCCGGACCTTCCCGACCTCGGCATAGACCTCGCCGACCAGTTCCTCGCCGATCTCCTTGCGGTACTTGTCGATCACCGGGCCGGCAAGCTCGCGCAGCTTGGCGATCTCCTCGGGCGGCAGCTCGTTGACCGTCATGCCGGCCTTCGCGATCTCCTCCAGCGACTTCGCGGCCTGCTCGCGGGCCACCTGCCGCTGGTAGACCGTGGTCTCGGCCGCGGCTTCCTGAAGGATCCTGCGCTCGTCCTCGGACAGCTTGTCCCACAGCTTCTTGCTCGCGATCACCGCCTGCGGCGTATACATGTGGTTGGTCAGGCTGAGATACTTGGAGACCTCGTCGTACTTGCCGTCGATGATGTTGAGCAGGGGGTTGGTCATGCCGTCCACGGCACCGGTCTCCAGCGCCGTATAGGTCTCGGTGAACGGCATCGGCACCGCATTGGCGCCCACGGCGTTCATGAAGTCGATATAGATGGGCGTGGGGATCACCCGCATCTTCAGGCCCCGCAGGTCCTCGGCCTTGGCGATGGGGCGCCGGCTGGTGTGCATCTCGCGGAAGCCGAGATCCCAGTAGGCCAGCCCGACCAGCCCCTTCTCCGGCAGCTTGTCCAGCAGCTTGCGCCCGACCGGCCCGTCCAGGACGGCGTCCGCCTCCTCCGGGGTGTTGAACAGGTAGGGGAAGTCGAGGATCGCCATCTCCTTGACGTTGCCGGCCAGCAGGCTGGCATTCATCACCGTCAGGTCGACGGTGCCGCCCTGCATGGCGGAGACGGTCTGGAGGTCGGGGCCGAGCACGCCGCCGGGGAACGGCTTGACGGTGATCAGGCCGCCGCTCTTCTCCGCGACCAGTTCCGCGAATCTCTGGACGCCCAGCACCTGCGGGTGCCCCTTGTTGCTCGCCGAGGGGAACTTGAGCGTGCGCTTCTGGATGTCGGCGGCACCGGCGGCGCCGGCCAGCAGCATCACGCCCGGGACGAGGACACCGGCGAGAAGCCGGGACAGCAGCTTTTTCAAAGCGTTGACTCCCTTGTTGCCCGCTTCTTGAGGAGCGGTGCCGTTGGTGAGAAGTATCGTTTCCTGGGCGGACCATGAGCGGCGCCACCGTTAACGTCAAATACCAAGACATGCGGCGGCATGAACATGACGTTAATTTCCAGCCGCCACGACGGCGGCCATTTCCGCCCGCAGCAGCCCGATGAAGCTTTCGGCGAAACCGGACAGGCCGCGCTCCGCCTTGACCGCCACATAGGTCTGGAACGCGGTGGGCTCCTCGATGTCCAGAAGCCGGATGCCGGAGACGGCACCGTGGGCCACGGTGAACTGGTCGATCACCGCGATGCCCAGGCCCGCCTGGACCAGCCGGCAGACCGTGGTCCCGAAGCGGGCGCGGATCGGCATGGAATAGGTCAGGTTCCGACGCTCGAAGATGTCGGCCATGATCCGGCCATAGGGATCGTTGGGATCGATTCCGATCAGCGGGTAGCGGGCGATGTCGGCCGCGGACACGGAACCCCGGCCGGCCAGCGGGTGGTCCTCGGGCGTGATGCACAGCAGCTTGCCGCGCGCCAGCTCGATGAAGTCCAGCGACGGGTGGTCCACCTTGTAGCTCATGGCGACGATCTCCCCCTTCTCCAGCAGGAGATAATCCATCGCCTCCTCGATCTTCAGGATGTCGACCTCGATCACCAGCCCGGGATGCTTCCGGACGATCCGCTCGATGGCCCGGGGCACCATCATGTTGGCGATGCTGGGCACCGAGGCGACCTTGAGCTCCGACCCGTGGCCGCTCTCCAGCCGCTTCACGGTGAACTGGAGATCCTCGACCTTCTTGTAGACGGCGTTGATCTGGGCGAACACGTCGTTGGCTTCCAGCGCCGGGACGTAGCGGCCGTGGCGCCGGTCGAACAGCCGGACGCCCAGCGACTTCTCCGTGTACTTCATCAGCCGGCTGACGCCGGGCGCCGACACGTTGAGCAGCTTGGCCGCCCCGTTGATCGTGCCGGCGACCATCACTGCCCGGATCACCTCGATCTGCCTGAGGGTCAGCATCCCCGGTCCAGGGAGGAGGTCACGACGCCTGGGCGGTCTTCCCGGCCTCGCCGATCAGCCGGGCCAGGCGCTGGAGCGCGAGCGTGTAGCCCTGGGTCCCGAACCCGGCGATGACGCCGGACGCCACCGACGAGACGTAGGAATGGTGCCGGAACGGCTCCCGGCGGTGGACATTGGAGATATGCACCTCGATGATCGGGAACTCGCAGGCGTTCAGGGCGTCCAGGATCGCGACCGAGGTATGGGTGAAGGCGGCGGGATTGATCACGATGCCGGCGGCCCGCTCGCGCGCCTCGTGGATCCAGTCGATGATCATGAACTCCGCGTTGCTCTGGTGGAACTCGATCTCCAGTCCCAGCTCCGCCCCGGTCCGCCGGCAGTCCGCCTCCACGTCGGCCAGGGTCTCGTACCCGTAGATCGCCGGCTGGCGCTTGCCGAGCAGGTTCAGGTTCGGGCCGTTCAGGACATAGACGATGCGGCTCATCATGGCTCTCCAGGAAATCGATCTGCTTGAGCCCCATAGGGTGACCAAGCCCCGGGGCTCGTCAACAGCGGATCGCCTCGATCGCCACCGGGGTCATCGGCATGCCGGCAACACGCCGCGGGATGGCTTGCGTGTGGAACAGCCGCATCGCTCAAGGCCCGCCTTCGGCATCGAACCGATCCTCGGCGAAGGTGGGCTGCGTCAGGTCGATGTCGTGCCTGAATCCGACGGATCCCCGATGCGCCCCGAAGAGCGGAGCCATGCCGGCTGGAGGCGTCAGTTCCGCCACCGGCCTGCCGTGGCGCGTGATGATGATCCTAGCGACCCGGCCGCCCTCCAGGTCATCGAACAGCGCCAGGCATTCGTTTTCGAACTCCGCCACGCTGACGGTCACGACGCTCGGCTTCATGGGCTCCTCTCCGAAACTGGCCGGAGTCATCCGGCCATATCCGGAGCCCTCCCGCAAGCCCGGTCAGAACTCCAGGCAGATCTTGCCGAAGTGGCTTCCCGATTCCTGGTGCCGGAAGGCGTCCGCGATCTCGCCCAGGCCGAAGCTGCGGTCGATCACCGGCCGCACGCCGGTCGTCTCGATCGCGCGCACCAGATCGTTCTGGTGGCGCCGGTTGCCGACGATCAGGCCCTGCAGGCGGGCCTGCTTCGCCATCAGGACGGCGGTCGGGACCTCCCCGGAGCGCCCGGTCAGCACGCCGATCAGCGAGATGTGCCCGCCGATCCGCACCGCGGCGATGGACTGCGCCAGGGTCCCCGGCCCGCCGACCTCGACGACATGGTCCACGCCGCGCCCGCCGGTCCAGTCCCGTACGAGCTTGCCCCAGTCCTCGTGCTGCCGGTAATTGATCGTGTGGTCGGCGCCCAGCCCCCGGATCCGTTCCAGCTTCTCGTCCGACGAGGAGGTCGCGACGACCGTGGCGCCCATCATCTTCGCATACTGCAGGGCGAAGGCCGAGACGCCGCCGGTGCCCAGCACCAGCACCACGTCGCCCGCCTTCAGCCCGCCGTCCACGACCAGGGCCCGCCACGCGGTCAGCCCGGCCGTCGTCAGGGTCGCCGCCTCGGCGTGGCCGTAGCCCTTGGGCACGGGGGTGAACCAGGTGGCGGGGCGCACCACGGTCTCGCGGGCATAGCCGTCGACGCCGTCGCCGGGCACGGTGGAGAAGTCACCCACCTCGGCCGGCCCGTCCTGCCACTGCGGGAAGAAGACGGAAACCACATCGTCGCCCACCGCGAAGCCGGTCACGCCCTCGCCCACCGCCTCGACGGTGCCGGCGCCGTCGGACATGGGAATCCGCCCGTCCGCGGTCGGCATCCGGCCGCTCACGACGCCGTAGTCGTGGTAATTCAGCGAACTGGCGCGGATCCGGACCCGGATCTTGCCGGGACCCGGAGCGCCGGGGTCGGGCATGTCCACCAGTTCCAGCCGGTCCAGTCCGCCGGGCGAGCGCAGCACGATCCCCTTCATGTCGTTCTCCTTCTCTGCGTGTAGGCTTGATCCGTCCGGATGGGCCGTCAGGACACCGGCGGAATGATCTTGTCTTCCCGCAGCCGGCGGAACAGCCCCTCGAACATGTATTCCGTGTCGATGCAGGCATGGAAGCCGGCCTGACGCGCCTTGATGGTGCTGCTGATATTGTCGAAGCCGCTGTTGAAGATGAAATCGCCGAACGCCCACGAGGCGATCTTCTCGTAGGCGATCGGCTGCAGCCCGTACTTGGCGACCATGGACTCCCACAACGGGCCCTTGTCGGTCATGTAGGTGGTCAGCGGCGTCGGCACCGGATCGGCCCAGTCCATGCCGAACATGCGCGCGATCTTCGGCCACATGTGCTGCCAGCGGAAATAGTCGCCGTTGGTGATGTTGAAGATCTCGTTCCGCGCCGCCGGAGTCTGCCCCGCCCAGTCCGCGGCCTCCGCCAGGATGTCCGCCGACGTGACCTGATAGAGCGCCCGGTAGGCCGCCTCGGTCCCGGGAAAGCGCAGCGGGATGCCCAGTTCCTTCGAGATCGCCGCATAGACGGCGATCACCATGGACAGGTTCATCGGGTTGCCCACGGCGAAACCGCACACCGCTTCCGGCCGAAGCGCCGTGAAGGCCCAGTCCTTGCCGCGCTGGCGTTCGCGCAGGTGGTCCTCCTGGTCATAGTAGAAGTTGGGCGGCATCAGGCGCGGATCGTCCTCCCGCGCCGGCGTCTTGAACGGGCCCAGATCGGCGCCGTAGGCCTTGCCGCCCTGGTAGAAGGTGACGTGCCGCAGGTTCGGGGAGGTCTCCTCGACCGCATCCATCAGGTTGCGCAGGATCGCGACGTTGAGCTCGCTCTTCTCGGCCGCGGTCGGTTTCTCGATATAGGCGCCGAACACCACGTGGGTGACGTCGCGGATGCCCGACAGCGCGTCCCGCACCTGGTCGGGGCGGGTCAGGTCCACCGAGATCGACTCCACTCCCGGGATCGCCGGCTCCGTGCGCCTGGCCAGCCCGTAGACCTTGACGTCGGGCTGGCCGGCCAGCCGGATCGCGGCGGCGCGGCCGATGACCCCGTGCGATCCGGTGACGATGATCTTGCGTTGCATGCAGCCTCTCCCGCGGTTGGCGTTTCCGCAACGGCAACCGCCTCGTGCCCGCCGAGTTCCTGACCCGAAACCGGAAAGGACCTCTTGTCACTCGGACACATTTAGGGCTTCATCATCCTCTATACGGTATGATGAACCCGAATTATACGCTAAACGGTATCTGGAAATGGAAGCACGGGAACGGTTCGGGACGCGGATGCGGTCGTTGCGACGCTCGCGGGGTTTCTCCCAGTCGGCCCTCGCGGAGCGGACGCGCCGCACCCAGGCACGTGTCGCCGCCGTGGAAGGGCGCGGCGATCCGCAGCTCAGCACGATCCTGGCGCTGACCGAAGCCCTGCGGGCGGTCCTCGTGCCGGTGCCGGTCGAGCGTCTCGCCGAGGTCGAGCGGCTGCTCGACCCGCAGGGCCGCCAGGCCGCGCCCGGCGAGCACGTCCCGAGCGCGCTGGAGGAGCTGTTCATCGCACCCGACGATGAGGACGACCCGTGAACCGCAAGGCCGAAATGCTGGGTGTCTACCTGGAGCCGAGGCGAGACGCGTCCGTGCGCGTCGGCAGCCTGCTGCTCGACGGCAAGCGGAGCATCCGCTTCGTCGTCGACCAGGGGTATGTCGATCTCGGACCGGAACGGCCGATCCTCAGCGCGGGATGGTGGTTCCCCGGCGACGAGGAGCGGACCGTCGCCCGCCTCTCCGACGGCCGCGACAAGATGGGCAACCTGGGCTTCCTGCCCCCATGGTTCAAGAATGTGCTGCCTGAAGGCGCCCTGCGGGTCGCCATCGAAAGGCAGATGGGGCCGGGCATCCACACCGACTTCGACATCGTGAGGCGCGTCGGAAACGATCTGCCCGGCGCCGTCGTCGTCAGGGACGAAGGTTATGCCCAGCCTCCCAGGGAGATCGCCTCGCCCGCCGGCGACCTGCCGCCGATCCGCTTCGGTCTGGCCGGCATGCAATTGAAGCTCTCCGTGCTCAAGGAGGGCGAGGGACTCACCGTTCCGGCGGAGGGCCGGTACGGTTCGATCATCGCCAAACTGCCGAGCCGGCAGCGCGGGCTGGAGTTCCTGCCGGAACTGGAGTTCTCGGCCATGCGGCTCGCCGCGGCGGCGGGCGTCGACACCGCAGCCTGCGAACTGGTTCCCCTGGACAGGCTCCAGGGCATCGGCTCCGAGCACCGCCGGCACGGTGATTACCTGCTGGCCGTCACGCGGTTCGACCGCGCTTCCGATGCCCGCGTCCATATCGAGGACTTCGCCCAGGTCTTCGGCGCGGTTGACAACCAGAAATACACGATAGCGAACGAGGAGACGCTGTGGAACGGCATCAAGCGCTTTGCGGCCGACCCCAACGGCGATCTGCTCGAAGCGGTGCGCCGCTTCACCGTCAACGTGCTGCTCGGCAACGGCGACGCGCACCTCAAGAACACCAGCCTGATCTATCCCGACGGACGCACGGCGCGCCTGAGCAAGGCTTACGACATCGTTCCGACCGTGTGCCTCGACGGCGACGACACGCTGGCCATTCCGTTCGGGCGGGCCAAGGCCATGTCCGACGTGACGGTCGAGACGTTCCGCAGGCCCGCGATGCGGCTTGACCTGGATCCCCGCCTGCTGACCGACGAGGTCAGGCGCACCGTCGAGAAGGCTGCCGACCGGTGGCCCGGACTGCTGCCGGGCCTTCCGCTCGTGCGACGCCACGCGGACATGCTGCGCAAGCGCTGGGAGACGGCGGCGCTCGCGGGCGGCTGGCGCCGGGTTACCCCTTGAGGACTCGTCGAAGAAGCCGGCCCCGGCCGGAATGCTGATGCTTGCGGGCCGGAGGCCCGACGCTTCCGGCGGACGCCGGACGGATGCGCCATCAGGGGTAATTGAACGGGCGCTCGCCGCCCCGTAGAGAGGCGGCCGAATAATTCAACGGAGGGGACACCCAATGAATCGGGCCAAGTTTTACGGGTTGATGCTGCTGGCCGGCCTCGCGGCGGCATCGCCGGCCGGCGCCGCCGACATCAAGGAACGCAACATCAAGGTCGGCATCGGCCTCAGCGCAGACCATCCGCAGGGCCAGGCGGTCGCCAGGTTCGCCGAGCTGGTCAGCCAGCGCAGCGACGGCAAGATCAAGGTCAAGCTGTTCGCCGGCGGCCTGCTGGGCAACGACGTCAGCATGGTCTCGTCGCTCCAGGGCGGCACGCAGGAAATGACCATTCCCGACACCTCGACCCTGGTCGGCATCGCCGGGCTGAAGGAGTTCGGCCTGATCAACCTGCCCTTCCTGTTCAATTCCTCGTCCGAGGCCGACGCGCTGCTGGACGGCCCGTTCGGCCAGAAGCTGATGGCGAAACTGCCGGAGAAGGGCCTGATCGGGCTGGGCTTCTGGGAGAACGGCTTCCGCCAGATCAGCAACAACCGGCGCCCGATCACCAAGGCGGAGGACATCCAGGGCCTGAAGCTGCGCGTCATCCAGAACCCGCTGTTCATCGACACCTTCAAGACGCTGGGCGCCAACGCGCTGCCCATGCCTTTCCCCGAGGTCTACACCGCGCTGGAGACCGGGACGGTGGACGGCCAGGAGAACCCGATGGCGACCCTGGTCGCGTCGAAGTTCTACGAGGTCCAGAAGCACACCGTGGTGTCCAACCACATCTACAGCGTCTGGGCCTTCCTGATGAGCAAGAAGTTCTGGGACAAGCTGACCCCGGACGAACAGCAGCTCCTGACCGAGGCTGCCAACGAAGCGACCGCCTTCGAGCGCCAGACCATCCGCGCCTTCGACGCCACCGCGCTGGAGGAGATCAAGTCCAAGGGCGTCGAGGTGACGACCCTTTCCGACGAGGAAACGGCCAAGCTGCGGGAGCTGACCAAGCCGGTCTCCGAGAAGTTCGTCCAGGAGTTCGGCGCCGAAGGCGCCCGCGAGATGCAGGCCGAACTGGAGAAGATCCGCGCCGCGAAGAACTGATCTTCCGGAGCAGGGGGTGCCCGCCGCGACGGGCACCCCGCCATCCCTTACCCGGAGGGATAACGGGGATTGAAGCCGTACTCCGCCGCGAAGCGCCGGCGCCTCATATGGGAGATCAGCGCGCGGATCGCGTAGCCGACGACCAACCCCAGGATTGCCCCGAACCAGAAATCTTCCATGGCCTCACTCAGCGGCTTCGCAAACTCAACCAGTGGTCCTGCACAGTGTTTCTGATGACGTTCGGCGGAGCGGAGGGCGGTAGGTCGGCCTTCGCCCGTCAGGACGAACGCCGACATCCTTCGTCAACGCTCCGGCCACGCTGTCGGCGTCGGCCTTCGGCCGAGGCCGACCTACGATAAATCAATCAAAAACACTGTGCCGAGCCACTAGGACCGACGGCGCCGGCCAGGGATCATCCTAACGGAAGGCTCGAAAACCGGGCAATGCAGGTGACCGGATTAAAACAAGGGGCCGGCGTCACTTCACATGGATGCGCATCACGATATCTTGGTCGTGGTTGCCGAACTCCTTGCCGAAGATGTTGACGCCGCCCGGCCGCTGGGCCCCTTCGTCGATCCCGACCCGCAGGCGGATGGAGTGGTGGTCGAGCAGGCCCAGCTGGGCGAGGGTCACGTCCGACGCCTTCGCCCCGTTGACGCTGGTCCCGGCCCCGGAGACCACCCAGGTGGTCAGGTGCCCGTACTGGGAGCCTTCCAGCTTCCACCAGCGGGGCGTGAAGCGGCCCCGCTTGTCGCCGTAGTCGCCCGGAGAGGTCCAGGTCCCCACCTTCACGTCGTTGACCCACATGCTGATGTCCGACGGCCAGTCGCTGTTGGTTCCCGGCACCTCCGACGACAGCTCCAGGGTGAACTCGATCGCCTCGACCTCGGCGTTGAGCACGCGCGCATTGTTGGGAAACTTGTATTCCACATGGCCGCGCCAGAACCACAGCAGCGACGCCTTCATGCGGCTCGGATCCAGGAAGAAGTCCGGCACATCCAGCAGCCCGATCACCCCTTCCGCCGAGCATAGCCCGCACGGTGCCGAGACGCTGCAGCTGGTATAGAGCCCGATCGGCATGGCGACCTCGATCAGGTTGCTCTTCTGCTGGAGCGCCGGATCGTCGAACCGGATCATGATCTCGCCGTAGCGGGCATGGCAGATCTTCTGGCGCCCCTTGTTGGCCTTCATGGCACGCGTCTCGATCAGGCCGCAGGCCTCCAGCATCTGCACGTTGGTGGCGACGGTCGATTGCGGCAGGGAGAGCGCCTCGCTGATCTCGTTGACGTTCATCGGTCCCTTGTGGCGAAGCAGCCGCAGGATCTGCATCCGCGGCAGCGAAGCCAGCGCCTTCACGATGTCGGCGTCCCGATCGGGGCTGATGCTCAGGATGTCGCTGCTTATCAGGGTCTGGTCGTTCACGTCATGCTCCGGATTGGGCGGGACAATATATCAGGATTTTTGATAGCCTTGGAAGATTTCCGATCTGTTGGTGCGCTGCACAAGGGCTTTTATATCGTAAAATCCGATATATATGGAATTTTCTGTTGACCACTGGGCCGAACAGGATTAGCGTTCGGGTCAAGCAGAACAAAAGAACAAAGCGATCCCATCGCTGGAAAGGGAGGAAGATGCCCATTCTCAGAACGATCGCGTGCGCCGCCGTCGCCCTTCTCATCGGCACGTCCGCGTACGCTCCGTCTGCCCAGGCGCAGGACGTCGTTTCCAGCCTTCCCAGGAAAGAAACGCTGATCCTGGAGAACCCGGAAGGGACCATCAAGAATCCGGGCTGGTTCAACATCTGGGCGATCAATGCCGGGGGCCAGTACACCGGCCTTCAGCAGCTTGCCATGGACACGCTGTGGTACATCGACCCTGAAAAGGGCCTCGACGGACCGATCGACAACTCGCTGGCAGCCGAGCCGCCCAAGTACAACGCCGATTTCACCGAAATGACGGTGAAACTGCGGCCCGGGATCTTCTGGAGCGACGGGGTCGAATTCACCGCCGACGACGTGGTCTACACCGTCGAGACCCAGATGAAGAACACCGGCATGCGCTGGGGTCCCCTGCTCTCCCTCAACGTGGAGAGCGCGCAGGCGACCGACCCGCAGACCGTCGTCTTCAAGCTGAAGCGGCCGAACTCCCGTTTCCACGCCCTCTTCACGGTGCGCTTCAACGCGATCTGGATCATGCCGAAGCATGTGTTCGAGAAAGCGCCCGACCCGATGCGGTTCGACTTCAACAAGCCGGTGTCGCTCGGGGCCTACGC
Organism: Skermanella rosea; assembly: GCF_016806835.2. Lineage (NCBI taxonomy): Bacteria > Pseudomonadati > Pseudomonadota > Alphaproteobacteria > Rhodospirillales > Azospirillaceae > Skermanella > Skermanella rosea. The sequence goes on along the minus strand of NZ_CP086114.1, from coordinate 215,896 downwards.
GCTGCACAGCTTCGATCCCCAGGGCAAATGGTTCATCTGGCAGCGCCGCGACGACTGGCAGCGCACCACGCTGGGCCGCTTCGGCGAGCCGGGGCCGAAATACGCCGTCTACATGGACGCCGGCCCGCCGGACAAGCGCGTGATCGCGCAGATGAACCATAATCTCGACGTCGTCCACGACGTGGCGCCGGAGGGCATGTTCACCCTGGCCAAGCAGTCAAAGACCTCGCGCGGCTGGTTCAAGGACTTCCCCTACGCCCATCCCGACCCGACGCTTCCCGCCCTGCTGTTCAACCACCAGCGGCCCGAGTTCCAAAGCCGCGACGTGCGCTGGGCTCTGGCCCTGCTGATCGACATCAAGGCCGTCTCCATGGCCTCCTACCGGGGGGCCGCGACCATCTCGGCGATCGGCATCCCGCCGACCGGCACCCACCCCGACGACTACCACATCCCGATGCAGGACTGGCTCAAGTCGTTCGAGCTGGACACCGGCAAGCAGAAGATCAAGCCGTACGACCCCAACGTCGGCAAGCAGATCGCCGACATGCTGCGCCCCTCCATGAAGGAGCAGATCCCGACCGACCAGGCGAGCATCGACCGCTCGTTCGGCATGGGCTGGTGGAAGCCCAATCCCCAGGCGGCGCAGGAACTGCTGCAGAAGGCGGGATACACCAAGCGCGGCAGCAGCTGGTACACGCCGGACGGCAAGCCCTTCTCGATCCGGGTCATGGTCGAGGGTGAAAGCCGCCCGGTGATCACCCGCGCCGGCACCATGATCGCCCAGCAGTGGCGCCAGTTCGGCATCGACGCCAAGACCGAGCTCGCCCAGGGCACCATGCTGGACCGGCGCAACGCCGGCGACTTCGACACGCTGATCAGCTGGAGCGTCGAGAGCTACGGCGGCCACCCCGACCTGGCCTATTTCCTCGACAGCTGGCACTCGGACTACGTGGCCGCCCCCGGCAAGATGCAGGCCCCGCGCAACTACATGCGCTGGGCGTCACCCGAGCTGGACGGGATCATCGAGACGATCCGCGGCGTGTCGTTCGACGACCCGCGCTCGATCGAGCTCGGCCGCGAGTACGTCAAGCTGGCGGTGCGGGAGATGCCGATCATCCCGCTGATGGCCTACAACGTGTTCGTCGCCATGGACGACACCTACTGGACCGGCTACCCGACCGCCGAGGATCCCTACGCCAACCCGGTCCCGAACTGGGGCAACTCCCGCTACATGATGGTCCGCCTCAAGCCGAGCGAATAACGGGCCGAGCGAATAACGGAGGGTGCGCGTCCCGCGCACCGGGGCGGCGGGACGCCGCCCCTCCCGGACCCCGCGTTTCCGAGGACCAATCCCATGAGAACCTACGCCGCCTACTTGGCGAAGCGTCTGATGCAGTTCGCCCTGGTCGTCTTCATCGGCATCAACCTGACCTACCTGATCTCCCACTCGACGCCGATCGACCCGGTCGAGCAGACGATCTCCGCCCTGACCTCGTTCGGCAACACCAGTCCCGAGGCGATCGAGACCATGCGGCAGTCGCTGCGCGAGCTGTACGGCATGAGCGGCACCCCGCTGGAACAGTATCTCTCCTTCTGGAGCCGGATCGCGGTGGGCGACTTCGGGCCGTCCCTGTCGGCCTTCCCGACCCCGGTGTCCGAGCTGATCCTGCGGGCGCTGCCCTGGACCATCGGCCTGCTGGTGGTGGCGACGGTGCTGGCCTGGTTGCTCGGCAACCTGCTGGGCGGCCTCGCCGGCTACTACAGGAAGAACAGGGTGCTGAAGGCGCTGGGCCTCGTCGCCATGGGCCTGCACCCGATGCCCTACTACGTCGTGGCCTTCGTCCTGCTGGTGCTGTTCGGCTTCCTGTGGCCGGTTCTGCCGATCAGCGGCGGGTCCGGCATGGCGGTCGAGCAGGGCTTCAGCCTCGCCTTCGTCTACAGCGTCTTCATCCATTCCCTGCTGCCGGCGCTGTCGCTGGTGCTGGTCGGGATGGGCGGCTGGTTCCTCGGCATGCGGGCGCTGGTCTCCAACATCGTGACCGAGGACTACGTCGTCTATGCCGAACTGGGCGGCGTCGACCGGCACCGCATACTGACCTCCTACGTGATGCGGAACGCCCTGGTCCCGCAGGTCACCGGCCTCGCCATGTCCCTGGGCGCCATCTTCACCGGCGCGATCATCACGGAGGAGGTGTTCGGTTATCCCGGCATCGGCTCGCTGCTGGTCGATGCGGTCCATGCCGGCGACTACAGCCTGGTGCTGGGCGTCACCTCGGTGTCGATCGTCGCCGTCTCCACGGCGGTGCTGGTCATCGACCTGCTCTATCCGCTCCTCGATCCCCGCGTCCAGGTGGAGTGACCGGCATGTTCAAGATCATCCGCGACCTGCTCCGCTTCAACATCGAGTTCGCCGTCGGCACCCTGATCACCCTGGTGATCGTCGGACTGTCGGTGCTGTCCTTCTTCTCCCCCTACCCGGCGGAGGACATCTACGTCGTGGCGCCCGACGTGCCACCGTCCTGGGAATATTGGCTGGGCACCACGTCCCGCGGGCAGGACGTGTTCTGGCAGATGGCCGCGGCGCTGCGCAACACGCTGCTGTTCGGCCTGGCCGTGGCGGCGCTCAGCCGGGTCATCTCGCTGACGGTCGGGCTGGTGTCGGGCTACATGGGCGGGATGACCGACCGGGTGCTGATGTCGATCAACGACACCTTCATCATCATCCCGCTGTTCCCGATCCTGGTGCTGTTCTACTTCGTCATGCGCGACAGCATGTCCTGGGTGCTGCTGGCGGTGATCATGGCGGCGCTCGGCTGGGCCTACGACGCCCGCCTGATCCGCTCCGTCGCCATGAGCCTGCGGACCCGGGAATTCACCCAGCAGAGCATCTTCTCCGGCATGAGCCCGCGCCAGATCATGACGCAGGAACACCTGCCCTACGTGCTGCCGATCGTCTTCTCGACCACGCTGAACAACATGAACTGGTCGATCGGCATGGAGGTGACCCTGTCGGTCCTGGGCTTCACCGACATCAACACGCCGACCATCGGCAGCATGCTCTACTGGGCCAACCAGCACACGGCCCTGGTCGCCGGCGTCTGGTGGTGGATCGCTTGGCCGGTGATCGCGGTGATGCTGCTGTTCATCGGGCTCTACCTGCTGGCGACCGCCCTCAACGAGTATATCGACCCCCGCAGCCGGCTCAGCCGGATGGGAGGGACGGCATGACACTCCACCAGCTCGCCCAGCCGGCCCCGGTCACCGCCGCGGCGCCGGCCACCCCGGCGCTCCGGGTCGAGGGCCTGCGGGCCTACTACCAGACCCGCTGGTTCGGCGTCACCCGCGAGGTCCGCGCCGTCGACGACATCAGCTTGCATATCGGACACGACGAGATCTACGGCATCGCCGGGGAATCCTCGTCCGGCAAAAGCTCGCTGATCAAGACCATCGCGGGCGCCATCCGCCCGCCGCTCAACGTGGTCGGCGGCTCGGTCAAGTTCGATTTCAGGACGCGCCAGGTCGATCTCTACGCCCTCAGCCCGGCCGAGCGCACCGCGATCCGCTGGAAGCACCTCGCCTACATCATGCAGGGCTCCATGAGCGTGCTGAACCCGCTGCGGCGGGTCCGGCAGAGCTTCGTGGACTTCGCCTTCCGGCACATGGGGCTGCCCATGCCGGCCTTCCTCCAGGCGGTCGAGGACCATCTGCTCCGCCTGCATCTACAGCCCGCCGTGCTCGACGCCTACCCGCACGAGCTGTCCGGCGGCATGCGCCAGCGGGTGGTGATCGCCCTGGCGACCGTCTGCCGGCCGGGCTTCATCATCGCCGACGAGCCGACCACCGCCCTCGACGTGGTGGTCCAGAAGAGCGTCCTGGCCATGATCCGCGAGGTCCAGCGGGAGATGAAGGCCTCGATCCTGTTCGTCACCCACGACATGGCGGTCCACGCCAACCTGACCGATCGGCTCGGCATCATGTATGCCGGCCGGCTGGTCGAGGAGGGCACCACCCGCGAGATCTTCCGCAACCCGCGACACCCCTACACCACCCACCTGATCCGCAGCCTGCCCCGGATCGGCGACGCCGAGCCGCGCAAGGGCCTCGAGGGCACGCCGCCGAACCTGGCCGACCCGCCGCCCGGCTGCCGGTTCCACCCGCGCTGCCCGATCGCCATGGATGTTTGCCGGCACGAGGTCCCGGCCCTGCGCCCCCTCGCCAGCGGCCACCGCGTCGCCTGCCACGCCGTAACCGAGGGGACCGTCCAATGACCGGCCCCGCAAGCACCGGACAGCTTCTGGAAGTCGACCGCGTCAGCCGCAGCTTCTGGACCGGCGGCCTGCTGTCCCGGCGGCGGGTCGACGCGGTCCGCGACGTCAGCTTCGGCCTGGCCGCCGACCGGCCGGAGATCTTCACGATCATCGGCGAATCCGGCAGCGGCAAGTCCACGCTCGCCCGCATGATCCTCAACGGCCTGGCGCCGACCTCCGGCAACCTGCGTTTCCACGGCGAGGACCTGTCGGGCATCACGCGCACCCGCGACCGGATGCGCTTCATGGGCCAGGTCCAGCCCATCTTCCAGAACCCGTTCGAGAGCTTCAACCCGTTGAAGCAGGTCGACCGCTACCTGACCATGACCGCGCGGAACTTCACCGACGCCCGCTCCCCGGCGGAGACCGACGCCGCCTCCGACCGGGCGCTCCGCAAGGTTGGCCTGTCCCTGGCCGAGGTGAAGGGCCGCTTTCCCCACGAGCTGTCGGGCGGCCAGCTCCAGCGGATCGCGATCGCCCGCGCCCTGATCCCCGGCCCCTCGCTGATCGTCGCGGACGAGCCGGTGTCCATGGTCGACGCCTCCCTGCGGGTGGCGATCGTCAACCTGTTCAAGGAGCTGCGGGACAGCCTCAAGGTCTCGATCATCTACATCACCCACGACCTGGCGACCGCCTACTACATCAGCGACCGCATCATCATCATGCAGAAGGGCGAGGTGGTGGAGAGCGGCGACGCCAGGACCGTTCTGTCCGACCCGCAGCACCCCTATTCCCGCCTGCTCAAGGACTCGGTGCTGTCGCCCGACGTCCCGCCGGAGCCCTCCGGCGAAGACCATCCGGCGCGCCCGCAGGAGCCGGCCCGCGCCCGTTCCTACTGATAGCAAGATCCATTGTCAGGAGACTTCCCCATGTTGAAGGCTGAGGTTCTGGTCGATCGCGATTTCGCCATCGGCGACACCGATCGGCGTCTGTTCGGCGCCTTCGTCGAGCACCTGGGCCGCTGCGTCTACGGCGGCCTCTTCGAACCCGGCCACCCGCAGGCCGACGAGCGCGGGTTCCGCCGCGACGTCATGGCGCTGGTCAAGGAACTGGCGCCCACCATCATGCGCTATCCCGGCGGCAACTTCGTCTCCGGCTACGATTGGGAGGACGGCGTCGGCCCGGTGGAGAACAGGCCCAAGCGCCTCGACCTCGCCTGGTTCACGACCGAGCCGAACACCTTCGGCACCAACGAGTTCATGGACTGGTGCCGGGAGACCGGGATCGAGCCGATGCTGGCGGTCAATCTCGGCACCCGCGGCGCCGACGCCGCCCGCCACTATCTGGAATATTGCAACCATCCCGGCGGCACCGCCCTGTCCGACCTGCGCCGCAGCCACGGCTGGGAGCAGCCCCACGGCGTCAAGTTCTGGTGCCTGGGCAACGAGATGGACGGCCCCTGGCAGATGGAGACCAAGACCGCGACCGAGTACGGCCGCATCGCGACCGAGACGGCCAAGATGATGAAATGGGTCGATCCCTCGATCGAGCTGGCGGTCTGCGGCTCCTCCGCCCGCAACATGCCGACCTTCGGCGAGTGGGAATACACGGTCCTCGACCACACGTTCGACCATGTCGAGTTCATCTCGCTGCACACCTACTTCAACAACTACGCCGGCGACACCGCCGCCTTCCTGGCCAGCCCCGACCTGATGGACAGCTTCATCGACGAGGTCGTGGCGATCGCCGACGCGGTCGCGGCGCGGCGCCGGTCGAACAAGCGCATCATGCTGAACTTCGACGAGTGGAACGTCTGGTACCGCACCCGCGGCCGGGGCGAGGGCCGGGCCAAGCCGGGCTGGCCGGAGGCGCCGCAGATCCTGGAGGAGGTCTACACGATGGAGGACGCCCTGACCTTCGGCGGCGCCTGCATCTCCCTGCTCAACCATGCCGACCGGGTCAAGTCGGCCTGCCTCGCCCAGCTGGTCAACGCCATCGCGCCGATCATGACGGAGACCGGCGGTCCGGCCTGGCGCCAGACGATCTTCCATCCCTTCGCCCACATGAGCAACCTGGGGCGCGGCCGGGTGCTCCGGTCGCAGGTGTCCTCGCCGACATACTCGGCCCGCTACTACGACCCGCGCGGCAGCCAGGAGCTGTACTATCCGCTGCCGAGCGTGCCCTACGTCAAGCTGGCGACCGTCCATAACGAGGAGGACAAGTCCCTGACCCTGTTCGTCCTGAACCGCCACCTGGAGGAACCGGTCACCCTCGACCTGGACGCCCGCGGGTTCAGCGACATGACCCTGGACCGCGCGCTGGAGCTGCGCCACGACGATCTCCAGGCGGCCAACACCAAGGCGGCCCCCGACGCCGTCAGCCCGGTGCCCCTCGACGGGGTGCAGGTGCGCGGCGAACGCCTCCAGGCCACCCTGAAGCCGGCGTCCTGGAACGTGATCCGCCTCCGGACGCCGTAAGGGCCCGTCAGTCCGCCGCCTCCTGGACCGCCGGCCGGGCCGCGAAGACCGTCGCCAGCCACCCGTCGATGTGGCTGGCGACGCCTTCCCAGCCGGGCTGGAGCATCATGGAATGCCCCATGTCGGGGAAGAAGGTCGCGTCGGTGCCGAACGCCCAGGCCGTCGCATGGACCTGGTCCGGCGGGAACAGCAGGTCCTTCTCGGCCCCCAGCACCAGCACCGGCAGCTTGCGTTTCGGCAGCGGCGGGAACGGCACCCAGCCGCCGATGTCGAGGAAGACGCGGCGCGACTCCTCCTGGACCCGGTTCTCGTACCGGGCCGCCTCGGCGCGCGGCATCGAGTCCGAGAACATCGCCCGGTACAGCGCCTCGAAACCCATCGCCTCGGTCCCGAACATCAGCATCTGGGACATCTTGTTGAACACATAGGGATCGCGCCAGGCCAGCCCCACGGTCGAGGCCATCAGGCCGTGGGGCGGCGCCGACGCCATCAGGACGCCGCCGGCCAGGTGCGGCCCCGCCGCCAGCGCCCGCTGCACCACGTTGCCGCCCATGGAGTGGCCGATCAGCACCGGCGGGCTGGAGCAGGCATCGGCGGCCTGGAGCACGTCGTCCACATAGTCGGCGATGCCGAACGAGTGCAGGCGCTCCTGTCCCTCGCTCTTCCCGTGGCCGCGCAGCGAGACGGCATGCGCCTCGTATCCCCGGGCGGCGAACCACGGCAGGAACTTCTCGGCCCAGATCCAGGCGCCGCAGAAGGCCCCGTGGACGAACAGCAGGGGCACCGGCTTGGATGGTCCCGTGGGGAAATGGGAGATGATTTCCAGATTCGGCATGGCATCCCGTCAGGCGGTAAAGATCCGATCCCCATGGACTTAGCCCGCCGCCCGGCCCGATCAAAGCGGATTCTCCCGGGCAACGATGTCGATCGGTTTGTCAGTGGGCCTCAATCAGGGACGGCGACCGTGGATCAACGCGAATGCGACCCGTCCCGATCGATGCGTTCGCGGCGGTACTGATGAGTTCGTCAGGCATCCTTGTACTCACGGCAAGCAGTAAGGAGTACCTACCATGATGCACACGCAAATGGTTGGCAAGTTCATGGGCGATATCGCGCCCGATCAGGAAGGCACCGATTCCTTTGATTGCGCATCGCTGTTGGCATCGATCGCGCACCAGCCGATCGCCGTCTCGACCGCGATCTTCCCCGCGGTCCGGGGTTGAGGATACGCCCGTCCCCTCGGGCCGGCGACCGCCAAGAACACGGAATAGGAAGTGGCAGACCCCATACACGAATCCCGGGCCGGGGCCGGCGATCCGCGCCGGATCGTCCTGGCCTGCACCATGCGCAACGAAGGCCCCTATATCCTGGAATGGGTCGCGTATCACCGCTCGATCGGCTTCACCGACTTGGTGGTCTGCACCAACGACTGCATCGACGGATCGCCCGACCTGCTCGACGCCCTCCAGGACGCCGGCGTGCTGACCCATGTCCGTACCGTCGTCGATTCCGGCGACAAGCCCCAGCTCGCGGCCTACCGGCAGGCCCAGGACCTTCCCGAGGTGCGCGAGGCCGACTGGGCGATGGTGCTGGACGCGGACGAGTTCCTGAACATCCATGTCGGGGACGGCAGGGTGACCGACCTGCTGGACGCCGTCCCTGAAGCGACCGCCTTCCTGATCAACTGGCGGGTCTTCGGCAGTTCCGGCCACCGGGACTGGAGCCCGGAGCCCGTGTGCGAGCGCTTCACCCGGGCCGCCGCCCTGGCCGACGGGGTCAATCTCTCCTTCAAGACCCTGTTCACGCGGATCGACGCCTACTGGTGCAGGCTGATGCCGCACCAGCCCCGCTATCCCCACGACGGCCGCCACGGCGAGCTGCGCTACGTGGACGGCGCCGGCGCCGTCCTGCCGGACTATTTCCACGACGAGTCCCGGGACGACTTCCTCCAGTCCGAGCCCGGCCGGGTCTCCTGGGCCCTGGCCCAGGTCAACCACTACAACACCCGCTCGCGGGACGATTACCTGGTCAAGCACCGGCGCGGCGGCGGGCTCGGCATCGACTGGGACCTCGACCGGAGCTGGGCCGCCTTCGACCGGAACGACGAGGAGGACGCCACCATCCTCCCCAAGCTGCCCCGCGCCCGAGCCGTCCGCGAAGCGCTCCTCGATGACCCGGAGATCCGGCGGCGGCACGAGCGCTGCTGCCGACTCTACGGCCTGCACGTTGAGAGCCTTCGATCCCAAAACGCCTGAAAGAACCTTCCTTGCCTTCGTCCACCCCTTTCACCTTCGGCATCCCCTTGATCCCCGCGGCATTGGCCGCGGACTGGGACTTGGTCCAGGACCTGCTCGGCCTGACGCTGGCCTCCGTCCTGGCCCAGACCGACCCCGACTTCCGGGTCGTCGTCGCCGGGCACGACCGCCCCTCCCGCCTGCCCGAAGACCCCCGCGTCGGTTTCGTCGCCGCCGGCTGGCCCGCGGGGGAGAACCGGCCGGACAACCTGGACAGCGGGCGCAAGAAGCACGCGATCAACGACAGGGTGATGGCCGACGGCGGCGGCCTGCTGATGTTCGTGGATGCCGACGACTGGGTCGATACCCGGCTGGTCGAGACCGCGCGGGCCCTGATCACGCCCGACCATGTGGGCGGGCTGGTCGCCGCCGGCTTCGCCACCGACCTCCGCACCCTGCGCAGCGTCGCCCTGCCCCATCCCGGAGTCTTCGACGGGGAGTTCCACCGGGTCTGCGGGTCGAGCAACGTCGTCAACCTGCGGCCCGGCCACCCGGACCCGTTCCGGCGCGACCCCTACCCGGTCCTGCACGACCATCACCTCTGGCTGGAGACCGCCCGGGAACACGGCGCCGAGCCCGTCCGCCTGCCGGTGGCGGGCACCTACCTGGTGAACACCTCGGCCAACCATTCCGAGACCCACGGCCCCTTCGCCGACTGGCGCCGCAGCTTCAACCGGGGCATCGCGGCGGCGGGGTTCCCGCTCGACGGCGCGGCGGCGGCCCGCTTCGGCCTGGACCTCCCCCGCATCGCCGCGGTTTCCGACCGGCTCGCCGGAATGGGCGGTGACACCGGAACGCCGGGACTGTTATAGCCCAAGCCCTGCCCCACATCGCCCGGAGGCCGCCGCATGGCTGTCGACAGCTCCCTGATCCACCGTCTGGCCGAGATGGGCCGCGACCGGGGATACGTCACGATCGAGGAGGTCAACCGGGTGCTTCCGGTCGACGGCATGACCGACAGCGAGCTGGCCCATGCGCTCGTCCAGCTGGAGGAGGCCGGCGTCTCCGTCGAGATCGAGGAGGAGCTGACCGGCCGTCCCCGCGTCTACGGCGGCCGGGCGGAGATCCCGGAATTCCGCCTGCCCGAGCCCACGGAGGACAACCGGGGCCGCGTCATCCCGCTCCGTCCGCGCCAGCAGGCGCAAGGCGCCGGGCCGCTCCCGCCCCAGCCGGAACGGCCGATGGCCGAAGCCGCCGCATCCCATCGCCCCGCCGCCGCCCCGGCCTCGACCCACCGGATCGTGATCGGCTTCGCGGCCGTCCTCCTGCTGATCCTGCTCAGCACCTTCCTGCTGACGTAGCGCTCCGGCCGCCCGCACCGTCAGCCCGCACCGTCAGCCCGCACCGTCAGTAGGTCGCCCGCCCGCCCGAGGCGTCGAACACCGCGCCGGTCGTGAAGGAGCATTCCTCGCTCGCGATCCAGCAGATCAGCGACGTGATCTCGTCCACCTTGCCGAACCGCCCCAGCGGGATCTTCGACAGCATGAAGTCGATATGCTCCTGGCTCATCTGGTTGAAGATCGCGGTGTGGACCGCGGCCGGGGTGACGCAGTTGACCGTGATATTCTTTTTGGCCAGTTCCTTGCCCAGCGACTTGGTCAGGCCGATCACCCCCGCCTTCGACGTGCTGTAGGCCGAGGCGTTGGGGTTTCCCTCCTTGCCGGCGACCGACGCGACGTTGACGATCCTGCCGTATCCGCCCGACAGCATGTAGGGCACCACGGCGCGGTTGCAGTAGAACAGGCCGTTCAGGTTCACGTCGATGACCTGCCGCCACTTGTCCACCGGGTATTCCCACAGGGTCGTGTTCGGCCCGGTGATCCCGGCGCTGGCGACCAGCACGTCGATGCCGCCCAGCTTCTCCGCCGTCTCCGCGGCGGCGCGCTCGACCTCGTCCCAGTCCGCGATGTTGGCCTTGACCCCGGCGCTCTTCGGTCCGAGCGCCTCGACGGCGCCGGCCAGCGCGTCCTGGTCCAGGTCCCACAGGCAGACCGAGGCGCCCTCGGCGATCAGCCGCGTCGCGACGCCCAGCCCGATGCCCGAGGCGCCGCCGGTGATCACGGCGCGGCGGCCGTCGAATCGTTGCGCGAAGCTCATTCCATCCCCTCCCGAGTTTTCATGACCGATTCCCTGCGGAGACTCCATGGGTACTCCGCGCCACCGGTTCCAGGAAAGGATCGCCGGCCGCGCGGACGGCTCAATGGTGTTTCTTCTGCCGGAAACCGTCGTGGCACCCGGAACATTCCTGCCCCACCCGCTTGAACTCGGACTGGAGTTCGGACCTCCCGCCGGACGCCGCGGCGGCCACCAGGCCCTCGACCGCCTCGTCGAACCTGCGCATGCGGTCGTCGAACTCGGGTCGCCGGTCCCAGACCGCCTTCGTGGCCTCGGAATGGTGGCCGTCGCTGCCGGGCGGGAACATGTGCATCACGTGCTCGCAGTGCTCGTGCATCGTCTCGGCCAGCCGCCGGGCCGTCTCCTGGTCGAAGGCGGTCTTGCCCGACAGCATGTTGCCCAGCGCCTTCATGTGCCGGCCCATCTCCTTCATGGCGTCCATGCGCTGGGCGACCACGCCGGTCGCCCCTTCATGGGACGCGGCAGGCCCCGCCGCCAGCAGGACGGCGGCGAGGATCGCGGCGGCGCGGGCGCCGGACAGGGCTGCGGTCGGGAACATGGCGGAAACCTCTCGGCGTTCGGGACGGGCTGTCGGGATGACGGTCCGGGCGGTGCTTTATTCCACCTCAACCTTTCCAGAACGGTTTATCGCACTCCATCCGGGCTTCCGCACGGCTGATGCCGATATCGGTCAGCATATGGTCTGACAGGCCGGCCAGCTGCCGCCGCTGCCAGGCCCGCTCCCGCCACAGGCACAAGGTATCGAAGACGGACAAGACGGCGCGCGAACCCCGGGAGGCCCCTTCCGCCGCCTCCGCGAACGACCGCCGCGCGGCCAATGACGTTTCCATGACGACCTCCTGTTTTTCTCCCCTCCGGCAGCGCCGGCTCAGGCAAGAAGCTACAGGGGCGATGTTTCACCCTGACGTCCGGCGGACCGCCCTGCTGTTTCAGTTGTGTCCTTCGGTCGTGTCCAGGAGCACGGCTCGCCCGAGGCGGTTAACGTTTAATTAACCTTAAACACCCAATCTTCCCCACCGACAAAGCACTTGGCGGGAGGAACGGCATGAACGGCCATATCGACGACATGATGCTCGGCGCCTATGTGGACGGCGAGCTGCACCCCGATGCGGTCGCGAAGATCGAAGCCTTCCTCGCCGGCAGCGCGGAAGCCCGCCGGAAGGTCGGCGCCTTCCGGGAGATCAACGCCCTCCTCCGCGCCTGCGGATCGGACCTCAGGGACGCCGCCTGAAGGCTCCCGCCCCTCCTCGGCCGCCGCCCTGCACCAGCACCGCGACCTCCGGGGCGGCGGTGAGGTTGCCGGCGATGATGATCGCGACAGGAAAGGGGTCAGAGTGCTTTTCGGATTTCCGATCCTGACGCTCTCGACGGCCGCCTTCCTCCCGGTACCGGGAAGCCCGCCACGGAACCACCCCCGCCGCGGCCTGTTTTCCGTTGGACTTCATAATCAGCGGAGGAATGCCCATGACCGGCTCTGCAGGGACGCCGCCGACCAGCGCCAAGCCCGCCACGTCACAACCTGACAAGGCCGCCGCCGCGACCACGGAGACGGCGAGGCCGTCCGCCGAGAAGATCCTGGAGACAGGCCCGGAGGAAGTCGGCGCACCCACCCCGGCCGCCAGGTCCCCCGTAAGCCCCGCCACGGGCACCGGCACCGGTATGGGCTCAGGGTCCGGCGGCATGGGCGGCGTGGTCGAGCCCAGCCTGCCGCCCCGGTCGGCCGGCAGCGACCGCGACGCGGGCATCCGCTCCGGCAGCGTCGCTTCCCAATACCAGCGGCGCAGCGAACAGGCGAACGAGATCACGGAGCGTGCCCGGATGAGCGCCATGCGGGCCGGCAGCTATGCCCGGGAACAGGGACGGCGCGGCCTCGGCACGGCGGAGTCGTTCGTGCGGGAGAACCCGGCGACCAGCCTGATCGCCGCCCTCGCCGCCGGCCTCGTGCTCGGCGCCCTGCTGGGCCGCGGCTCGCAGGGGTCGTCCCAGCGGACGCGGGGTTATGACTACGACTACGACGACGAGGAGGCCTACACGCGCGACTATTACTACGACTGACCCCCGTCGGGGCTATTTCTGCCGCCGCCCTGCCCCGAACCGCCGCCCCGCCCGTTAAGGGGGAGCCGTTCAGTCAAGGAGGAGGAGAAGAGCCCCGATGTTCGCCCAGACCACGAAGCGCGCCACCCCGGCGTCCGGTGCCCGGTACCTGCCGGCCGTAACGGCGCTGGCGGCGCTCCTGCTGGCCTCGGCCCCGGTGCCCGCGCAGGCCGGCCAGCTGTTCGACGCCATCAAGCAGCGCGGCTCGATCCGGTGCGGCGTCAGTACGGGCGTTTCCGGATTCTCGACGCCGGACAGCACCGGCAACTGGTCGGGGATCGACACCGACATCTGCCGCGCGCTGGCCGCCGGGCTGTTCGGCGACAAGGGCAAGGTGACCTTCACCTCGCTGTCGCCGCAGCAGCGCTTCACGGCCCTCCAGTCGGGCGAGGTCGACCTGCTCTCGCGCAATACGACCTGGAGCCTCAGCCGCGACACCGCGGTCGGGCTCGATTTCGGGCCGATCACCTTCTACGACGGCCAGGCCTTCATGGTGCCCAAGACGCTGGGCGTGACCTCCGCGACGGAGCTGGACGGGGCGACCGTCTGCGTGCAGCCGGGAACCACCACCGAGCAGAACCTGACGGACTTCTTCCGCCGCCACCAGATCAGTTTCCAACCCGTGGTGATCGAGGCGTTCGACGAGATCAACGCCGCTTTCTTCGCCGGGCGGTGCGACGCCTACACGACCGACGCCTCGGGACTGGCGGGGGTGCGCGCCACCCTGGCCTCCAATCCCGACGACTACGTGATCCTGCCCGACCTGGTCTCGCAGGAGCCCTTGGCCCCGGCGGTCGCCCACGGCGACGACCAATGGTTCGACTATCTGAAATGGACCGTGTTCGCCCTGATCCAGGCCGAACAGCTCGGCCTGACCTCGGAAAACATCGACGAACGGATGGACGATCCCGATCCCAACGTCCAGCGCTTCGTCGGAAAATCCGGCGATACCGGCCAGATGCTCGGCGTCGATGCGAAATGGTCCTACAACATGGTCAAGCAGGTCGGCAATTACGGCGAGCTGTTCGAACGCAACCTCGGCCAGGGCTCCCCGCTGAAGCTGGAACGCGGCCTCAACGCCCTGTGGACCGAGGGCGGCCTGATGTACGCCCCGCCCATCCGCTGACCGCGGAAGGGCGAGGACGCCCCGGGATACCCGGACCGTCTATACCCGACGAGACCGCGTGATTGCCGTTCCCCGGCCTGTCGCGGAGTTCGTGTCCTGGCTTTCCTGTCCCTGGGCACACGGTCTTGCACGAAACCGAAAACTCCAAGCCCGCGCCACTGCCCGTGGCGCGGGCTTTTCTCTGGCCGCAAAGAAGAAAGGCCGCCCCGAAGGGCGGCCTTTCCGAATTGTCAAACCACGGTCCGGTCAAGGACCACGATGCGACGCTGTATTACGCGTAGATCCCGCCGGAGGCGAAGACCTTGGTCACTGTGACCGACGACCGCGGCTTTGAACAATTAGACACAAGATCACCTCCTTTCTGTTGTTGCGACAGTAACCACTATGTAGAACCCGGCCGGAACGGGTGCAAGTCCGCTTGGCAGGGTTTTTTCATCGTTTCGCGCCTTCCTCCCAGGGCACCCGGCGATCGCCGGCGCGGCTTCTGCGCCGTGCCCCCATCCTTCCGGACTGCCCATCCTGATAATAATAATCGTTTGCAATCAACTCCGACATTATGAGAATAAGTCGCATTCTTATGAAGCGGGAGCAGAGAGTGCGCAGACGAGGAGTTGGGGACCGGCGGCCGAGGGCAGCGGCGCTGGGCGCCCTGGTGCTGACGGGATTCATGGTGCCGGCCGTGGCGGGCGCCCAGGACGGCGGTTCGGATGCGGCCGATGCCCCGGTCGAACTGCCGGCCCTGACCGTGACCGGCCAGGGGGAGACCGCGCTGACGCCGGTCACGGGCTATGTCGCCAACCGGCAGGCGACGGGCACGAAGACCGATACGCCGCTGATCGAAGTGCCGCAGTCCATCTCGGTGATTCCCGCCGACCAGATCCGGGACCAGAACGCCCAGAGCCTGAACCAGATCGTCCGCTATACCGCCGGCGTCACGCCCGAAACCCGCGGCGCGGTATCGACCCGCTACGACCAGCTCACGATCCGCGGCTTCGACGCCGACACCTACTGGAACGGGCTCAAGCTCCCGTCGCTGTACTACGCGGCGCCGCAGATCGATCCCTTCCTGCTGGAGCGGGTGGAGGTGCTGAAGGGACCGACGTCGGTGCTCTACGGCCAGTCTCCGGCCGGCGGCCTCCTCAACCAGGTCAGCAAGCGGCCGACCGCGACGCCCCTGAACGAACTGGGGTTCGAACTCGGCACCAACGACCACCTGCGCGGCACCGCCGACTTCTCCGGCCCGATCGACGCGGAGGGCAGGTTCCTCTACCGTTTCAGCGCCGTCGGGCTCAGCGAGGACGGCCAGTTCCGCACGACCGAGAACGAGCGCGTCGCCCTGGCCCCCTCCTTCACCTGGCGCCCTGACGCCGACACCAGCCTGACGCTGTTCGGCTTCTACCAGCGCGATCCCAGATCCAACTCCTATGGCGGAGTGCCGCCGGAGGGAACGGTTCTGCCGAACCCGTTCGGCAGGATCCCGGTCGATTTCTACGACGGCGAGCCGGATTTCGAAAAGTTCGACCGCACCCAGAAATCGGTCGCCTATGATTTCGACAAGCGGTTCAACGACACCTGGAGCGTGCGCCTGAACGGCCGCTGGCTGCGCACCGAGGCCGATTACGACAGCGTCTACGCCAACGGCCTCCAGCCGGACTTCCGCACCCTCAACCGGGGCGTCGCGACCTCGCGCGAGGAGATGGACTCCTACACCTTCGACAACCAAGTCCAAGGGCGCCTCGCCACCGGGCGGGTGCAGCACACGGTGCTGGCCGGCTTCGACTATCAGCGGTTGGACGGCACCTACGCTCCCGGCTTCGGCGTGGCGCCGTCGATCGACGTCTTCGCGCCGGTCTACGGCCAGCCGATCGTCCGGCCGGAAACCAGCCGCACCGACCTGAAGGGGAACCAGTACGGGGTCTATCTCCAGGACCAGATCCGGTTCGGCGGTTTCGTGCTGACGCTCGCCGGCCGCCACGACTGGGCGGAGACCGAACGGACCACCGAATTCGGGAAGGCCAGCCAGTCCGACCAGGCGCTGACAGGCCGCGCCGGCCTGACCTACCTCTTCGAGAACGGCATCGCGCCTTACGTCAGCTACGCGGAGTCCTTCAATCCGCAGAGCGGGACCGATTTCGCCGGCAACCTCTTCGATCCGGAGGAAGGGACCCAGTACGAGGTCGGCGTCAAGTACCAGCCGCCGGGAACGAACAGCCTGTTCACGGCGGCGGCCTTCGAGATCACCCGCAGCAACCTGCTGACCAGCGACCCGGCCCATCCCGGATTCTCCGTCCAGAGCGGCGAGGCGCGGTCGCGCGGCATCGAGCTCGAGGCGAAGATGGCGGTCACCGACCGGTTGGACGTGATCGGCGCCTATACCTTCCTCGATACCGAGTACACCGAGGACAACGACGGGCGGGAAGGTTTCCGGCTTGCCGCCGTGCCGCGCCATCAGGCATCGGGCTGGGCCATGTACCGGGTGCCGGAAGGCTCGGCCCTCGAAGGCCTAAGCCTCGGCGGCGGCGTCCGCTACACCGGCAGCACCGTGAATGCGGCCAACACCTTCAAGGTGCCGTCCTTCACGCTGGTGGATGCGGCGGTCACCTACGACCTGGGTTCGCTCTCCCCCAAGCTGGAAGGGGCGGAGGTCTCGCTCAACGCCAAGAACCTGTTCAACAAGGAGTATGTCGCGTCCTGCTACTTCGGCGAATGGTGCGCCTATGGCTACGAGAGGTCGGTGACCGCCGGGCTTCGATACCGCTGGTGACCCGTCCCGTCGCCGCCCCGTCGACCGGTGGCAACACCACGGCTTGTGCCGGAATGGGACGGGGCGGCCGTCGGGCGGCCCCTATGCGCCGGTCTGCTCGACAGTCGAGACGGCCGCGTCGGGACTTTCGGCACTGTTTCCCAGACAGGTCCCGACGGATTGTCTCTGCGCCTCGGCTCGGAGCATCCTTGATGCCTCGACCAGGCGGCGGGAACGATCGAACTCGATTTCGGCACGCTTCATCAGTGCCGCGAGCCGTGCCTTCCGAACTTCCGAACCGCTATCCACCATAAGCCCTTCCCTGTCGACGGCTGCCATCCAAAGCCAATCGGGCCGGGAAGTCTGTACACTGGCGAACATGAGATTCAGGAAAAGGAGTATGGAACAAGAGATCGAAGGCGGACATGGGCGAAGGGGAACCACCCAGATCGATCTTCCTCGTGAGGGTGCGCCTCCCGCCACGCCCGCAGGGCTTCGATCACATGATTCTTTAGGATGAAGCATCTTGTATAGGCTTTTCTCGATCCTGTTCTGCGTCACCCTGATGACCACGTCGTGCTCGGTGGTCCCCCCGCCGGGCTGGGATCCCCTGTCCCTGAAGAAGGCCCCTTCGCCCCCGACGCCGGCGAACAAACCGTTGCTTGGAGGAGTCGTCGGAACTCGGCCGGCCCCGTGCCTGCCCGGCCGTAAACCCAACATCGAAGAAATCGGCAAGGGGACGAACGAGTGCACCCCTGACCGCGTCACCCGTTTCGGCGGCGAGGGTCAGGACAGATAGGGGATCTGGTCCATCATGGCCCTGAACGCCTCCTCCGGAACGTCGAGCGCATACACGCTCCCGTCGTTCATGATGACCCGCGTGCAGCTTGCCCGCCCGCCGAACACGCCTTCGCAACTGCCGAAGCTGAAGACCTCCCGCAGGTCGAGCCGCACGGGAGGCCCGTAGGCCGGCAGGATCTTCCCGCCGACCTCCTGGAATACCGCGAACTCGTGCACCGCATCTGTCATCCGTGGACCGCCGGAGCGTTGATTAGGAGTGACGCCATGGAACACGCACGATCATACGCCAAACCCGCCTGCAGCGGCAGGACTGTCACCGAGGAGAGCAATCATGTCTGGACGTGGTCATACGGGCCACGTCACCGTGCGGACCGCTCCTCCCGCTGCGCCAGGGCGGCATTCCGATACGCCTCGCCAAGGCCCCGGAAGGTGCGTATGAGGAATATGCTTCCGCCCGGTGGAAGCCGCCATGCCTGATCGGCCAGATAGATCAGGCCGTCAAGATGATCAAGCAGAGAGATGCCGTCCTGTGCCATAAGTCTTGCAACCAAAAAAATGGCCACCCGCAGGAGCTCGGATGGCCATCAGATCAGGGAGGAAAGTTCCTGAGATCAGTTTGTCCCGGCGAAGGAAAGCACAAGGAACTGCTTCTGATTGTACGCTGCCGTACCAGAGATGGAAAAATCCGACTCTCCTACACCAATGCGCAGACCACTACCCGAGCAATTGCTTGAGATGCCGCTGGACGATGCCGTAGCACTCGCAAGAGGCGCTCTCCAGGTTCGGACGGTCAAGGATGGTCATGCTGCCGTTCGTATAGCTGATCAGGCCGGCCTGCTTCAGGGTGCCGGCGGTGACGGTCACGCCGGCCCGGCGCACGCCCAGCATCATCGCCATGAACTCGTGCGTCATCGGGAACTGATCACCCTCGGCGCGGTCATGCGCCATCAGCAGCCAGCGGGCCAGACGCTCTTCGAGTGAATGGCTGCCGTTGCACACGGCCGTCTGCGACATCTGGGTGTAGAGCGCCTGCACGTAGCGCAGCAGCCGGGTGCGCAACGCCTCGCTCCCGTCGAGCGCCTGCCGCAGGGCCGCCGCGCCGAGGCGCAGGGCCGTGCCTTCCATCTGGACCACCGCGCCGGCAGGCGCGGTATCGACGCCCAGGATGAGCGGCGTCCCGACCACGCCCTCGGAGCCGGTGAGTCCGACCTCGATGGCGTCGCCGTTCACCAGATAGGCCAGGTTCGACACCATGCCCGTCTCGACGAAGTAGGCGGCCTCGATCGGCTCGTCCGCTTCAAGGAGAACCTGCTTCAGAGGCAAGGAGACAGGTGTCAGGAAATTTGCCAGATGCTCGAAGTCGGCGGGCGGGAGGGCGGCCAGGAGCCGGTTGCGAACAGCGGATTGCTTGATCTGAGACACGTGTGCCCCCTTCGGTTCAGCGGGAGCACACACATCTCTCGGTCGCCCACAGCCAGTATCGTGGTGGGTAATCATCTTCAATTGGTACGTGCTGACGGTTCCCGCAAGATGAGGCTAGGAAACAAAGGCTTTCCCGCGACCTGACCGGCAGTGCCGTAGGTCGGGCTTCGGCCGGGGCCGACCTACGATAAATCGATCAAAAAGCAGTCCGCCCAAGGTCCGGCACGCGGTCGAATGGGGCGGGATGATCACCCCGGAATCCGGTGAGTGGCGGGAGTGACGAGGAGACCGCCCCCGAGATGACAGGCTGTCGATCCAAGCAGGCAGGTTGTTCGCAATAAGTTGAAATACAGGAACAATCCGTTCAAACCTAGAAGATTTATTGACGTCGAGATCCATCGAAAGTGCGGTTTCGTACAGCACCCTGCTTTTGTTCATGCCTCAATAAGAGCGTCGATGCTGCCAGTCCGGCAAGCCTGATCCGACGTGCGACTAGTGGCTCGGCACAGTGATTATGATGAGCTGGCTTCGGGCCTTTGAAGGACCGGCAGGCTCTCCGGTGGCACGAGCAGCCTGATGCTGCGGGCGGCACCGGGGGTGCGCTGGATGAGGCCGGTGCGTTCGAGGGCGAGGACCATCTGGTGGATGGTGGGCGGGGTGACGCCGAAGAAGCGCTGCAGGTCGGCCTCGGCGGGCGGTCGGGCATTGATGCAGGTGTAGGCGTGGATGAACGCCAAATACTGCCCTTGCTTGGGCGTGAAATTCGGTTCCGGGTGGGGCTGTGACATCGCGGCGGCCATCGGGTTGTCGGGGCTTTGAGCGTCGAGGAGGCCCGATGACTGTACGCTACCGCGTGGATCTGAGCGAAGCCGAGCGGACCGAGCTGCAGGCCCTGGTCAGCGGGGGTCGGCAAGCCGTGCGCAAGGTCAAGCGGGCGCAGATCCTGCTGGCGGCCGACGCGGGCCACGGCGACGAGGCGATCGCCGCCACCCTGGCGGTCGGCACGGCCACGGTGCACCGGACCCGGCGCCGCTTCGTCGCGGGCAACCTGGACGCCGCGCTGGGCGAACGGCCGCGGCCGGGGGCGCCGCGCAAGCTGTCGGGCAAGGAGGAGGCCCTGCTGGTGGCGACCGCCTGTTCCGAGCCGCCCGAGGGCCGGGCGCGCTGGACGCTCGACCTGCTGGCGGGAGCGCTGGTCGCGTTGACCGGGCACGACGCCGTGTCCGGCGAGACGGTCCGGCGGCGGCTGGCCGAGAACGACCTGAAGCCGTGGCGCCGGGACATGTGGTGCATCCCGCGCGTCGACGCCGAGTACGTCGCGCGCATGGAGGACGTGCTCGACCTCTACGCCGAGGCGCCCGACCCGGCGCGCCCGGTGGTGTGCTTCGACGAGAGCCCGACCCAGCTGATCGGCGAGGCGCGCGAGCCGGTCCCGGCCGCGCCGGGGCAGCCGGAGCGGTTCGATTATGAGTACCGGCGCAACGGCACCGCCAACCTGTTCGTGTTCCTCGACGCGCACCGCCCCTGGCGCGCGGTCAAGGTCACCGACCGGCGCACGGGGCGCGACTTCGCCGCGTGCATGCGCGACCTGGTCGACGTCCACTACCCCGAGGCCGAGCGGATCCGCGTGGTGCTGGACAATTTGTCAACCCATTCGGCCGGGGCGCTCTACGAGGCGTTCCCGGCGTGCGAGGCGCGCCGGGTGCTGCGCCGGCTGGACTTCCACTTCGTGCCCAAGCACGCGAGTTGGCTGAACATGGTCGAGATCGAGATCGGCGTGCTGCGCTCCCAGTGCCTGGACCGCCGCATCGCCGAGCGCGAGCGCCTCGAGGCCGAGGTGGCAGCCTGGCAGCGCCGGCGCAACGCCGAGGGCGCCCGCATTACCTGGATGTTCACCACCGAGCGGGCGCGTGAGAAGATGGGCCATGCCTATCCCGATCCGGAGCCCTCCCTCAAGCAAGCCGCCTGAACTCATCAAAACCACTGTGCCGAGCCACTAGGTGGAACAGGATGAACGAAGTTTTGCTTTTGGAAACCCGCGGGTTGCGTCATGGCCTTCAGTTGCTGAACGAAGTGACCGGGCGTGTCTCTCGATCTCAGGTCGACGACATCATCGTGCCCCTGACCATCAGGAATTCCACGCCAGGGGAAGGGGACCTCCCCGACGGCGCACGTGCCATCACGGGCGATCTTGCAACGCCGAACGACGCCGAGGGGACGCTTCGTCTTCTGATCGCTCGTGGCGCCGCCTTGAGGGTCGAGAGCGCGGCGGTGATCGAACAGGCCCATACGGTGCAAGCGCAATCGAGGCTGCTGCGGGTGCAAAGCGCCGTTCTGGTCCACAGCGGATCTTCCCGGTGACTTGGGCGCTTGCTTCGCCGTTCGGAAGCTTCGGCGTAGCGCAGCCCTCCTGATCCGATGCATGCCGAACCATCCGGATGGATTCCCAACACTCTGGAGAACTGCCATGACAGCTCAACACGGACGAGGTCGCCGCGCGGCGAGGAAGGGACCGGCGACGCAAACAGATACTTTGGTGATCGCGTCCCTGGTCGGACGGGGTTCGGCCCGAGCACCGGGACCTGCGATGCCTCCCGCCGGCCGAGGAGAGGATCGTCGGGCAATCCGGCGCGCTCAGATGCCGGCCGAGCCCCTGTCCGCAGTCAAGGATCATAAATACCCGGTCGAACAGGTGGTGCATTTCACGCCGGGCAGGTCGAACCCCGAAGTTTCGTCAGGCCGCTACGAAATCGTGCGCCACCTGCCGCCGGACGGTTCGGAGAACCTCTACCGGGTCCGGAGCCTTGACGATAACCATGAACGGGTCGTCCGGGAAAGCCAGCTTGCCTGAATTCAGGGTGCGTGACGAGACGACGGCCGCATGGGAGCTTCGCCGGACGAACGGTCTGGCGGGAGGGTTCCAGGCAAGCGGCGATCTGGTCGCCCACGCAACTGTTCCGAGGATATATATCAAGACGATCACGTCTTGACCGCCGTCTGTACTGTTGCGGCTTGTCCAGCGATCTCGGGATGGACCAGCTGCCGGGAGAAAGGATCATGAACCAGTATGAAAGAGTTCGGCTCGCCATGGCCGAGCGTAGTGTCCGCGAAGGCGAGGAGCAGATCGCCCGCCTGTCCGAGACCATCAAGGTGTTGGAGCGGAGGGGCAATGAGATGGCAGCGGCACGAGCCAGGAAGCTGTTGAAGGACTTCCAATGCGACCTTGCTCTGGCCTACGCCGACCTGACTGTGTTTCGTGCGGATAGCCGACCTCCGGAACTGCGTGGCGGATGACAGGAAGGATGCCGGTCCGCCGGAATCATCCGATCCGAACCGCATTACGTACGCATGATGATCTACGGTGCCCAGAAACAGAAAGGCCGCCCCGAAGGGCGGCCTTTCAATTGTCAAACCACGATCCGGTCAAGGACCACGATCCGGTCAAGGACCACGATGCGACGCCGTATCACGCGCAGATCCCGCCGCAGGCGATGACCCTCGTCACTGCGACCGACGGCCGCGGCTTCGAAAGGTTGGACGAAGGATCATTTCATTTCTGTGTTGTGGCAGCGATTACTATGCGCAATCTCACCGGAACGGGTGCAAACCTGGCCGGCCAGGATTTCGTTCTCTTTCCCATCCTGCCTTCAGGCATCCGCCCGCACGCATCAGCGGGCGCGCAGGACGGTCCGGCACCGAACGATCCGCACCAAGGGCGCGCTCTCGCAGGACACCGCCAAGCTCATGGTCTTCAAGCTGATCGCGGCAGCATCCAGAACCTGGCGGCGACTTCAGGGCGAAAACCAGTTGCCCAAAATCATTCATGGCGTCAAATTCCGCGACGGCATCGAGGTCAGCGTGCCGACATCACAGAGCGCCGCCTGAACACCTCGTCACCCAAATTCCGCTATAGCTCTCTGCGGACTGCCCCTCGCCGTTCTGCGCCGGATAGCTGTGCGATTTTTTGGCGGATACGAGTACCCATGGGCGTTACTTTCTTCAGGCAGGACGGAGCGCCTCCCAAGGCTCCGAGAGGGCGCTAGGCGGGAGAGCTGAAAGTTTCAGAGGCTGGTTAACGTCAGGTTGGTTAACGTAATGTTAACCTGGACGAGGATCAGGCTGGACGTTTGAGACGACCGACTCCAGGGCTGCGAAGCCGCTAGATCCGGCCGCTACTGCCGATCAGCCGACCGTATAGCCGCCGTCGATTACGATCTCCTGGCCGTAGATGTTGCGGGCGCCGTCGGAAGCGAGGAAAACGGCCACCTCGGCGATATCCTCGGGCTTGCCGAACTGGCCGGGCATCAGCCTGGCGTTGATCTGTTCCGCAACGGCCTGCAGCGTGTCCGGCTGAAGTCCAACCTTGCCCCATAGCGGCGTGGCGATCGGCCCGGGCGCGATCGCGTTGACGCGGATACCCTGCGGCCCCAGTTCCGCCGCCAGCGTCTGGGTAACCGATTTCAGAGCCGCCTTGCTGGCGCTGTAGATGGCAAGCCCGGGAAAGCCGACCTGGGTCAGGAAGCTGGTGTTGAACAGGATCGAACCGCCCTGATTGATGTGCGGCAGGAACAGCCGGGCGGTCTGCACGGCGCCCACGAAGTTGACGCTGAATTGCTCATGGATCGCCTCCTCGGTGCTGTCCGCGAAGGACACCACCTTGGCCATGCCGGCGTTCGGCACGACTATATCGACGTTGCCGTAGTGTAATACGGTATCGTCCACTAACCTCTGCAAGTCGGCTGTCTTTGTGACGTCGCCGGCAACGACGAGAACAGCATCCGGATCGGTGGCACGGATCGCCTCCAGCCCTTCCCGGTCGCGAGCGAAAACGACTATGCGCGCGCCTGCGGCCAGGTAGCGCTCGGAAACCGCCCGGCCGATCCCGGTGCTGGCACCGGTGATGACGGCAACTTTTCCCTCGAGCACCCTCGACATTTCCAGGCTCCTGTCCTTCGATGAAAGCTTGGTTAAGCGAGCTTCCGGGCAGATTGATAGCAGATATCTGCGCCAGAGATTTGAGCACGATCAAATAGGCCGGATAGATTCGAGCGTACTGTCGTCTTCGGGTCGGGCCTCGCTCAGCATTTTACATTTATCAAGTAGGATGGCGGATGCAGGGCCGTACCCATGTTTAACCAATCTCTATTGAGGGCCAATGCATGGCGAAATTGCAAACAGGTCTGACAGAGATCATCGGCAGGAAGGTAGCCGGGCATGATACGGCCGGGGATCTCGTCTCCGATGCCGAGGCTGTCGCACCGCTCCTGGGCCTGGCACCTGGATTCTTCATGGAGGAACTGAGAAAGGGCGTTCTCTATCAAATGTACGAGCGAGGAACGGAGGAGGACATAGGCAGAAGCAGGGTGACGTTTCGCTATCGGGCGCAGCAATCCGTTCTGTCGATGGACTCCCACGGGCGCGTGCTCGATGTCGCCTGAGGAGGATCCGAACACCTGGCCGCGAGAGCGCCTCCCTTCCTCCAGCGAATTCGCTTCCCCCGACCAGGGCGGGCAGGCCGAAGCCGGCGACTGGGGGCCGCTGTCCAGTCTGCCCGGCAATCCCATGATGTGGATCCTGATCCTGGGTGAGTTGGCGGTGTTCGGCGCCCTGTTCGTCGGGTTCGCGGTGGCGCGCGCTCTTGACCCGGTGACTTTCGATGCCTCGCAGGCCCATCTGGACGGTCTTCTCGGTGGGTTGAACACCATGGTCCTCGTGACCAGCGGCTGGCTCGTCGCTGTCGCCGTCCAGCGCAGGGCGTCGAGCCCAATCGTACCAAACCGTAGCCACCGGACGGCCATGCTGGGCGCCATGGCATTCGGCGGGGTGTTCCTCGCGATCAAGGTCGTGGAATACGCCGACAAGATCGGCCAGGGGTTCACACCCGAAACCGACATGTTCTTCCAGCTCTACTACCTGATGACCGGCTTTCACGCGCTGCACGTGGTCATGGGCCTGATTATCCTGGGCATCGTCACCTGGCGTGACAGTCCGGAGAACATGGAAACCGGTGCCGCCTTCTGGCACATGGTTGACCTGATCTGGGTGCTGCTCTACCCCCTGGTATATCTGCTGAGGTGAGCCATGACTGTCCTGACACGTACCTGGGCCATTCTGATGGGCCTCACAGCCGTTTCCCTCCTGGCTGGAAGGCCTGGCGGAGAGGGCAGCATTGGTTTGCTCGGGATCGGTCTCGTGCTGATGACCGCCAACTTCAAGGCCGACCAGATCCTCACGCACTTCCTCGGCCTTCAGCGCGCCGGATCCGGCTGGCGGATGCTGTTCCGGGTCATGCTCACGCTGCTGGGGGCAACGATATTCGGGATCTATGCATTGACACCCATGATTACGGCCGCCTCCCGCTGAGGCCAATCCGGGCGGTAGCTCATGACGGCAACAGCCGGATCAAACCGAGTCCCGTCCGGACCGACACTGGGCTTCTACAATGGACATGAAGTAAAACTTCACGCCGGTTAACTAATCATTGGCGGCTGTGATCCAATGATACCTGCAGGCCCCGGAAGTTCACGGCCGGAAGCGACGGTTCTCAGTCCGTCAAGCGCGCGGTTGATGACCGTTCCATCGCGACGGGTCGCGTAGACGGCATAGGCCGAGTGCGAAAATTCCGGAGTTTTGGTCACCCGCCGCAGGCGGCCGTCGGCAAGAAAGGGATTGACGGTACCGATCCTGAAGTAACCCGAGCCGCCGGCCGTCAGGAGATAAGCCAGGGCGAGAGGCCCGAGCGAGATCGATACCGGTGGGCTGGCAAGTTCAGGGAAAGCAGCCTGATGGTTCGCCGCGAAGGTCGGCCCCCAATCGACATAAATGTACTGCCCCGGGGTCATCGTGCCATCTGGAGCGCTGGTCACCATGATAAGCTTTTCATCGGCAATCAATTCGGCGACAAGGTCCTGTCGCTGTGGCGGGCTGTAAAGAACAGCGATATCGAGGGAGCCCTCCTGCACCCTGTCGAGCAGGCGTGCCGGGCTGTCAACTTCCGCCCGCAGCGCGAACTCAGGACATTCCTGATGCATCCAGATAAGCCAGTCGGACAGTAGCGGATGCCATAAGGTGAGTTCACCGCCAAGACTGACGACATCCTCCCGCCCCGGCGGAAGGGCCACCTGATAGCGCGCATGCTCCCACACCTGAATGAGGGTCATGGCGTGGTGGACAAAGCGCTCTCCGGCAGGCGTCAGACGCGCCCCCGACTTATTGCGGACGAACAACCGGCGGCCAAGCTGATCCTCCAGCGCACGGATCCGAGCACTTACGGCCGTCTGGGTCAGGTGCAAACGCTCTGCTGCGGTGCCGAAGCTGCCACTCGCCAGGACTTCGAGAAAGGTGCGGGCCAGGTTGATGTCCATCACTTTCATATGAATATTATTGCTCATATTTTCAATCAAAATTCATTGGTTAGCTGCGAGGATGTACGGCACGATCGTAGTAGGAAACAGATAAATAACCTAACTGCTATGTTAAATAGAGTGTACCGACAGGCTTGGCTTGAAAGACACGGCGCACGGAGTTGGAGGACATGAGCGACTCAGAACACCGCGGTTCCGGATTGAACGAGATCCAGTGGCAGCAGCTCATGGCTCTGACGACCTCCCTCAATCCAGCGCAGACCACCTGGGTCAGCGGTTTCTTCGCTGGGCTCGACTACGCTGCCAGGGCTGATTTGGTTCCCGGTGGCTGCCCCGTACTGGCAGCCCCCATCTCCGATCCGCCGACCGCATCCAGCACCCGGACAGTGACGATCCTCTATGGAACCGAAACCGGTAACAGTGCCGCCCTGGCGGCAACTCTGACAGATCAGGCAAAGGCACGTGGTCTGAGCGTCACGATGCATGACATGGCCGTGTACAAGTGCCGGCAGCTCAAGGACGAGCAGGATCTTGTAATTATCGCAAGTACCTATGGCGAGGGCGATCCGCCGCAGTCCGCCGCTGGATTTTTCGAGTTCATCGAGGGACACAAGGCTCCGAAGCTGCCCAATCTCCGCTTCGCGGTCCTGGCGCTCGGCGACTCCACCTACGAATACTTCTGCGAAGCCGGGAAACGCCTCGACCGCCGCTTTGAAGAGCTCGGCGCGCAGCGGCTGAAGCCCAGGCTAGACTGCGACGTGGACTATGACGAGCCGGCGGCGGCCTGGATCGCCGAGATTGCGGCAAGTCTCGATAATCGACGATCCCACACCGGCGCCTCCACCAATCCTGCTCAGCCTGTCTCATCGGCTCAAGCGCAAGTTGCGGTCTTCGACAAGCGCAACCTGTTTCCGGCTACCATCATCGAGAACATTGTCCTGACGGGACGCGGCTCGTCTAAGGAGACGCGGCATGTCGAACTGTCGCTCGAAGGTTCCGGCCTGAGCTATGAACCGGGCGACGCACTCGGATTCATGCCGAGCAACGATCCGTCCACAGTCGATGCGGTTTTGACCGCTCTCGACTTGGCACCTTCGACGCCGGTCAAGACCAAGGGTGGATCAACTGCGCTGGGTGACACCCTGCGATCGGGCCTTGAGATTACCACCCTGACCCCGCGCTTTCTGGATCACTGGGCCAGGATCTCGGATGCGGACGCGCTGGTGCGACTGACACAGGCCGACCATGCCAGCGAGCGCGCATCTTTTATCCGCAACCACCACATCATCGATGTGATCCGACAGTTCCCGGTGAATAGAGTCGATGCCGAAACCTTTGTCGCCGGCCTGCGGCCGCTTCAACCACGGCTCTATTCCATTGCATCAAGTCTTGCCGTCGCTCCGGACGAAGTGCACCTTACCGTCTCAACCGTCCGCTACGATCTTCACGGCGAACCGCGCTTAGGCGTGGCATCCGGTCATCTGGCCACGCACGGCGAACTGGATGGGCTGTTGCCGGTCTACATCCAGAAGAACCCGCATTTCCGGCTGCCCGCTGACGATGTCCCCATCATTATGATCGGTGCCGGGACCGGCGTTGCGCCTTACCGCGCATTCATGCAGGAGCGTGAGGCGCGCGGCGCATCCGGACAATCCTGGCTTTTCCTCGGCGAGCGCAACTTCCGGACCGATTTCCTTTACCAGACCGAATGGCAGACACTCATCAAGGACGGGATTCTCACCCGCATGGATGTGGCCTTCTCGCGCGACCGGCACGCCGATGGCGAGGCCAGGATCTACGTGCAGCACCGGCTCAAGGAGCATGCCCGCGACGTGTTCGCCTGGCTTGAGGAAGGTGCGCATCTCTATGTTTGCGGCGACGCGGCACGGCTGGCTCCCGATGTTCACCTGACGCTGGCGGCAATCGTGGCGGAGGAAGGCGGCATCGGTGCCGCCGCGGCGGAAGATTATCTCCAGCGTCTTCAGCGAGATGGCCGATATCAGCGCGATGTTTATTGAGTCCTATGTTTATTGAGAATAGCAACATGACCGTGACCCTCTCACCGTCCGACCGCAGCCGCGACCTGTCGCAGCCTCTGGATCGTCTCGGCCCGGATGAAAGCCTGAAGGCGTCGAGCGACCATCTTCGCGGCACGATCTCCCAGGGGCTGCTCGACCGTCTCACGGGGGCCGTCTCGGCTAACGATACCAAGCTCATGAAGTTTCACGGCATCTATCAGCAGGATGACCGTGATCTGCGTGACGAGCGCAGGCGCCAGAAGCTCGAACCCGCCTATCAATTCATGGCCCGCGTACGCCTTCCGGGGGGGGTGTGCACACCGGCACAATGGCTGAAGATGGACGAACTTGCCCGCGCCTATGGCCAGGAGACGCTGCGGCTGACGACGCGGCAAACCTTCCAGTTCCACTGGTTGCTCAAGCACGATCTGAGAGCAACGCTCCAGGGGCTCCATGATGTATTGCTCGACACGATCGCAGCGTGCGGCGACGATGCCCGCGGTGTGATGTGTTCCGTCAATCCGCATCTGTCCGCGCTGCATGCCGAAGTTTATGACTTGGCCAAGCGGGCCAGCGATCATGCCATCCCGCGGATGAGGGCGTATCATGAGATCTGGTATGGCCAGGAGCGCGTGGCGTCCTCCGAACCAGAGGAACCGTTCTATGGGCGCACCTATATGCCGCGGAAGTTCAAGATCGGCTTCGCCATCCCGCCGATCAACGATATCGACGTTTACGCTCAGGATCTGGGGTTCATCGCTATCGCTGACGAAACGGGCTTGAAGGGTTTCAACGTTGTGATCGGCGGTGGCATGGGGCGCACGGATCAGGCGCCCGCGACATATCCGCGTCTGGCCGATTTCATCGGTTTTGTGAAGCCAGGTGACATTCTGGCAGTCTGCGATGCGGTCATGGGGGTTCAGCGGGATTACGGCGATCGCAAGGACCGGTCTCGCGCCCGGTTCAAATACACGATCGACGACAGGGGCCTCGACTGGATCAAGAGCGAGATCGAGCGGCGGCTGGGCTTTGGGCTGGATGCTGCACGCTCGTACAACTTCGTCTCGAACGGCGATGCCCTCGGCTGGGAGACTGGCGAGGATGGCCGCCACCATGTGACACTCTTCATCGAGAATGGACGCATCGCCAACCTGCCCGGTAGACCTTTGATGGACGGCCTTCGAGCCGTCGCGGAAATCCACGACGGCACGTTCCGGCTGACGCCGAACCAGAACCTGACGATCGCGCAAATCTCGGATGAGAAGCGGCCCGATGTTGAGCGGCTGCTGGAGAAGCATGGATTGTCCGGACTCAACCGGCGCAGCGCCTTGCGGCTCAATTCGATGGCCTGCGTCGCACTGCCGACCTGTGGTCTCGCCATGGCGGAGAGCGAGCGCTACCTGCCCTCGCTTTTGACCAGGATAGAGACGCTTCTCGACTGCCATCACCTTATCGACGAGCCCATCACCATCCGCATGAGCGGGTGTCCGAACGGCTGTTCGCGGCCCTACATCGCCGAGATCGGTCTTTCCGGGCGGGCACCGGGCAAGTACAACCTTTATCTGGGCGGCGGCTTTCACGGCCAGAGGCTCAACCGGATGTATCTCGAGAACGTCGGGGAAGACGCAATTCTCGCCGCACTCGACACCACGCTCGGCCATTACGCACGCGAACGGCTCGAAAATGAGCATTTCGGCGATTTCGTCATCCGTGCCGGCTACGTGAAGGAGGTCAAGGCCGGGCGGGACTTCAATGACTGATCCGGTGAGCGGGACGGGATCCACACAGGGAAAAGGGAGAGGGGACGAGGAACATGACGGACACCAGGTCACCACAGACCATCGCCGCCGCTAACGGCGTCGGCGAGGATGCGGCCTTCGGAGCAGTGGCGCCGCCGATTTATCTCGCGAGCAGCTACAAGTTCGAGGGATTTGAGCAGCCTGGAGCTTATGACTATTCCCGTACCCGCAATCCGACACGCGACCAGCTTGCCGACACGCTCGCCAAGCTCGAGGGCGGTGCGGGGGCGGTCGTCGTCTCGAGCGGCATGGCCGCCATAGACCTGATCTTGTCCCGCCTTGAGCCGGGCGAGCGCGTGGTGGCGCCGCATGACTGTTACGGCGGCACCCACCGCCTGCTCAGCCTCCGTGCGGCGAAGGGCCAGTTCGAAGTCGTGTTCATCGACCAGAACGATGCCGCCGTTCTCGACATGGCCCTCACGACGGGCCGGCCGAAGCTGGTGCTCATGGAAACACCCAGCAATCCGCTCATGCGTGTCGTTGATATCGCCGCCGTCGCAAGAAGGGCCAAGGCGGCGGGGGCAGCCGTCGCCGTGGACAACACCTTTCTGTCCCCTGCCCTGCAGCAGCCAATCAAGCTCGGCGCCGACTTCGTTATTCATTCCACCACAAAATACCTCAACGGCCACTCGGATATCGTTGGCGGTGCTGTGATCGCCGCCAATGCCGGGGACGCCGCTGCTCTCGCGGCGTGGGCAAATGTTACCGGCGTGACGGGGGCCCCGTTCGACGCCTACCAGACGCTGAGAGGGATGCGAACGCTGTTCCCCCGTGTCGAGACCCAGCAGCGGAACGCCGGGGCGGTCGCCGCCTTCCTTGACGCGCAGCCGCAGGTGAAGGCCGTCCACTATCCTGGACTACCGTCCCATCCTAGCCACGAGACCGCCAGGACACAGCAGCGCGGTTTCGGCGCCATGCTCAGCTTCGAACTCAGGGGCGGGCTCGAAGAAGTTCGACGTTTCGTCAACGCGGTTCGTATCTTCACCCTCGCCGAATCCCTCGGCGGCATCGAAAGCCTTGTGGCTCATCCGGCGACCATGACCCATGCCAACATGGACCCGCAGGCAAGGCGCACTGCCGGGATCACGGACACACTGTTAAGGTTGTCGGTCGGGCTCGAGAGCGAAGGTGACCTTCTGGGGGATTTGGCGCAGGCGCTACGATGCGCTGAAAGCGAAGCGGAGGCCTGGGCGCGATGACACATAATGCTGGAAACACGCCCGTGCTGACCGGCCCTTCTGTGCTGGAAGCGCTTCTCCAAACCTCGTCGGACGCCATCGTGGTGTCGGATGCTGAGGGCAGGATCGTGTTCTGGAACCCTGGAGCCACCCGCATCTTCGGCTTCGATGCCGTGGAGGCCGTGGGTCAGTTACTCGACCTGATCATTCCTGAGAAGCTCAGGGCCCGGCATTGGCAAGGCTATCGGCATGTCATGGAAACAGGCCACAGCCGTTATGGCGAAGGCGATCTTCTGTCGGTCCCGGCGCTGACAGAGGACGGCCGACGGATCTCGGTCGAGTTCACCATCGTGATGCTGCGCGACGGGCACGGGACCGCGATCGGAATGGCCTCCATCATGCGCGACAGCACGGC
Source organism: Skermanella rosea (assembly GCF_016806835.2). Taxonomy (NCBI): domain Bacteria; kingdom Pseudomonadati; phylum Pseudomonadota; class Alphaproteobacteria; order Rhodospirillales; family Azospirillaceae; genus Skermanella; species Skermanella rosea. Next base: position 183,782 of record NZ_CP086114.1, on the reverse strand, counting down.
GCACTTCGAGGAGATGAAGTCATTGCGGCGGAGGATTGCGGAGCTGGAGAGTGCGGCGCCAGCGGCCTGATAGGATTGTATAGAGGCCTGATCATTTCACCGAGTCACTTGCAGTCACCACTTGATCCTTCCGCGCAGGTGCGTCCGTCCACCCAGGTAACCCCCGTCAAATTGGTGTAGGTCAACTCGACGCGCTTGAGGTCGGCGCCGGTGAGGTTTGCCCGGCTCATATCGGCGGCGCGGATCTGGGACGCGGTAAGATCGGCGCCGGAAAGGTTCGCGCCAGACAAGTCAGAGCGATTTAGTATCGCATTGGACAGGTTCGCATTCGAAAGATCGGCACCTGACAGATCCGCCCGGTATAGATCCGCCCCACGGAGATCGGCTCCGGACAAGTTCGCATTTGACAGATCGGCACCGGCCAAGTCTGCATTCAACAGATTTTGTCCGGAGAGGTCACCCCCCGCGCAACCCGTGCGAGGCTTTATTTCGCAGCCTCGGATGGTCTGCTGCGCCACAGCGACATCGGTATTGAAAACCACGAGAGCCGAAAGGGCAAAGCCCGCATACGTCGTTACTCGCATCTTCATTGACTCCTTCTGGTGCGCGGCTCCCATCATCGACAACTCCGTCAATCGTTCGGTGACATGATCGCACTTTTCCAAGCTTGGATATACTATTTTGAGAAATCATGCGTCAGGCAGCCGCTTCCGTTTGCGTATATAGGGGGCGCTTGACGCTGCCCTTACTTCGAAGATCTGAAGGGCCTCCGGAGGGTGAACCAGGGGCTGCGGAGGAAAGGCGAGCATCCTAGCCCTCGCAGGGGTATCGTCAAGTTGGCGGCGGGTCAGGTTGCCTGGGCAGCTCGGGTTGGTTATGAGGTCGGCATGACGAGCTCGACCAAGTCCTTTTACGCCGGCCACCGCTTCCCTCCGGATCTGATCAGCTATACCGTCTGGCTGTACTTTCGCTTTCCCCTGAGCCTTCGGATGGTCGAGGAGATGCTGGCCTTCCGCGGCATCGTGGTCAGCCACGAGACGTTCCGGCAGCGGGGCCTCAAGTTTGGTCAGGAGTATGCCCGTCACGTGCCGGCACCTGATCCAGGTTGGCTGGGCGCTCCGGTCAATGGGCGACCAACAAGGGCAGCGTCGCCTGGGCAATGACGTCGCGCGACACGTTGCCAAGAACGAATTCGCTCAACCGCCCTTTGCCCGAGCATCCCATGACCAGCAGGTCGGCGCGGACCCGTTCGGCCGCCGCGAGGAGGGTCGCGGCCACCGAGGATCCCGCCTGCACCACCTCGGCATCCCTGGCCTTGATGCCGTGCAGCCTCAGGTACTCGACCATCAGGCCGCATCGGACGTGATCCGGTCCGGAGCCCGGGTGATGAGCGCTGACCGTCAGGACATGGACCTCCCGCGCGGCGCACAGGAACGGCAAGGCTCCGGCGATCGCCCGTGTCGCGTGCTCGGTGCTGTTCCAGGCGACCAGGATCACGTCGCCCATGCCTTCCCTCAGGACCGGCGGGCAGAGCAGCACCGGCCGCCCGGCGATCGAGATGGCGGCCCTGCGAGCCTCCACCGCGCCGGCATCGGCGCTCGGGCCGTGATGGGCGAACACGACCAGATCGGATGCGCGAGCCTCGATGGCGACGGACTCCGGGGGGCCGACCACCTTCCGCAGGCGGGCTGTCGGATCGCCGTCGGGCATGTGGGCTTCGGCCTCCCGGAAACCGGATTCGGCGCAGGCCGCGTGGAAATAGCGCCTGGTCAGCCGGTATCGTGGCTCGGCGTCGTCCTGCCCCGCGGATATGAAAACGTCCGAGAGCAATCCGGGGCCGTCGGCGGCATAGGGCTCCTCGAATTCGTCGGGCCAGACAAAGAGCGCATCGACGCGGCACCGGAACCTGGCCGCGATCTGGAATGCACTCTGCAACGCCATCTGGTCCGATGTGTCGCCGGTAAGGTGAACCGTGATCTTCCGCAACGGCATCGGGGTTTTTCCGTAACAAGGCGAGACACGAAAATCCGACCTGTCAACAGTGCATGGCCGGAACTGCTGCAGTGCCCCGAAACAGAAAGGCCGCCGCGAAGGGCGGCACCCTGATCGGAACCCGCTTTAGCCGGCGAACCCCGTGACCGAGTAGTAGAGTATGCCGGCGACCGCCGCAGCGCCTCGACGAACGGCGCGCCCAGGAATATCCACAGGAAGCACGACACGAACGTGACCCAGGTGGTCAGCAGGCCGCCAAGCGTGCCCGCCAGCGTCGGCGACAACGCCCCCGGGTCCCGGAACGCGTCCATGAAGCCTGCGAACTGGACCACCATGATCAGCGGCCCGGGCGTGATCTCGGCCATGCCGAGCCCGTCCAGCATTTCCCGGGGCCGAAGCCGGCCGTAGGTTTCGACCGCCTGCCGCGCGACATAGGCCAGCACGCTGGAGACCGTCTCCTGCGTGTGCTACGGCATCGTTCAACGGCATTTCGACCAGTCGCCAGGGTATGCGTCACAGAGTCAAGAAAAGTAGTCGGGACGGCATCGCATAGGCTTTCCCGATTTTTTACTTTTAATTAGCCAGTAATTCCAGCGCAGAAGAATTTCACATATCTGCAACACTTCCGCTTCCTGCCTGTTACGCCTCCCCGATCAGGTGCGGCGCACAATGTCATTCAGCCATTCGCAATGGGGAACCCCATGGCAGATCAGATAGATGGGAAGAGTGAGGCAGCTCGAAGGATCGCACGTCTGGTCGGTCCCGCGGGGATGCCGGTCAGGGCGAGCGACGAGGCGATCCCGTACGTCACGACCGACGACTGGGGCAAAGTGCTGGTGGCCGACTATGAGGCCGTCCAGATCGCTCTCGATGAGGGTGCCGTGATCCGCGATCCGCAAAGCGGCTTCCTGAAGGCTGGACCGCCACGATAATACCGAGCTGTTTTCCGAGGAGGAGCGCCATGGCGGCGTTTGATTTGCCTGTCGCCTTGGGGAGGCGAAGCGGGATGGTGCATCCCGCCGCCCTGGGAGCGATGCGGGTCAAAGCTCTGGGAATCTATTGCTGGGACCCGGAGGACGGCCGATGCCCTCAGGCTGGGCGGCTTTCGATGGACCTGTTCGGTGACGAGGTCCACGCGGGGTCGGCCTTTACGGAACGCGACATCATGATCATCGGGGAGGAGTGCGAGCGCACCCTGGAATGGCTGGTCGGCGATCGCGACCTCTGCGAGACGGGCACCGAGCGGGGGCGTTCCAACACTCTCTGGTGTCATCTGAAATGGATGCGGCGGGAGCGGGACCGCCTGATCGCCAGCAGGATATACAACTCTCTTGCCGATACCGGAAAGGGCGCCAAGGCATTCGAGGTGAGCTTCGGCTTCCTGCTGGATCATGCGTACTGGAGCGATGACTACGAGTGGTTCCTGCAACGGATCCGCAACCTGCTCGACCTCGCGAACGCCGGCCGGTACTACATGGATTTCGGCACCCTGTCGATCTGGTTCGAGAACGAAGCCGATGCATCGGCCTTCCGGAAGCGGGTGGCGGCGCTCGAAGCCTGAACCTCGGCCGGTACGACCAAGCCGACCCGGTGAGGAACAGGCGCGCCCGGAATACTGTCCGCCGACAAACAGAAAGGCCGCCCCGAAGGGCGGCCTTTCAATTGTCAAACCACGGCCCGGTCAAGGACCACGATGCGACGCAGTATTACGCGTAGATCCCGCCGGAGGCGAAGACCTTGGTCACTGTGACCGACGACCGCGGCTTTGAACAATTAGACACAAGATCACCTCCTTTCTGTTGTTGCGACAGTAACTGATATGTGGAACCCGGCCGGAACCGGTGCAAGACTGCCCGGCCAGGTTTTTTCACCAGTTCCTCAGGCGCGGGCCGCCTGCCCGGCCATCCCGGCGAACCGGGCCAGATGGGCGGGCTCCATCGCGACGCGGAGATGGGCCTGCCCCTCGTCGTCGCGCCGGTCCAGCACCTCGCCCCGGGCATAGAGCCAGGACAGCGTGGCACCGTCGGCCAGGTCCACGTCCACGTCGATCACTTGGCGGCCCGCCGTCCGGTGCCCGTCGAGCACCTCGAACAGCCGATCCAGGCCCTCGCCCGTCACGGCGGAGACCGGAACCGCCGCCGCCCCGCCGTTCCGGACCAGCACGGCGTCGCGCTCGGCCGGTTCCAGAAGGTCGATCTTGTTCAGCACCTCGACCACCCGCGGGTCGGTCTCCGGATCGATGTCCAGGTCCTTCAGGATCGCCTCCACGTCGGCCTTCTGGGCCTCCGTGTCGGGGTGTGCGACGTCGCGGACATGCAGGATGATGTCGGCCGACTGCACCTCCTCCAGCGTCGCGCGGAACGCCGCCACCAGCGAGGTCGGGAGGTCCGAGATGAACCCCACCGTGTCGGACACGATCACCTTGCTGCCCGACGGCAGTCGGATCGACCGCATCGCCGGGTCGAGCGTCGCGAACAGCAGGTCCTTGGCGAACGCGTCGGCCCCGCTCATGCGGTTGAACAGCGTGGACTTGCCGGCGTTGGTGTATCCCACCAGCGCCACCACCGGATAGGGCACCCGGGCGCGCGCCTTGCGGTGCAACCCGCGGGTCCGGCGGACCTCCTCCAGCTGACGCTTCAGCTTGACGATGCGGTCGCCGATCAGCCGGCGGTCGATCTCCAGCTGGCTTTCACCGGGACCGCCGATGAAGCCGAAGCCGCCGCGCTGCCGCTCCAAGTGGGTCCAGGACCGGACCAGCCGCGAACGCTGGTAGCTCAGCGCCGCCAGCTCGACCTGGAGCTGACCCTCGCGGGTCCGGGCGCGGGCGCCGAAGATCTCCAGGATCAGGCCGGTGCGGTCGATCACCTTGGCCTTCAGCTCCCGTTCCAGGTTGCGCTGCTGCACGGGCGACAGCGCGTGGTCGACGACCACCAGGTCGATCGGCTCGCCTTGCTCGTCGGCGTCGGCGACCAGCGCCGCCAGTTCGGCCACGGTGCCGCCGCCCAGCAGGGTGGCCGGCTGCGGCCGGTTGACCTTGACCGTGCGGGCGTGCGCCACCTCCAGGTCGATCGCCCGGGCGAGGCCGGCGGCCTCCTCCAGGCAGGCTTCCGGCGAGCGCGTCTGCGCCTCGGCCTGGAGCACGGGATGAATGATGAGGGCGCGGCTGTTGCGGTCGCGCCGGTCGGCGTTACGATACTGACTTCCCATTACCTGTACTTTCCCCAGGGCTACGCCGCCAGAAGTGCCGGCTGCGCAGCATGTTCTTCTTCGATTTCAATTTCTGCCGGCTGCGTCCCCGCCCAGGGCAGCAGCTTCTGTCCGTCATGGGCCAGGCGCCGCGGCTCGATGTGGCCGACCACCGCCGTGCCCACGTGGCCCAGGCGGATGATGTCGCCGTCCTCCGGCACCAGGGCGCGCTCGACGCCGCAGGTCCGGGCCAGCCGGGCATGGGCCTCCAGGTGCGGCAGGGTCCCGTGGACCGGGACCGCGAAGCGCGGCCGGACCAGGGCGTACATCCGGGCCAGGTCGTCGCGGGCCGGATGGCCCGAGACATGGACCGTGGCCCCCGCCGCCTTGGCGTCGGCCGGATACAGCACCTCGACGCCCCGGGCCTCCAGCAACGTGCGGATCGCGTCCACGGACTCCTCGTTGCCGGGGATCGCCCGGGCGGAGAAGATCACCGTGTCGCCCCGATGGAGGGCGAGCGAGCGATGCTCCCCGCGGGAGATCCGGCTCAGCGCCGCGCGCTCCTCGCCCTGGCTGCCGGTGCACATCAGCACCAGCTTGCGCCGGCGCAGGCCGGCGGCCTCGTCCAGGCCCAGGAACTCGGGCACCCCGTCGAGATAGCCGCAGGCGCGGGCCGCCTTCTCCATCTTCAGCAGCGAGCGCCCGGCCAGCACGACCCGGCGGCCGTTGGCCGCGGCCGCCTCGGCCACCGCCTTCATGCGCGCCACGTTGCTGGCGAAGCAGGTCACCGCGATGGCGCCCTTGCGGCCGGCGAAGGCCTTCATCAGGCCGTCGCGGGCATCCGCCTCTGACCCGGTGGAACCCTCCACCATGGCGTTGGTGCTGTCGCACATCATCGCCAGCACGCCCTCGTCGCCCAGCCGCTTCAGGGCGTCCAGGTCGGCCGGGCGGCCGACCAGCGGGTCGGGGTCGAACTTCCAGTCGCCGGTGTGGAGCACCGTCCCGGCGGCCGTGCGGATCGCCAGGGCGACCGGCTCGGGCACCGAGTGGGTCATCGCGATGCTCTCGACCCGGAACGGGCCGAGCACCAGCTCCTCGCCGATCTGATATGTCCGGACCTGGACCTCCCGGGCGATGCGGTTCTCCTTCAGGCGCTCGCGGATCACGTGGGCGGCGAAGGGGGTCGCATGGATCGGGCAGCTCAGGCGCGGCCAGAGATGATGGATCGCGCCGATATGGTCCTCGTGCGCGTGGGTGACGACCAGTCCTACCACATCGTCGATGCGCTCCTCGATGAAGGCGGGATCGACCATGACGGCCTCGATCCCCGGAGCCTCGTCGCCCATGAAGGCGACGCCGGCGTCCACGATCAGCCACTTACCGGCATGGCCGTACAGGGCCATGTTCATTCCGATGCGCGACGTGCCGCCGAGCGGCAGGAAAAGCACTTCGTCGGTGCCCGGCACGGGGCCGTGGGGACGCCTCGCGGCCAAGCGCGGGCGTGCCGTCGGCGCGCGGCGGCGCCGGTTCATTGCATATACCATTTCAGTCGTTTTCTTGGTTCTTGGGCCGGCATTCGACGCTGCCGGAGAAGCGTGCACCGCGGATCGGCGCGAAGCTGGGAAATCGGACCTCCCCGGACCCGAGGTCGGCGCCAAGACGGGGGAACAGTCGAGGCTGCCGGCCCTCGGGTCGGGGAGGAGAGCGGGACCGCGCAAGCGCGCGGCCAATTCGAAGATCAGAAGCTCATGTCTTCCAAGAAGAGGAGAATATCCGGGAGGATGTTGTCGGGATCCTGTGCCGGAAACCGGTGAACCGGGCCTCAAGCTTTTTCGGCGAGACCAAGTCGCCCTCGGCACAGTCACTTATATGGTCAGGCCGTCCGCAGGTTCAAGATACCGCCACTACTTTCCAAAGGCTTTTCGAGATCTTTCCGGCACCGGTCGCCGCCGGGAGACCCTATGTGGTGACATCTTCGAACCGTTCAATGCCTCCCGCCGCCCTTAATTCCACCGCGAGGAACCATGTCCGGGACGGCCGGTTGAGTGTCCCCGGATTCAGGCCCGGTTCCAGGCCGGAAACCCTCACATCGCGACGGTGGACGCCCGACGGTCATGGAAATCCTCGAAATCCTGCTCGGCCTGCTGGCCGCCTGCGTTGCCCTCGCCCTCGTGGCCCGGCGGCTGGACGTGCCCTTCGCGGTCGTGCTGGTGCTGGGCGGCATGGCGCTGGCCCTGGTCCCGGGCCTGCCGGAAGTCGAGCTGGACCCGCAGCTGGCCCTGGTCCTGTTCCTGCCGCCGCTGCTCCAGGCCAGCGCCTACCGCACGGACTGGCCGGCGTTCCGCTCCAACCTCCGGCCGATCCTGCTGCTCGCGGTCGGCGGCGTGCTGTTCACCGCGGTGGTCGTCGCTGCGACGGCCAAGTGGCTGGTGCCCGACCTGTCCTGGCCGGCGGCCCTGGCGCTGGGCGCGATCGTCGCCCCGCCCGACGCGGTCGCGGCGGCCTCCGTGCTGAAGAGCTTCCGGATCCCGAAGCGGCTGGTCGTCGTGCTCGAAGGGGAAAGCCTGCTCAACGACGCCTCCTCCCTGGTGCTCTACCGCTTCGCGGTCGGCGCCACCATGGCGGGCGCCGTCTCCTTCGGCGAGGCGTCGCTGTCCTTCGTGACCTCGGCGGTCGGCGGGGCCGTGGTCGGCTACCTGGCCGGCCGGGCCGCCATGTGGATCTTCACCCATCTGGAAGACACCCTCCTCGACATCCTGGTCTCGTTCCTGGCCGGCTTCGCGGCCTATCTCGTGGCGGAGCATGTCCATGTCTCCGGCGTGCTGGCGGCGGTGACCTGCGGCCTGATCCTGGGCCGGCGGCAGCACGCCGCCTTCACCGCGCGCACCCGGCTGGAGATGCTGGCCGTCTGGGGCTTCGTCGAATTCGTGCTGACCGCCCTGGTCTTCGTGCTGATCGGCCTTCAGCTCCGCGGCATCCTGGAACGGCTGGAGCATTACGACTGGGTCCATCTCGCCGGCCTCGGCGTCGCCGTGTCGGCGGCCCTGATCGTCAGCCGCTTCGCCTGGGTCTTCCCCGGCACCTGGCTGCCGCGCGCCCTGTCCCCGGGCCTCCGGGAGCGGGACCCGATGCCGCCCTGGAGCCACCCGACCATCCTGTCCTGGGCCGGCATGCGCGGCGTGGTCAGCCTGGCGGCGGCCCTGGCCCTGCCGGCCGGCTTCCCGGAGCGCGACATCATCATCTACCTGGCGTTCTGCGCGATCCTGGCGACCCTGGTGCTCCAGGGCACCACGCTCGGCCCGCTGATCCGCCGCCTGGGCGTCAGCGAGCCCGACGCCGAACCCGCGAACCCCACGGTCACGCCGGAGGCGATCTCCGCCCGCAGCGACGCGACCGTCGCCGCGATGGACGCGGTCAGCGAGAAGCTGGACGATCCGGAGCAGGCGGCCTTGGCCGACGAGCTCCTGCGCGACCTCCAGCACCGGGCGCACCGGGTCGACCAGTTCCGACGCGACGCCGAGACCGGCCGCCAGCGCTTCGCGGCCCAGCTCGGACTGCGGCTGACCGCGATCGAGGCGGCCCGGGCCAAGCTGCTGTCCGACCACAGGGACGAGCTGGAAGGCGACGCCATGGCGGTGCTGATCGCCGAACTGGACCTGGAGGAACAGCAGATCAGGATCGCGCTGGGACAATCCAACTGACGCCCCCCGGAACCCGCCGCCGGCATCACGGCGGCTCGACCAGCCTTTCCACCGGCCCGGCCAGCACGCGGTAGCAGACGCACCCGTCTTCCCCGGCCACCACGGTGTGGATCGATCCGCCCTCGAACTCGCCCAGGTCGCCCCCGGCGTAACGTCCGCCCGCGTCGCCGAAAGGGCCGGCCGCTTCCGAGAAACTGCCCTGGAGCACCAGGATCAGTTCCTGGTCGGAATGGCGGTGGGCCGGCAGGGCCGAGCCCGGCGCCATCCTCAGGATCTCGGCCACCTCCGGCGGCCTGCCGACATCCAGGCGAAGCGACTGCACCCCCTCGGCCAGCACGGTCCAGCCGGCGCCGCCCGCCCGCTCCCGCAGATATGTGCGCAGCGGCTCGGGCACCCGCATGTCGCCGAGGACGCCGCAGTCCCGCGCGCCGGCAGCCGACGCCGGCCGGGCCGCCGGCTCTTCCGCGCCCTCGCCGTCGAGGCGCGCCAGCAGCGACGCCAGCGCATCCTCGGGAAGCGGCTCGGGCGGCAGATCCCAGAGCAGCAATCCGCCGATCTCGTCCAGACGCTCGTTCTCCCGCCGGCATGCCGGGCAATAGGCCAGGTGCGTGGCGACCGCCAGCGCCTGGGCCTCGCCCAGGCTGCCCGCGGCGTAGCACACCAGCAGATCTTCCGGGGGATGATGCGTCAGCGTGCTCAAAGCGCCTCCTTCAGCTCCGACCGCAGCCGCGCGAACGCGAGCCGCAGCCGGGATTTGACCGTTCCGAGCGGCAGGCCGCTCGCCTGGGCATAATCCCCATAGGACCTATCGCTGAAAAGGGTCGCGACCAGGGCTTCTTCCTGTTCTTTAGGGAGCGCGCCGACGGCGCCCCGCAACCTCGCGTTCATCTGCATGCGACTCAGGGCCGCCTCGGCGTCCTCCGTTTCCGCAGGGCGCAGCTCGGGATCGTTCGGGTCCATTTCCGGTCGCCGCTCCCGCCGCATCACGTCGATCCGGCGGTTCCGGGCGATCGTGAAGATCCAGGCGGCCGGGCTGGCCCGCCCGGGATCGTACTCCCCCGCCCGGCGCCAGACCGCCAGCATCACGTCCTGGGCGATCTCGTCGGCCACCTCGGCCTTGGCGCCGGCCCGGATCAGCTGCGCCTTCACGCGCGGGGCGAAATGATGGAACAGGGCGCCGAAGGCCGCCCGGTCGCCGCGCGCGACGGCGGCCAGCAGCCGGCCCTGGTCCGGTGGCGTCGGGGCGTCCCTTCCTGCGGAGGGTTCATCCGGAACGGTCGTTCGAACACTCATTTGACTTGCATCAAAGCATCTATCCGCGTCCCGGCATAGCGTTTCTCATCGCGTGACGACAGGTGGAAAGATGGAAACGTTCCTTTTCGTCCTACTCGGACTTCTGGTCTTCGGTTCGGGCCTGGCCGCATCCGGCCTGGTCCTGACGGCCCTCATCGCGGTGGCGCGGAAGCTGTTCGCTCCGGCCGCCTCCGGCGCCGCCCACGGCAAGCTTCTCCCCACCGGCTGAACGCCCCGGATCCGCGGGGGGAAGTCTCCCCCCGCGCAGGTCCCTTTTCCACGGCTCCCTGAAACCGGAACGAACGGATAACGATATGTCTACCGGTGAAGCGATGTTCCTGCTGCTGGTCCTCGCCGCCTTCTCGAGCTTCAGCGGCTCGGTCCTCTATGCGATGGCACGCACGAAGACTCTCTCCGGCAAGCACTGACCGGACCTGGGTCAGAGCATCGGCCTGCCGCCGGTCACCGGGATGACCGCGCCGGTGATGTAGCTGGACTCGGTGGATGCCAGCATGACGTAGGCCGGCGCCAGCTCGGCCGGCTGTCCGGCGCGGCCCAGCGGCGTGTCGCTGCCGAAGCTCTCGACCTTTTCCGCCGGCATGGTCGACGGGATCAGCGGCGTCCAGATCGGTCCCGGCGCCACCGCGTTGACCCGGATGCCCTTTTCCGCGACCAGCCCGGCCAGGCCGGCGGTGAAGTTGGCGATCGCCCCCTTGGTGGTCGCATAGGCCAGCAGCGTCGGCGTCGGGTTCTTGGCGTTGATCGAGGTCGTGTTCACGATCGCGCTGCCCGGCTTCATGTTCGGGATCGCCGCCTTGCACAGGTAGAACTGGCTGTAGATGTTGGTCCGGAAGGTGACGTCCCACTCCTCGGCGCTGATGTCCTCGATGCTCTCGAAGGTCGCCTGGTGGGCGGCGTTGTTGACCAGGATGTCCAGCTTGCCGAATTCCTTCATGGCCCTCTGGACCAGCTCCTTGCAGTGGGCCTCCTCCTTGATGTCGCCCGCCACGACAATCGCCTTGCGGCCGGCCTGCTCGACCCAGCGCGCCGTTTCCCGCGCGTCCTCGTGCTCGTTGTAGTAGGAGATCAGGACGTCGGCGCCCTCGCGGGCATAGGCGATCGCGACGGCCCGGCCGATGCCGGAATCGGCGCCGGTGATGATGGCCGCGCGCCCGTTCAGCCTTCCGCTGCCCTTGTAGCTGTCCTCGCCATGATCCGGCGTCGGCGTCATCTTGGCGGTCGAGCCCGGCATGTCCTGCTGCTGCTTCGGCTGCGGCGGCTGGGGGGCGTCGTTCTTCGGATCGGTCACCATGCTGGTCTCCAATGAATTCCTGCGGGGTGTGTCGGCCACCCCATGAACCGTCCCCCGCAACAGGAACCGCCATCGGCAGTTCCCGGTGGCGGTTCCCGGCGGGGGAGGAATCCCGTGACGGAAGGTCCTAGACGCCGGGCACCAGCTCGACCTTGACCCATCCCGGCTTGCGCTGGTCGAACTCCCGGTAGGCCGTGAGCACGTCGGTCATGGGCTCGACGTTGGTCAGGACGCTGATCGGGTCGATCGCGCCGGACTCCACCATGCCGACCAGCGTGGGGACGTATTTCCGGTGGTTGCAGTTGCCCATGGTCAGGGTCAGGTTCTTGTTCATCGCCATGCCGATCGGGAAGAACTGGTCGGTCTGCGGATAGACGCCGATGATCGACAGCGTGCCGGCCTTGGCACAGGCTTGGACCGCCCAGGTGCCGGCCTGCGACGGCGCGTCGCCCGGCTTGAAGACCTTGCCGTCGGTGTTGGTCTCCGGCGCGATCTGCTGCCGCTCCTTCTCGAACTGCCCCGCCTGCTGCTCCGCCTGCCCGGAGGCCGGGCCGACCTTCGGCCGTTCGCTGTCCACGCCGACGGCGTCGATCACCCGGTCGGCGCCGGACCCGCCGGTCAGGCTGCGGATCACCTCGACCGGGTCCTCATCGTTGTAGTTGACGATCTCGGCTCCCAGCTTGCGCGCCATGTCAAGCCGGGACGGAATGCCGTCGACCGCGATCACGCGGGCCGCGCCGAACTGGTAGGCGCTGAGGATGGCGAACAGTCCCACCGGGCCGCAGCCGAACACCGCGACCACGTCGCCGTCGCGGATCTCCGCGATGTCGGCGCCGAAATAGCCCGTCGGGTAGATGTCGGAAAGCATGATCGCCTGGTCGTCCGTGACGTTGTCCGGAAGCCGGACCAGGCCGACATTGGCGTGCGGCACGCGGGCATATTCCGCCTGCAACCCGTCGAACGGGCCGGTCTCCTTCGGGCCGCCGAAGAAGGACGTTCCGGCCAGCTTGCCGTTGGGATTGGCCTCGTCGCACTGGGCGAAATAGCCGGAGCGGCAGTAGTTGCAGGAGCCGCACCCGATGGTGGAGGGGATCACGACCCGGTCGCCGGGTTTGAAGTTGCGCACCTCGGCGCCGACTTCCCGGACGACGCCGACCCCCTCGTGGCCCAGGATGGTGCCGGGCTGCATGCCCGGCATGGTGCCCCGGATCATGTGGAGGTCGGTGCCGCAGATGGCGCTGGCCGTGATCTCGACGATCGCGTCCGTGGGATCCTGGATCTTCGGCTCGGGAACGTCATCCAGACGAATGTCGCCTACGCCATGAAATACAACCGCTTTCATGAAGATCTCCTGGAGATTTTATTGAAGCGCTTCGACCGAAACAGGACCTCCCGAAGATCGTTCCGGATAAATCCGGACCGTCGGATAATCAACCCGCACGTCTTTCACGAGCTTCTATTACAATCCGGATCCGCCGACTGCGCCGACCCGCCCTGTGGATCATGCCATTCCCTTTTCGGCCGGGGTTCCGGGTTCCGTCCCGAAGCCGCCCGAGGACATGAAGTCCGGGGACATGAAGAAAGTTTAATCGCGCTTCCGGAAACCCACCCGGCGGGGCCCTGTTGAACAGTGATGCACTGCGCGGGACTCCCGTCCCGGCAGGAAACGGCAACGGAAAAGGTAGGGAACCATGGCCCAGACGGTCGGCGACTTCTTCTGGCAGCGGCTGCACGACTGGGGCGTGCGGCGCGTGTTCGGCTATCCGGGCGACGGCATCAACGGGCTGCTCGGGGCCTTGAACCGGTTCGGCGAGGGGATCGAGTTCATCCAGGTCCGGCACGAGGAGATGGCGGCCTTCATGGCCTCCGCCCACGCCAAGTTCACCGGCGAGCTGGGCGTCTGCCTGGCGACCTCCGGCCCCGGCGCCTCGCACCTGATCACCGGGCTATACGACGCCCGGCTGGACCATATGCCGGTCCTCGCGGTGGTCGGCCAGCAGGCCCGCACCGCCGTGGGTTCGCACTACCAGCAGGAACTGGACCTCCAGAGCATGTTCAAGGACGTCGCCGGCGCCTTCGTGCAGCAGGCGATGGCGCCGGCCCAGGTCCGCCACCTGATCGACCGCTCGATCCGCACGGCGCTGGGCGAGCGGCGGGTCACCGCGCTGATCCTGCCCAACGACCTCCAGGAGGAACCCTACGAGGAACCGCCGCGCAAGCACGGCGCGGTGTTCTCCGGCGTCGGCTTCAGCGCGCCGAAGGTGGTGCCCTACGATGCGGACCTTCAGCGCGCCGCCGACGTGCTGAACGAGGGCCAGCGGGTGGCCATCCTGGTCGGCGCGGGCGCGCTGAACGCGACCGACGAGGTGATCGCCGTCGCCGACCGGCTCGACGCCGGCGCCGCCAAGGCGCTGCTCGGCAAGGCGGCGCTGCCCGACGACCTGCCGTGGGTGACAGGCTCGATCGGCCTGCTGGGGACCAAGCCGAGCTGGGACCTGATGATGGAGTGCGACACGCTCCTGATGATCGGCTCCGGCTTCCCCTATTCTGAGTTCCTGCCCAAGGAGGGCCAGGCACGCGGCGTCCAGATCGACCTGAAGCCCGACATGCTGAGCATCCGCTATCCCATGGAGGTCAACCTGGTCGGCGACAGCGCCGAGACGCTGCGGGCGCTGCTGCCCCTGCTGAAGCAGAAGCCGGACCGGGGCTGGCGCAAGGGGATCGAGGAGAACGTCGCCGGCTGGTGGCAGACCCTGGAAGGCCGCGCCATGCACTCCGCCGATCCGGTGAACCCCCAGCGGGTCGCGTGGGAGCTGTCGCCCAGGCTGCCCCCCAGGTCCATCGTCACCAGCGATTCCGGCTCCTGCGCCAACTGGTTCGCCCGCGACATCCGGATGCGGCGCGGCATGATGTGTTCGCTGTCCGGCGGCCTCGCCTCCATGGGAGCCGCGGTGCCCTATGCCATCGCCGCCAAGTTCGCCCATCCCGACCGGCCGGTGATCGGGCTGGTCGGGGACGGGGCCATGCAGATGAACAACATGGCCGAGCTGATCACCGTCGCCAAATACTGGAAGGGCTGGTCCAACCCCCAGTGGATCATCTGCGTCTTCAACAACGAGGACCTGAACCAGGTGACCTGGGAGCAGCGGGTCCAGGCGGGCGACCCGAAGTTCGAGGCGTCGCAGCGGCTGCCCGACGTGCCCTACCACCGCTTCGCCGAGCTGATCGGCCTGAAAGGCATCTTCGTCGACCGGGCCGAGAGGGTCGCGGCCGGCTGGGAGGAGGCGCTGGCCGCCGACCGCCCCGTGGTGCTGGAGTTCAAGACCGACCCGAACGTGCCGCCGCTGCCGCCGCACATCACCTTCGCCCAGGCCAAGGGCCTGACCTCGACCCTGCTGACCGGCGATCCGGAACAGGGCAGCGTCCTGGTCAATACCGCCAAGGAAGTCCTGAGCGGGGTGCTCCCCGGCCACGACAAGCCGAAGCGGTGAACGACCACCTTGCGTGAGATGACGGCACCCGGTTCCGCTGAAACCACGGACAGTGCTCCGCAGGGGCACGACAGCTTTTCCAGGTGCCGCTTCCCCGTGGCGAAAAAGTCGCCGCCAACCTCTTCGGATCGCCGGAACCGCGAGCGGGCTGAAGCGAGGCGGCGGCTTGGTTTTTCGGCCGGAACGGAAGATTCTTCTACTCGATGTTCCGCGATGCGTTGGGCCACGGCGATCCTGCGGTTTGACGCAGGGCGGAGGCGATGCGAGCCGTCAGTCGTACATCGGACCTCCCACCAGCGATCCGATCAAATGAAGCAGGGCCTGATGCTGCGGTCCGCGCCCTTGCTGGTTGAGGAAAGCCCCGATCCCGATGATCGTGCTGTGCCCGCCCGACGCAGGGTTGGCCTCATGCTGCACGAACACCTCCCCCGTCTCGGCATCCCGGGCCAGAAGCCATCTGTCGCCGTTGGAACTGTGGTAAAGTTCTCTCCGCTGGGTGGTCATGCGTCCCTCTGTTCAATGTCTGCCGGCATGCATATGGGGATATGGGCGAGGAAGCGTTACCGGATATGGCACGGCCAACCCCGAAACGTCGAAACTGCTGCGGATCGGGAACCCTGCGCCCCGGCAAGGCCAGCTCCCCGCCCAAATCCGACAGCCCGCGGCGAGGGCGGGGTCGGTTTCAGTGAAGTATCATCAGCGTCAGAAGGGCGGAACGGCATGAGGAGCGACGGTATCACCAGGGTCGTCCGTAACCCCGGCGACCCGCTGCCCGAGACGGGCACCGATTGGGCGCGGGTGGATGCCCTGACCGAGGA
The DNA here is from genome assembly GCF_016806835.2 of Skermanella rosea. NCBI lineage: Bacteria > Pseudomonadati > Pseudomonadota > Alphaproteobacteria > Rhodospirillales > Azospirillaceae > Skermanella > Skermanella rosea. Next base: position 167,989 of record NZ_CP086114.1, on the reverse strand, counting down.
AGAGGTCCACGCCGCAGCGCTGTCGGACCCCGACGCGCAGCCGCTGAGGGCCGAACGCCTGGCGGCGATGCGCCGGGTCGTGAACGTCAAGAAGTTGCGTGAGCGACCCGGCCTGACGCAGCAGACGTTCGCCGAGACTTACGGCATCCCCGTCGGAACGCTGCGGGACTGGGAACAACGCCGGAAGCACCCCGCCGCGCCGGCCAGGGCTTACCTGGAGGTCATCGACGCCGATCCGGAGCGGATCGCGGCCCTTCGCAGGGTCATGTGACCGGCGAAGGGATGGGACCGAGGATGGCTCGCGGGCCGGTGAGCGGGTCGAGACCAATGGCGCCCTGGACGCCCGCCTGTTATCCTCTGCCCCGGAGGCTCAAATGACGGGACATCCTGCGGAACGCCGCTTTTCCACCATCGAGGAGTTCATCGCCTGGGAGGAACGCCAGCCCGAGCGGTTCGAGTTCCTGGACGGACGGGTGTGGCCGCACGATGCCGATCCCGCCGGCATGGCGGGCGGAACGATCCGGCATAACGATATCGTCTTCAACATCCGCACCGCCCTGGCGCCGATTTTCCGCCCGTGCGGCTGCCGGGTGCAAAGCGAGACCGTGAAGCTGAAGACCCACACCTTCTCCGCCTATCCCGACGTCCTGGTGACCTGCGCCCCGGTGACGCCGGACGCCAGCCGCGTTGCCGAAGCGATCCTGCTGGTCGAGGTCGTCTCCGAAGGGACGGAGCACAAGGACCGCGGCCCCAAGCAGCAGAACTACCTCGACACCGCCTTCTGCCTATACTACGTCCTGGTTTCCCAGGATGCGCAGATGGTCGAGGTCTACTCGCGGGCACCTGCCGGATGGATCTACCGGTCCTACCGCGATCCGGACGACAGGATCGAACTGCTCAACGCGGATGCGAAACTCGCGATGGCGGATATCTACCGCGACACCGATGTGCCGCCCTATCGAACCGTCGTCCCCATGGGCCGGTGACGAATCTTAAGAATGGCGCTGTTGTTGCGCCGCGCCATCATTCCTCGCATTGCGCGACGCGGCATCGACAGCAGCAAGCGCCTGGGCCAGCACCTCTGGAAGGTGGAACGCACCCAGGCACGATTCGCCCGATTCCGGCGGATCTCCGTACGCTACGAACGCCGGATCGATATCTTTGCCGCCTTCAATCACCCCGCCGAAGCCCTCATCACCTTTCGCTTCCTGGAACGACGGTTATGTTTTAGGCACTCTAAGTCAATCAACTGCTTACACTCCGACTAGCGGCCGGGCATTTACGCCAGATATCATCCCGAATTTATGCTTACTCAATTAATATGAGATCTAACTGCTTCCGAATACTCTTGGACCAGGTCTTCAACCGTTAGACTATGGCTCCTAAGAGCTGTGTCAATGAGAGCCTCAGATAAATCTGCCAAATCGGCTTTAGAAAACTCGTCGAAAAATCTTCTCACATTGCGGCGCAATTTTTCTAAGTTAGATTTCCGAATCACTTTAACAACACAATTGAAACCCGCACCATTTGCAAGCTCTCTTCCAGGAATTATCATAATACAAACAGGCTTACATCCAGGATAGTTTTCGGAAAACCAAGCGCATGCATTATTCATCTGGCCTGTTTCGTCTTTATAAATCTCCCTCCGGCTTATATTTACCTCATTCTTACATTCAATTAGTAGATACTCATTGTCTCTAGTGCACCAAAGATTATCTGGTCCCGCTTTCCACTGTTTATCAGGGCGTTGCGACGTGAATCCCAATGCGATTCCTAAATTATGTACAGCGCCTTCAAACCTGTCTGCCAGAACCCCAAACTGCATTGCATCTAGTATGTCGTTCACGCGAAGGCTCAGTTCCTCATTAGTTTTAGCATCACTGATCCACTTCTTAACTGCTTCGATCCGTCGTTGGCCTGATGGAGACAACTTCTCAATCACCATACCATTTTTCGGTTTCAGCAACCTATTATTATTCCTGTGAGCTGAAATCTGGAGCTTATTCGAGTCAATGTGGCTCCTAATGTATTCGTACCTAGCCATTTCCTGCAAGTACCAGCCCTTCTCCTCCCCTGTCAGGCCAGCCTTATCAATATACTTTTGCAAGCTTGAGCATGCACCAGAAACATTTCCTGATGCATAAAGCTCTTCCGCACTCTTCTCAGCAATAAACATCTCAACTATGCTGTCACTCTTAGTATCCAAGGACAATTTGTTCATTTCTTCCACATAAAAATCTTTCCATCCATCATCACGTTCCACACATTGTTTGATAAGGTAAACCAATACTTCAATTGGAGTTTTGCCATCGCTGAGTTCTTCTTTCGTAAAATCAATGATTTTTAGTCCAATTTCGATTTGCTGACGTGTTTGGGCTGAAAAGAAGCGTCGCGCATGCTGTGATCGAACAGCCTTTATGAGAGAAGGATCGATCAGCATAACTACTCCATAATCTTTTTCCCCTCTAATATGCCTTCCCATCCCCTGTTCTATGTTCTGAGCAGTTTTTCCTTCCATTACATCACTATTGGCTCGGCAAACTTCTTGGTATCGATCAAGTAGATCCTCAGCAAACGATCGAGAGTCAAGGATCAGAGTACGGCATGCATCATCAGGGAGATCAATACCATCATAGCGGTTCACTATAACAGTAGTTTTCTCGCAATTTCCAGATTTCAATCGCCCGATGAGTTCTCCAATTGTATCACTCTTTGCTACTTCTGCTCCAGAATGCTCCCAAATTTTTGATTTTTCAAAGCTAGGCGTTAAGACAACAACACCTTTATTTCTCTTTGAAACTGGCGGCGAGAAATGGGAGACAATTTTAGCGTGGTTGAGGTTCTCATGTATCAGTGATGGAATAAGGACCATCTTCTCGCCAGACCATTTTTCTCCGGCGAATTTTATGGGCGCTGAAACCGCCTTTGGTGAAACTCCTAAATGTTTTATTAAAAATGCGTCATCATTGATTGTAGCAGACATGAATATACGCTGCTCCGCATTATAGTAAGCGCCAAATACTTTAAACGGCAGAGAGTGAGGGCTTATTGTAATTTGCTTACCAGATACTAGGCATAAGCAATCACGCAATACATCTTTGATGACTGGCCAAGCAAATTTTACTGAGTCGAGATTTGCTGACTTTGATATTGCTTGGGCAACTTCTGAAAGCTTATCTTGCCAGTCCCAGTATGGAACAGGCAGAAATGCGGAAGCTACTTTATTCTCTATATCAGCAAAATCTCCAACACCCTGATCAGCAAGAGAGCCAGAAAACAAACCTATTATACTTGAATACAGCGGCTGAGTATTATCTACCTCTATAGTAAATGCTTTTCTAATAGTTGGAAAACAAGCATGGGCATCATCAATAACGATAGAATGAACCTTTGATGATCTTACACCAACTCCAAAAGCGGTCTTTCCATTAAAGAACTTTTGAACATGTGTAATCAGAATTGAACGGCTGTCCCAAAATTCGTCAGGCAAACCCTGGCTGTCAATATTGCAGTACTTGATACCAAAATCCTTCGCTTGGTTACAGGTCTGATCTGCAAGGAATTTATTAGGGCAAAGGTAAATTACCGGACCCAATCCTGCATTCAACCGTGACTGAAGAATGAGCAGTCCCGTGATAGTCTTGCCAGCTCCGGTATGTAATTTGAGTATTACATCTTTTTCTTTTTGATGTTGCTCATACCAAGTTTGCAGTACATTGATCTGAGCTGGGCGCAGCGGTCCCTTTTCGCTGATCCGATCCAGTGTGTCGTAAATTTCTACGGGGTTAATCTTCTTATCTACGTTTTTGGTTGCTAAATGCCTCTTGAAATCAACCACAACACGTACCTCGGCTGTCTTTTTGTCGCTAGAACTAAGCTGACGCGAGAGGGAGCGAATATCAAGCACAATTTCTCAATCCAGGCGAACCTGGGTTTGCCCCTACACAACCTAAGAATTGAACATCGATAATTTAATTCTCCGAAACAAATGCTTCACGCAATTACAGAAATCTCAGTTATATCTTCATTCGATGATGAACTGGTGCCTAATTTTGGAGTAATTTAAGGCAATAATTTAAGTTACTTGGAAAAAATATACCACCGTCAAATCCATAATGGCTTTTTTTTATTGTATACAACCTGTATTATCTCACTGCTGTATTTTTAGTATTTGATTCCCAAAAATTTGTTTTTTGACTTTACGTGTTTCACTGTTGGAGCGTTGCCATAGATTGAGGCCCAAAGCCTGACAATCATTCCTTACTCTACAAAAATTTAATTCTGAATTTCATCTCCAGAATCTGTGACTCGTCACACCCCCCGCACCGGCCAAGCTACCGCCAGGATCACCCCGCGATCCCGCCCCGCCGCCCTCTGCGGCTCGGGCGCCAGCGGAACGCCGAGCGCGACCAGCGGGCCGCCCGGATTGTATGTCCGCGGTCCCGCCGAAATCATCCCCCGCGCCGCCGCCTGACCGCGCGCCACCTTCCGGACCAGCGTGCCCACCTTGCGCGATCGGGCCTTATCGCGCCAGTCCGTGCCGCCGAAATCGCGCGGCAATCCCAGCAGCACGGCCGCCGACGGGAACAGGCCGTCGCAGATCGGCGGGCGCATGCCGCCGGGGTCCCGCGCCAGCACGAAGTTCGCGCAGCCGGGGATCAGCAGGAGCGGCCCGATTTCCGAATAGCGCGGCGGCCGGCGCTCCGGCCAGTTCTGGTTATCGCGCCACAGCGTCAGCAGCGCATCCAGCACCGGATGCCCCGTCAGCCAGCGGAAGCCCGGATAGCGGTACTCGCCGGCCGGGTACGGAAAGCCTGTCATCGTCGTCCCCTCGCCCAGAGCAGGCCGCTATTGCAGACGGGGCGCCGGGGCGCCGCCCGCCGCGACCATGGCGCGGAAAATGGCGCGCGTGCGCTCCGCGTCGATGCCGGAAACCGCCATGCCGGCGGCCACCATGGCGTCGGTCGGCTCCACTTCGGTCAGCGTCACGCCGAAATCCCTCAACTGGCCGAGGATGTCGAGAGCCTGGGTCATCGCCGAGGATGGCACCGAGGAAGGTGCGGGAGACGGCAAGGAGAATGGAATCGCGGACGGGTCGCCCCGTTCCCCGTCGCGGGAATCGTCGTCGTTCATGTCGGATCGCGCCTTCATGTCGGGTCTGGATCGGATCGGGCAGCGACTTCAGGCAGCCAAAGCCCCTGCTCCGGAAAGCGCCAAGCGCTCGCCGAAAACCGGCCCTTCTGCCGTATCGCGGTCCTGTTTCAGCAGTGGTCCGGGCTCAGACTCCGGCGCAGGCGACGACGGGTGTTCCCGCCGCCGCAGCGGTCGAAACCACTGCGGCGGCGGAGAACAAAGATTGGCGCAACAGCGCGCCGGTTGTGCTAAACGTGACATCAGCCATCGGTGTGGTCCTTAAGCAGTAGCATCGGTGGTCAGGTCGAGCTGGGGAATTGCCGTTCTCTGGCTCGACCGCCCGGCGGGTACCTGGGCATGGTGACTCTGCGACGAGAGCGCGTCGCGTGTCAACGCGTATGAACGATGGTTGCGATTTTGGCGCGCACATGCTTTTCGTATTTCGGTCGCTATCCGTTTCCCTCGATGCGGGCAGGACAGAGTTCCTTTACGAAGATCCGCTACACTCCCCCGGCGCATCGGCGCGGGATCTTTGCATCGTGAATCAGGAACCAGGACACCATGACAGATGCTGACATCCGCGGCCCTGCCCCACCCCGCTCCGTCAACACGGTCCCACCGGTATAGCACCCCACTCGCACGGGCCGTGATGACACCACCGTCACGAATGTAGACGTTTGCGGCTGTGCGGGGAGGGGGACTCCTCACTCGCTGCCAAGGAAGACGGATATGGACCAGGACGACGACGGAACTTGATGATTCAAAGGCGCGCAATGCGGAAAAGCCAGCGGCAACCATCAAGGCTCAGGCCGAAATCACTTCTCCCATTCTGCTAGCTTCCCTTGCGGGGTATACCGGAATCCGGTACATTAAAGATGTTCAAATGCCGGATTTGATTAATGAACTTCGATCCCGCCAAGAATGCGGCCAACATCGCCAACCATGGGCTGGATCTGTCGTTCGGCGACCGGGTGATGGCCGACGGCCAAGCGCTCCACGCCTTGGATGACAGCATGAACTACGATGAAGAACGCTGGAACGTACTGGGTATGGTCGCTGGCGTAGTGTATCACCTCACATACACGGATCGGGTCGAGGGCTTCCGGTACATTTCGTTGCGTTGCGCAACCAGACGTGAAACGGACCACTACTTCAGGCAAGCGCGATGACGCGCCTCCCAAACCGAGTGGAAGGACCCCCATGACAGACGAAATGACTGAAGAGATGCTGGCTCGGATGCGTCCGATGCCGATCGCCAAGCGAGCCCGCGCGGTCACCGGCCTGACACAAGCCGCCTTCTGCGAGCGCTACGGGATACCTCTGACTTGCCAGCGCGACTGGGAGCAGGGACGCAGCGTCCCACCGGATGCGTCGGCATCCTATCTGACCGCAATCCTGAACGACCCCGTCGCTGTTGCCGCCGCATTCAACAAGGCCGCCTGATCGTCGGATGGCGATCCGGTCTCCTTGCATGAGGATGGCGGGCAACCACAGGGCGCTTCGACGGCCTGGATGCGGCTTCTCCGGGGCTGTGCCCGATTGAAGGACGTATGCCGGCACCCTGTTCGCAGGATATTATTCCTTTACGAAGATCCGCTACACTCCCGCCGGCGTCTCGACGCGGGATCTTTGCATCGTGAATCAGAAAGCAGCGCCGTCATGACATATGCTGACATCGGCGGCCTTATCCATGCCACGGCATAGCCGCGCATCGGGGCTCCCGCCGGCCGCGCCGCCGGGTCCGCCCATGCCGGAAGACCATGACGTTTGTTGACGTCCGTGGCCCTGCCCCACCCCGTCAACACGCTCCCCGATCCGCATCATGATGACCGCCCCATCACGAATGCTGACATTCGGGAGATAAACGCCATCCTCCGCGCCGTCGGATCGGACCTGATGAATACAAGTTCGGCAGCCAGCATGTGGTCATGCGGCCGAAAGCCGGAACAAGGTCGCGGCCGGGTAGTGGCCTCTCCAGATGGCTTCCTGATCGTCCCGAGCGGGAAGATCCGGGTTCCGGACCTTTCCGAGCCGGGCATTTCTTACCGTTCGGGAAGAAACCGCCTTGATCCGGGAGAGATACGGCATCATCTTCCCGCTCGGGAAGAACGGGGAACGTCATGGACTTCATCGACACGCCGGGCCGCTTCGGCAGCCTCGTCCGCTCGCGACGGCAAGCCCTCGGCATGACCCAGCGCGACCTCGCGCTGGCGGTCAATGTCGGCGAGCGGTTCATCGTCGATCTGGAAAGCGGCAAGCCGACGTGCCAGCTCGGCAAGGCCCTAGCCGTCGCCAAGGGCCTCGGCATCCGGCTGACCCACCAGACGGCGGGTCATGGACCCATGGCCGACACCGCCGCGGTTCCGTCCGCCGACACGCTGCCCGGACCCGGCGACGCCTACCCGGACCTCCCCGACCTGGGAGACGAGGCGTGAGCACGCTTCCCGTCTATTACGAGCATCTCGTCGTCGGCGAGATCACGCTCGCCGGGGAGGGGCCTGCCTTCGCCTACGACCCCCGATGGCCGAAGACGCGGGGGGCGTTCCCGGTATCGCTCGGGATGCCGCTCGGCGGGGGAGCCTTCGGCCCGGAGGCCCTGGTGAATGCGAATATCGGCGCATACACGCGCCTGCCACTTCGTACCCAATAGATCTCTTCCGGCGCAGACAGGATACTATTCCTTTAAGATATTCTGCTAAGGTCTCCCGGCGCTTCGGCGCGGGATCTTTGCACCGTGAATCGAACAGCCGCGCCGTCATGACCTATGCTGACATCTGCGGCCAGCCCAGTGGTTCTCATGGCCCGGAGTATCGTAGGTCGGCCTTCGCCCGTCAGGGCGAACGCCGACACCCGGCATCGACGTTCCGGCCACGCTGTCGGCGTCGGCCTTCGGCCGAGGCCGACCTACGGCGAACCGACCGAAGCAAACCAGCCAGGACAGCGTGCGAAGACACTCGGCCGGGAGCAACGAAGTGCCGAGGGTCCCCGGACGAACATCACAGGCATGACACCGTCACCGCCCCCCGCCCTGCTCTTCCAACGCGAAAACACCTCCGACCCGCCCGCGGACGGAGAGAAAGGCTGACGTTTCATGACATCAAGGACGCCCTTCCCCTCCCCTACCCCGTCCCGGATCGCCGGCAACGACCCGGACTGGTGGCGCGGCGCCGTCATCTACGAGATCTATCCGCGCTCCTTCCAGGATTCCGACGGCGACGGCATCGGCGACCTGCGCGGAATCACCAGCCGCCTGCCCTATGTGGCGGACCTGGGCGTGGACGCCGTCTGGCTGGCGCCGTTCTTCACCTCGCCGCAGAAGGATTTCGGGTACGACATCTCCGACTACTGCGACATCGACCCGGCCTACGGCACCCTGGCCGACTTCGACGCCCTGATCGCGGAGGCGCACCGGCTGGGCCTCAAGGTCATGATCGACCAGGTGCTCAGCCACTCCTCCGACCGCCATCCCTGGTTCGTCGAAAGCCGGTCCAGCCGCGACAGTGCCAAGGCCGACTGGTACGTCTGGGCCGATCCCCGGCCGGACGGCGGCCCGCCCAACAACTGGCTGTCGGTGTTCGGCGGCAGTTCCTGGCAGTGGGATTCGCGCCGGCGCCAATATTACCTGCACAATTTCCTGACCGAGCAGCCCGACCTCAACTTCCACAACGAGGAAGTGGTCGAAGCCCTGCTCAACACGGTCAAGTTCTGGCTCGACCGGGGGGTGGACGGCTTCCGGCTGGACACCACCAACTTCTATTTCCACGACGCCGAGCTGCGGTCCAACCCGCCCGACCCCGACGTGCCCGACCATAAGCGGATCGAGGCGTACCACTGGCAGGACCACCGCTACGACAAGAACCGGCCGGAGGTGCCGGGCTTCCTCCGGCGGCTGCGGGCGCTGCTCGACCTCTATCCCGGCTCGGCCACGGTCGGGGAGATCGGCCAGGGGCCGCGCTCGCTGGAGCTGATGGCGCTCTATACCGGCGGCGGCGACAAGCTGCACATGGCCTACACCTTCGACTTCCTCGGCGCCGCCTTCTCGGCCGGGCATTTCCGTTCCCACGTCGCCCGGTTCGAGGAGGTCGCCGCCGACGGCTGGCCGTGCTGGGCCTTCTCCAACCATGACGTGGTCCGCCACCTCAGCCGCTGGCGCGGGCACGCCCGGGACGACCGCAAGCTGGCATCCCTGGCCGCCGCGATCCTGCTGTCCCTGCGCGGCTCGGTCTGCCTTTACCAGGGCGAGGAGTTGGGCCTGCACGAGGCGGAACTGGCCTACGAGGACCTGGTTGACCCCTACGGCCTGCGGCTATGGCCGGAGTTCAAGGGCCGCGACGGCTGCCGCACGCCGATGGTCTGGGACGGCGCCTCGCCGACCGGCGGCTTCACCGAGGGCAAGCCCTGGCTTCCGGTCTCCGCGGCGCACTTGGCCCGCGCCGTCGATCGCCAGCGGGCCGACGACACGTCCGTGCTGTCGGAATACCGCCGCCTGCTCCGCTTCCGGCGCGACAATCCGGCGCTGGTCAAGGGAAGCATCACCTTCGTGGAGAACGCCGCCCCGGAGCCCGGCGAGACGCTGGCCTTCGTCCGGCGCCACGGGGATTCGGCGATCCTCTGCCTCTTCAACCTGTCCGCCGATCCGGCGGAGTTCCGCGCCGGCGCCGACCTCTCCGGCGTGATCGGGACCGGCCGGGACCGCATCCCCCTCGAAGGCCACCAGGCCCTGTTCCTGCATATCGGACCCGGAGGTCAGGCGCTCCCGCCGGCCGGCACCGGTGCCGGCCTGACCGCCTCTTCCTCGACCGGAGACCGCACCGAGCCGCGCTCGACCAGCGGGCAGTCCAGCTTGACCTGAAGGAGCCGCGAGGCATGGCCGTGGATCACGTCGGAAATCAGGTGCTCCACCGCCCAGCGGCCCATCTCGTAGTTGGGCAGCAGCACGGTGGTCAGCGGCGGGCGGGTATGCTGGGCCATCTCCTGGTCGTCATAGCCCATCACCGCCACGTCGCGCGGGATCTGCAAGCCCAGGTCCCGCAGCGCCTCCAGGCAGCCCACGGCCATCAGGTCGTTGGCGCAGAAGATCGCGGTGGGCGGCCGGGGCTCCGCCATCAGCGAGCGGGTCTGCTCGTACCCGCTGGTCGGCGCCCAGTCGCCGTCCCGGACCAGCGCCGGGTCGAACGGCAGGTCGGCGGTGGCAAGCGCCTGCCGGTATCCCTTGAAACGGTCGCGCGCCGCGTCCATCCAGGGCTCGCCGTTGATGAAGCCGATCCGGGTATGGCCGGCCTGGATCAGCCGGGCCGTCGCGGTGTGCCCCCCGGTCACCTCCCCCGGCACCACCGACGGGAACGCCCGGTCCGCGGCGTAGCAGTTCAGCAGGACGGCCGGCACGTCCGCCATCACGGCGGGCACGGCGACCTTGCGGGTGAAGATGGTGGAATAGACGATCCCGACCAGGGCCGGGTTGGCGACCAGGGAGCGGATCGTCGCCTCCTCCAGCTCCGCGTTGCCCCGGGTGGTCGAGACGGCGAGCACGCAGCCATGCTCCCACGCCGCGTCGCGGGCGCCGTCGATGGTCACGGCGGGATGGACGCTGGTCGAGATCTCGTCCACCAGGTAGCCGATCAGGTTCCGCGTCACCGGCCCGGTCACTGGCGGCGGCTCCTGGCGGCGCGGCTCGAACTGGTAGCCGATCTGGCGCACCGCCTCCCACACGCGGCGGCGCGTCGCCTCGGAGATGCGGGCGCCGGTCATGTTGTTGAGCACGAGCGAGACGCTCGACTGCGAGACCCCGGCCGCCTTGGCCACGTCGGTCATCGTCGGCCGCCGCCTGTCTTGCCGTTCCGCCACCTTCAGCCCTCCGTCACCCGATGCTCCTGCTGATTATTACCACTCCTGAACAGATTGCAATAATAAGGGTTTATCGGGTTTCGATGGGTGCAGCGCAGCAATCGAACAGCGGTGTTGACTGATAATATTAGCTATGAGAGCATCCGGCCGTACTCCCCAGCCGGGGACGACCAAAGGCGGCATCAAGCCGCCGGACAGGGATCGGAGGAGACGTTCGATGCTCAAGCTAGACAGGCGCGGCTTGACCATGGGCCTGATGCTCATGGCGACGGCGATGGCCGGAACGGCGGCGATGGCGGCCGACGGCCTGCCCCCCATGAAGCAGAAGGACAGCTACAAGGTCGGCTTCGCCCAGACCGAGAGCAACAACCCCTGGCGCATCGCCCAGACCGAGAGCATGCAGTCCGAGGCCAAGAAGCAGGGCTGGCAGCTGGTCTATACCGACGCCGCCGGGTCGGCCGCCAAGCAGGTCGCCGACGTGGACAGCATGATCGCCCAGGGCGTCGACCTGATCTTCCTGGCGCCTCGCGAGGAGAAGCCGCTGATCCCCGCCGTGATGAAGGCCAAGCGCGCCGGCATCCCGGTGATCCTGCTGGACCGCCGCGTCGATGACAGCGTCGCCAAAGCGGGCCGCGACTACGTCACCTTCATCGGCTCCGACTTCATCGACCAGGGCCGCCGGGCCGGCGAATGGCTGGTCAAGTCCACCGGCGGCAACGCCAAGATCATCGAGCTCCAGGGCACCGTCGGCTCGTCGCCGGCCAACGACCGCCATAAGGGCTTCGCCGACGCGATCGCCAAGGCCCCCGGCATGCAGATCGTCGCGGCGCAGAGCGGCGACTTCGCCCGCGACAAGGGCCGCCAGGTGATGGAAACCCTGCTCCAGGCCCATCCGGAAGCCACCGCCGTCTATGCCCACAACGACGAAATGGCGATGGGCGCCCTCGCGGCGCTCGAAGCGGCGGGCCGCAAGCCCGGCCAGGACATCACCGTGGTCTCGATCGACGGCACCCGCGACGCCCTCCAGGCGATCGTGGACGGCAAGATCGGCGCCGTGGTGGAGAGCAACCCGCGCTTCGGCCCCAACGCCTTCGAGACCGCCAAGCGCTACGCCGCCGGCGAGAAGATCGACACCTGGATCAAGGTGCCGGACAATTTCTACGACAAGTCCAACGCCGCCCAGTCGGTGTCCTCGGCCTACTGACCCGGGGCCGGGCGGGACCTTGGCCGGTCCCGCCCCACCCCACCCAGACCGAACCGCCAGATTTTCCGCATTCCGCGAGGCAGACCGTGGCTGACGCAGCGCCCCTTCTGTCGATGCAGGGCATCGACAAGAGCTTCGCCGGCATACCCGCGCTCAGCGCCGCCAACCTCACCGTCGGCCGCGCCGAGGTTCATGCCCTGATCGGCCAGAACGGCGCCGGCAAGTCCACCCTGATCAAGATCCTGACGGGAGCCTACCGGCGCGACGCTGGCATCATCCTGTTCGACGGGGCCGCCATCGACCCCTCCTCGCCGCAGGACGCCCAACGTACCGGCATCAGCACGATCTACCAGGAAATCAACCTGGTGCCCTACCGCTCCGTCGCCGAGAACGTGTTCCTGGGGCGCGAGCCGCGCCGCTTCGGCCTGATCGACTGGCGCCGCATCCACCGGGAGACCGAGACCCTGCTGGCCCGGTTCGGCATCGACGTGGATGTCCGCCGGCCCCTGGGAAGCTTCAACATCGCGATCCAGCAGATGGTCGCCATCGCCCGCGCCGTGTCGTTCGACGCCAAGCTGGTGGTGATGGACGAGCCGACCTCCTCCCTTGACGACCAGGAGGTGGAGGTGCTGTTCGACGTGATCCGCAACCTGAAGCGGGGTGGCGTCTCCGTCGTGTTCGTCAGCCACCGCCTGGACGAGCTGTACGCGGTCTGCGACCGGGTGACAGTGATGCGCGACGGCCGGACCGTGGCCGAAAGCCCCATGGCCGACCTGGGCAAGCTGGACCTGGTCGCCGCCATGCTGGGCCGCCGCCTGTCGGACGTGGCCGCCGGCGGGGCGACCGGCTTCGCCGCGGGCAAGGAGCACCGGGGCCGCGAGCCGGTCGTCGGGGTCGACCGCCTCCGCCAGGGCCGCCGCGTCCAGGATGCCAGCGTCGAGGTCAGGGCCGGCGAGATCGTCGGGCTGGCCGGGCTGCTGGGCTCGGGCCGCACCGAGGTCGCCCGCGTCCTGTTCGGCGCCGACCCGGCCGATGGCGGGGATATCAGGCTGAACGGGCGGATCACCGGCTTCCGCGGTCCCGGCGACGCGATCCGGGCCGGCATCGGCTTCTGCTCGGAAGACCGCAAGACCGAGGGCATCATCCCCGACATGTCGGTCCGCGAGAACCTGACCCTGGCGCTGCTGCCCGAGATCTCCCGCGCCGGCATCGTGGACACCGCGAAACAGCGCGAGGTGGTGGACCGCTTCATCAAGAGGCTGGGCGTCAAGTGCGCCTCGCCCGACCAAAAGATCCGGGAGCTGTCGGGCGGCAACCAGCAGAAGGTCCTGCTCGCCCGCTGGATGTGCATGAACCCCAAGGCCCTGCTGCTGGACGAGCCGACCCGCGGGATCGACGTCGGCGCCAAGGCGGAGATCCAGGCGCTGATCCAGGAACTGGCCGACCAGGGCCTGGGCGTCCTGATGATCTCCTCCGAGATCGAGGAGCTGGTCGAGGGCGCCGACCGCGTCGTGGTGATGCGCGACGGCCGCAACGTCGCCGAACTCCACGGCGACGACATCAGCGAACCCGCCGTCATGCACGCCATGGCCCACGGGCACGGGGACGGCCACGGGGATGGTGGAAAGCAGGTGTCCCGTGGCTGATACCGCGATCCACCGCGCCGCCGCCCGGCCGTCCGGCCGCCGGATCGGCGACCTGGCCCGGACCTGGGGGGCGCCGCTGGCGCTGGTGGCCCTGCTGCTGTTCAACGCCGCGGTCACGCCCAACTTCCTGACCTGGCAGACCTTCTTCGTGAACCTGACCCAGGTCGCGACCATCGTGATCGTGGCGACCGGCATGACGCTGGTGATCGCGACCGGCGGGATCGACCTGTCCGTCGGCTCGCTGATGGCGATCGCCGGCGCGCTCGCCCCGCTGATCTTCGGCGGCAGCCTGTTCGGCCCGCTGGACCCGGCGCTGGGCGTGACCCTGGCGATCGTCGTGCCGATCCTGGTGGCCGGCTGCTTCGGGCTGTTCAACGGCTTCCTGGTCACGAGCTTCGGCATCCAGCCGATCATCGCGACGCTGGTGCTGTTCATCGCCGGGCGCGGCATCGCCCAGGTCATGACCAACGGCAACCTCCAGACCTTCTCCAACCCGTCCTTCCAGTGGATCGGGCTGGGCCGGGTGTTCGGCATGCCGGTCCAGGCGGTCCTGATGCTGGTGATCGTGCTGGCCGTCGCCTGGATGCTGCGCGCGACGATCTTCGGCCGCCACGTGCTGGCGACCGGCGGCAACGAGCCGGCGGCCCGGCTGGCCGGCGTTCCGGTCAACCGGGTCAAGCTGGCGGTCTACGCCGTCAGCGGCCTGCTCTCCGGCCTCGCCGGGCTGATCGTGATCGCGATCAACGCCTCGTCCGACGCCAACCTGATCGGGCTGGGCATGGAGCTGGACGCCATCGCGGCGGTGGCGGTCGGCGGAACCCTGCTGACCGGCGGCCGGGCCACGGTGGTCGGGACCCTGCTGGGCGCCCTGATCATCCAGCTCGTCCGCTACACCCTGCTCGCCAACGGCGTGCCCGACGCCGCGGCCCTGGTGGTCAAGGCCGCCATCATCCTGCTGGCCGTCTGGCTCCAGCGTCCGGGAGGGACCGCCCGATGACGACCGACACCGCCGCGCCGCGCCGGCCGGCGCCCCCGAGCCTCGCCGCCCGCGCCGGGGCCGCCCTCAGCCGCCAGGGCGTGCTGATAGCATTGGTCCTGCTGATCCTGTTCGGCGCCCTGCGCTACGACAATTTCCTCGGCGAATACAACGTGCTGAGCGTTCTCCGCTACAACTCCATGTTCGCGCTGATAGCGCTCGGCATGTGCTTCGTGATCATGACCGGCGGAATCGACCTCTCGGTCGGCGCGGTCGCCGCCATGGCCAGCGTGGTATCGGCCCTGCTGAGCCCGCAGGGGCTGCTGCCGGCCCTGCTGGGCGGCGTGGCGGCCGGCGCCGCGGTCGGCCTGATCAACGGGCTGGTGATCGCCAAGCTGAGGATCCTGCCCTTCATCACGACGCTCGCCACGCTGCTGGCGGCTCAGGGCACCGGGCTGCTGCTGGCCGGGAACCAGTCGGTCTCGGTCTCGTGGGACGGGCTGTTCGTGGAGCTGGGCCAGGGCGACCTGTTCGGCCTGCCGATCCCGGCGCTGATCGCCGCGGCGGCCTACGTGCTGGGCTCGCTGGCGCTGAACTACACCGGCTTCGGCCGCCACACGCTGGCGGTCGGCGGCAACGAGGAGGCGGCCCGGCTGATGGGCCTGCCGGTCGAGCGGATCACGATCGCGGTCTATACCCTGTCGGGCGCGCTGGCCGGGCTGGCCGGCGTGATCCTGGCGTCCCAGTTCGGCGCCGGGCAGCCGACCGAGGGGGCCGGCTGGGAGCTGTTCGCCATCGCCGCCGTCGTGGTCGGCGGAACCCTGCTGACCGGCGGCGTCGGGTCGGTCGGGGCGACCCTGTCGGGCGTCCTGCTGCTCGGCCTGATCTTCAACATCCTGAACTTCGAGAACGGCCGCGGCGTGATCAGCCTGAGCGCCTACTGGCAATCGGTCATCCGCGGCGCCTTCCTGCTGGTCGTCGTCATCCTGCAAAGCAGGCTGACCCGCCGGCGGACCCCGTGACCATCGCAATCTTCACCGTCTTATTGGAGCACGCACCATGACCGGCCGTTACGACTCCGCCACCCTGGACACCCTCGCCGAGAACGCCAAGCGGGACAGCTACGTCGTCCTGAAGGACCATCTGCCGAAGGACACCCTGCGGGCGTGGGCCGATGCCTTCCAGCCGCTGCTCAAGAACCACATGGAGCGGGAAGGCCACCTTCAGAACCGCGGCTCCGGCCGGTTCTACGTCACCTTGCCGTTCGACACCCCGTTCGCCGATCCCGCGATCTTCGAGGACGACGACATCCTGGGCATCGTCGAGCGGCTGGTCGGCCGCGAGCCGGTGATGTGCCAGCTCGCCACCGACACGCCGATCCGCGGGTCCGATTTCCAGGAGATCCACCGGGACACGCCGTCCCTGTTCCCGGAGCTGTCCTACGAGACGCCGATGTACCAACTCGCGGTGAACTTCCCGCTGTGCGATGTCACCCCGGAGAACGGCCCGATCGAGATCGCCAAGGGCACCCACATGATGCCCCGCGACGAGGCCCTGGCGAAGGTGGACTCCGGCGAGATCCCGCTGGAGCAGGTCTGCATGAAGCTGGGCGACGTGATGATCCGCGACGTCCGCCACCTGCACCGCGGCACGCCCAACACCACCGACACCCCGCGTCCGATGGTGGTGATCGGCTACAGCCGCCGCTGGCTGTTCCGGCCGGAAGTGTCGATCAAGGTGCCGCGCGCCGTCCATGAGCGCCTGTCCGACCGCGCCCGCCATCTGCTGCGCTTCAACCAGGTGGTGGAGAGCCTGGACCAGGTCGAGCAGGGCGAGAAGTACCAGGCCTTCGCGTTCTGACGCCCCGCCCGGGCGGGAGCCGGCAGGGTCGCCGGCTCCCGCGGCATCGCGGAACTTCCTGCCCCGAAGGCTATTGATCCCTGGAACAGGCGCGTCGCCTGACCAGTCAGGAACCTCGATAGACCCAGGGTGATGGAACAGCCTCTCACGCAACCCCAACCTTTGCCCCCGCCCGACACCGCGCCGGCGGGCCGGCATCACGGCGGCACCTCCTACGCGGTGCTGACCGGGGAAGCCCTGCCGCCCACCGGCGGCGTCGAACAGGAGGAGGCCGACCGGTTCTACACCGACAGCCTGAACATCCTGCGCGACAGCGGCATCCCGTTCCTGGTCGCCGGGACCTTCGCCGTGAACTGCTATACCGGCATCAACCGGGCGACCAAGGACCTGGACATCTTCTGCAAGCCGGGCGATTTCCCCCGCATCCTGCTGCATTTCAAGGACCACGGCTTCGAGACCGAGATCCACGACGAGCGCTGGCTCGCCAAGGTGAAGCGCGGGAATTGCTTCTTCGACGTGATCTTCAGCTCGGCGGTCGCGGTCGTCACCATCACGGACCAGTGGTTCAACGAGAGCCACCCGGCGGAGCTGTACGGCGTGCCGGTCCAGCTCACCCCGCCGACCGAGATGATCTGGTCGAAGGCCCTGCTGCAGAACCGCAACCGCTACGACGGCGCCGACATCGCCCACATGATCCTCCGCCAGGGCGACCGGATCGACTGGCACCGGCTGCTGTCGCACATGGAGCAGTACTGGGAAGTGCTACTGATCCACGTGCTGAACTTCCGCTTCATCTATCCGTCCGAGCGCGACCGGGTGCCCCGCTGGCTGATGGACGAGTTGCTGCAGCGCGCCCGGATGCACGCCGACCTGCCGGTTCCCCTGACCCGGGTCTGCCGCGGGCGGCTGTTCTCCCCGGAGGATTACCGGGTGGACGTGATGGAGTGGGGCTTCGCCGACCTAGTCGGCGCCGCCATCCCGGCGCCGGACGAGGGCCGCACCGGTTGAGGCCGGCCCGGTTGAGACCGTCGAGGAAGAAGGATCCATGATGGCAGAAGAAGTGCGGACCGGCGAAAGTCTTCGCGTCGCCGCGATCGGCGACATCCACGTCTCCGCCACCGCGAAGGGACATTGGCGCGACCTGTTCGGGGAGATCTCGGGAGTGGCCGACGTGTTGTGCCTGTGCGGCGACCTGACCAACATCGGCACCGCGCAGGAGGCCGAGGCGCTGGCCGGGGAACTGGGCTCCTGCTCCATCCCGATGCTGGCGGTGCTGGGCAACCACGACCACCAGTGCGGAAGCCCCGGGGATGTCGAGCGGGTGCTGTGCGACGCCGGGGTCAAGTTCCTGGAGAACGAGGTCCACGAGATCAAGGGCGTCGGGTTCGCCGGCGTGAAGGGATTCGGCGGGGGCTTCGACGGCAAGATGCTGGACGCGTTCGGCGAGTCCCCGATCAAGGCCTTCGTCCAGGAGGCGGTCGAGCAGTCCATGCGCCTGGAGCACGCCTTGAAGTCGCTGGAGACCCGGCGCTCCGTCGTCGTGCTGCATTACGCGCCCATCGCCGAGACCGTGGCCGGCGAGCCGGAACAGATCTTCCCCTTCCTGGGGTCGTCCCGCCTCGCCGAGACGATCGACCGGTTCGACACGATCCGGGCCGTCTTCCACGGCCACGCCCACCACGGCACGTACCAGGGCAAGACCCGCCGGGGAACGCCCGTCTTCAACGTCGCGGCCCAGATCCCCAAGCCGACAGGCAAGCCCTATGCCCTGATCGAGGTGTGAGGCCCGCTACTTGACGGGTGCCGGCACGCCGGACTGCCAGCGGTCCCAATGGGCGACGATGTGGTCGGCCATCCGGGTTCCGACCAGGGCGATGTTCTCGACCGTCTCGGCGAAGCCGCCCGCGGTCTGGCCCGGCGCCGGGTCGAGATGCTGGAGAGTGGTTTCGTCGGGGTTGCCCTGGTCGTAATTGACCGCGCCGCGAAGGCTCATCACGCGCTCGTCCCCTTGAAGGCGCTTGATCACCAGCGTGATCGCGGCGGCCTCCATCTCGGTGATCACGTAATCGTCGGCGCCGTAGAGCTTGGCGATGTACTGCGCCTGCTCCGACATGCCGGGGCCGTGGAAGAAGGTGTCGCCGGTCATGTGGGTCCCGGTGCCGACGAACGGCGCGCGCCGGGCGGTTTCCTGGGGATAGCGCAGGCGATAGGCGCGGGCGGATTCCGAATCCTTCAGGGGCGTATCGGCGGTCAGGCGCATCGCCCATTGCACCAGGTCGGGATTCAGCTTGAACAGCCGCAGCGCCTCGTAGCCCTTGCGCGGCATGAAGGTCGGAGCGCCCGGCTCGCCCTCCTCCGGCGCCCAGCGATGGCCGAGGTCATAGTCCACCAGCCAGGTGGCCCAGTTCACCGCGCCGATGGTCCCGCGCGACGGCGGCGTGCCGGCCACGCCCGACAGGATGAAATAGGACTGGGACAGGTCCAGCTGCGGGTTGAGCAGGATGGCCTGCATCGACGCAGAGGAACTGACCTTGCCCATCCCGAGGACCGAACCGCAGACCCCGTCGGCATTGCAATGGACCGGGTTGAGGGCTCCCTTGACGGCGATCGGCTGGCTGTCCTTCCAGTAGCGCTCGTACCAGTGCTGGAACTCCCCCGCCCTGTCGCCGGTGTTTTGGCCGATCTCGAACATCGCCGCGACGAACACCTTGACCTTCACGGGCTCTTCGGCCCGCAGGGGCGACGACGCTCCGGCTGTCATGAGGCCCGCCATGAGCAGGGTGGAAAGGGCGATGCCCAGGCGCAGGGCTCGGTGTCGCATTTCGTACTCCTTGATATGGAAATGGCCGGGGATCGGCGTCCCCGGCCGGGATGGCATAGTTTCCCGATACGCCGCCCAAGACAAGGACGGTCCACTCCCGCCCGATTCCTTGGCGGAGGGGCTCTCCCGAAGACTTTTTCCGGCCCGTTCGTGATTGGCGGCCGCGGCCTCTGTTGTGGCGCAGGTACGCAAGAGAGGACAGCGCCATGCCAGAGCACCTGAACAATGCCGTGGTCGTGATCACGGGAGCTTCCAGCGGGATCGGCCGCGCTGCCGCCCACGCCTTCGCCCGGCGCGGCGCCCGGGTGGTCGTGGCCGCGCGGCGGGAGAACCTGCTGCGCGAGGTGGTCGGCGAATGCGAAAGGCTCGGCGCGGAGGCGCTCGCCGTGCCGACCGACGTGACCGACCCGGACGCCGTGGAGCGGCTGGCCAACGCGGCCGAGGACCGGTTCGGGCGTATCGACGTCTGGATCAACAATGCGGGCGTGACGGCGCTGGGCCGTTTCGACGACGTGCCGCCCGAAATCTTCCGGCAAGTGATCGAGACCAACCTGTTCGGCTACGCGAACGGGGCGGCGACCGCGCTGCGCCGGTTCCACCTCCGCCGGGCGGGCGTGCTGATCAACAACGCCTCCATGAACGCCTACGTGGCCGAGCCCTTCGCGAGCGCCTATGTCGCCAGCAAGTTCGCCGTCCGCGGACTGGCGGACTGCCTGCGCGAGGAATGGCTGGACGAGCCCGGCATCCATATCTGCACGGTGCTGCCCGCGGTCATCGACACGCCGCTGTTCCAGCACGCGGCCAATTACGAGGGACGCGCCCCGCGGGCCATGCCGCCGGTCTATGCGCCGGAACGGGTCGCAGAAAGCTTCGTCGAGCTGGCGGAACGGCCGCGGCGGGAGATGTTCGTCGGGAACAGCGGGCGCATGCTCGCCCTGCAGAACGCCCTGGCGCCGAGCATGACGGAGCGGATGATGGCCCGCATGGTGGATCGGATGCATTTCTACCAGGACCGGCTGGCGGTCGTGACCCGCGGCAACCTGTTCGAGCCGATGGCGGACGGGCATCGGGTCGATGGCGGCTGGCGTGCCTCCTCCCGGCGCGGGACGGGCGGTTCCCTGGCCTGGGGCCTCGGCGGCCTGGCGCTCGGCATCGGCGCCGCCGTGCTGGCCAGTTCGGCCGTGCGGTCGGGCGCCCGCCGGCACGCCACCGCCGAACGCCGGAGTCCCAACCCGGTACGGCCGGCCGGTCCCGAGGCGATGCGCGACCGGGACTGGCGCCCCTGGGACAAGGTGGACGAGGCGTCGGACGAATCCTTCCCGGCCAGCGATCCGCCGTCCTACTACCCGATCCGGGCGTGATCCCGCGGCTCAGGAGCCGATCGACAGGACCCGCGTCAGCAGGACGTAATCGGACTCCAGGGCCATCAACGCCACCAGCACCAGCAGGACGAGGGGAGGCACCAGGACGACGCAGCGGAGCGCCAGCCTCTCCCACTGCAGGTGCATGAACACCGCGACGATCAGCCCGGCCTTCAGCAGCATGAAAACGATGATCAGCGTCCAGCGCAGATAGCCTTGGAGCTGGAAAAAATCCACAAGATAGGATAGTGTACTTAGGACGAACAGGAGTCCCCATACCTTGAGATAGGTCCCGACCGGATGTTGCTGGCCCTCGACGTGGCTCATGGCGTTCCTCTCACCACAGATAGAAGAAGGCGAAGATGAAGACCCAGACCAGATCGACGAAATGCCAGTACAGGCCGGCGATCTCGACGTTCTGGTAATTGCCCCGGCGCTCGTAGTCGCCGCGCCGGACCTTGAGGGCGACGATGGTCAAATAGATCACGCCGGCCGTGACGTGCAGGCCGTGGAACCCGGTGATCATGAAGAAGACCGACCCGAACTGCGCGGCGCCGAACGGATTGCTCCAGGGCCGGACGCCCTCGGCGATCAGCTTGGACCATTCGAAGGCCTGCATGCCGACGAAGGTGGCGCCCAGGGCCGCGGTCGCCAGCATCAGGGCCGCCGTCCTGGCGCGGTCGCGGCGGTAGGCGAAGTTGACCGCCATCGCCATGGTGCCGCTGCTGCTGATCAGCACGAAGGTCATGATGGCGATCAGGATCAAGGGTATGTGCACGCCGGCGATGGTCAGGGCGAACACCTCGCTGGCGTTCGGCCACGGCTCCGTGGTCGACATGCGCACCGACATGTAGGACGTCAGGAAGCAGCCGAAGACGAAGGTATCGCTGAGCAGGAAGAACCACATCATGGCCTTGCCCCAGGAAACGTCCCTGAAGGCCTTCCGGTCGGCGGACAGGTCGTCGACCATCCCCTGCCAGCCGGCGCCGTCCCCGGCGGTATCCGCCGCGGGAGCCACCCCGTGAGCCGCCGTGTAGGTGACTTGCTGATGCGCCATCCGCGGTTCCTCCCAAAGATCCTCCGGTCCTAATGCATGTGCCGCATCGGTTGGAGCACGGCGCCCGCCCCGCCGTTGTCCGCCAACAGCAGGCCGAACAGCGCCAGCCAGACGGCCAGCAGGAAGTGCCAGTAGAGCGTACAGAGCTCGATGCTGGGGCGGAGTTCATTGGTGCCGGCGGCGTGGCGGAACTTCAAGGCGGTCCGTCCCCAGGCGACCAGCCCGCCCAGCAGATGCAGCGCGTGCAAGGCCGACAGCAGGTAGAAGAAGGTATTGGCCGGGTTCGACGCCACGAAATAGCCAAGCGCATCGAGCTGCCGCCAGGCCACCAGTTGCCCGACCAGGAAAAGCGCTGCGAACAGCCCTCCGGCCAGCAGCCCCGTCCGGGCGGCATCGCGCCGCCCCTGGCGGATGGCGGCCCAGGACCATTGGAAGGCGGCGCTGCTCAGCACCAGGGCCAGGGTATTGAGCCAGAGCACCGGCGGCTCGGACAGGGGAACCCAGTCGCCGAACCCCATGCGCATCAGGTACGCGACCGTCAGCAGCAGGAACAGCACCGTCACGACCACCAGGAAGAAGATCAGGCCCAGCCTCGCGGTCGGTATCCGCAGCCTGCCGGATGGCGGAAACCGGCTGCCGCTGCCGTCTTCCAGCCAGGGCTTCGCCGCCAGCGCGCCGAACAGGCTCATCGGACTGCACCTCCCAGGCCCGACGGTGCCGCGGGCTTCCGGGCATCGACCGGTTCCCAGGGATGGTTCTGCGGCAGGAAGTCCTGCTCCGCGCCGGGCACGCTGTAATCATAGGCCCAGCGATAGACGACCGGCTGCCTCGGCCCCCAGTTGCCATGCCCCGGCGGCGTTTCCGGGGTCTGCCATTCAAGGGTGGTCGCCCGCCAGGGGTTGCCTCCCGCGGGCCTGCCCCGGACGGCGCTCCAGGCGAGATTGAACAGGAACAGCATCTGGGCGGCGCCCACGACCAGCGCCGCGACCGTGATGAAGGCGTTGAGACCGTGGGCGGAGTCCGGGATGAACTCGATCCCCTCGAAGTCGTAGTAGCGCCGCGGGATTCCCACGAATCCCAGGTAATGCATCGGGAAGAAGATCGCGTAGGTGCCGAGGAAGGTGATCCAGAAATGAAGCTTGCCCAGACCGTCGTTCAGCATGCGCCCGGTGATCTTCGGGTACCAGTGATAGATCGCGCCGAAGATGACCAGCACCGGCGCCACGCCCATGACCATGTGGAAATGCGCGACCACGAAATAGGTGTCCGACAAGGGCACGTCCACGACGACGTTGCCGAGGAACAGCCCGGACATGCCGCCGGACACGAAGGTCAGGACGAAGGCCAGCGAGAACAGCATCGGGACGGTCATGTGGATGTCGCCGCGCCACAGCGTCAGCACCCAGTTGTAGACCTTGATGGCGGTCGGCACGGCGATGATCAGGGTCGTGGTGGCGAAGAAGAAGCCGAAATACGGGTTCATGCCGCTGACATACATGTGGTGCGCCCAGACCACGAAGCTGAGCACGCCGATCGCCAGGATGGCCCAGACCATCATCCGGTAGCCGAAGATGTTCTTGCGCGCATGCGTGCTGATCAGGTCGGAGACGATGCCGAACCCGGGCAGCGCCACGATGTAGACCTCGGGATGGCCGAAGAACCAGAACAGGTGCTGGAACAGCAGCGGGCTGCCGCCGCCGTATTGGAGTTGTTCGCCCATCGACACGATGGTCGGCATGAAGAAGCTGGTCAGCAGGACCCGGTCGAGGAGCATCATCACGCCGCTGACGAACAGCGCCGGAAAAGCCAGCAGTCCCAGGATGGTCGCGACGAAGATTCCCCAGACGGTCAGCGGCAGCCGCATCATCGTCATGCCGCGGGTGCGCGCCTGAAGGACGGTGGTCACGTAGTTCAGCCCGCCCATGGTGAAGGCGACGACGAAGATCAGCAACGAGACCAGCATCAGGATGATGCCCCAGTCCCGTCCCGCGGTGCCGGGCAGGATCGCCTGGGGAGGATAGAGGGTCCACCCCGCCCCCGTCGGCCCGCCGGGCACGAAGAAGCTCGCGGCCAGGACGATGACGGCCAGCAGGTAGGTCCAGTAGCTGAGCATGTTGACGTAGGGGAAGACCATGTCCCGCGCGCCGATCATCAGCGGGATCAGGTAGTTCCCGAACCCGCCCAGGAACAGCGCGGTGAGCAGGTAGACCACCATGATCATCCCGTGCATGGTGACGTACTGGTAGTAGGCTTCCTGGTCGATGAAGCCGAGGGTGCCGGGAAAGCCGATCTGCATCCGCATCAGCCACGACAGCACCAGGGCCACCAGCCCGATCGCAATGGCCGTCAGGGAGTACTGGATGGCGATGACCTTATGGTCCTGGCTCCAGATATATCTCGTGAAGAAGCTCCGGGGCTCGGGGTGGTCGTGTTCCTCGTCGTGTCCGGTGTCGATAACAGCGGTTTGAGCCATTCCGCCCCTCCTCCGCTTCTCTTATGGTGCCTGTTCCCTGCCGCCGTTAAGGCGCTTCGGCGTTCTCCGCGAACTCGGTGCCGGCCCCCTGCCCCCTCCAGGTCTGGGCGAAGGTCGGGTTCTCTTCCAGCCACGGCCCGTGGGCGTCCGGTTCGACGACCACGACCGTGCCGCGCATGGCGGAGTGGCCGACGCCGCACAGTTCGGCGCACAGGATCTCGAACGTCCCGGTCCGGGTCGGCGTCAGCCAGAAATAGGTCACCATGCCCGGCACGAGATCCATCTTGGCCCGGAACTGCGGGACGTAGAAATCATGCAGCACGTCCACGGATCGGAGCAGCAGCTTGACCGGCCTGTCGACCGGCAGGCGAAGCTCGCCGCCCGCCACCAGCACGTCGTCCTGTCCATGGGGGTCGTCGGGATTGATGCCGAACGGGTTGTCGGCGTCGATGCGCCGGGCATCCACGGTGCCCAGGACGCCGTCCGTCCCCGGGAACCGGAAGTTCCAGCCCCACTGCTGGCCCAGGACCTCCACCGGAGTCGCCTCGTCGGGGACCGAGACATAGTCGTCCCAGACGATCAGGCCCGGCGCCAGCATGGCCGCGATGCCGACCGACGTCAGTCCGGTCAGCCACAATTCCAGCTTCTTGCTCTCCGGTTCGTAGGCGGCCGTCACCCCCTCCCGGTGGCGGAACCGGTAGCACGCGTAGGCCATGAACAGGACGAGGATGCAGAACACGATCCCGGTGATCAGGAACGTGATGATCAGGGTATCGTCGATCGTCCCCCAGTTCGACGCGAGCGGCGTGAACCACCACGGACTTACAAGACTGAAGACAACGGAACCGATCACCAATGCCGCAAGCACGATCGCCACAGCCATAGCCCGCTCGCCCCGCTTATTCTTGTTGGATAAGGACGGTTCTTCGGCGCCGGCCCAAAGGGCCGCTCAGGACACTGTCAGTTGATAGTTTCCATAATATACGGATCTGTATGCATTCGCAAGGATCTTGACAGGCGCTCGTCCTGCCCGATAGTTCGTGACCATTTGAGCAATGCCGCCATTGACGGATTGAGTACCCTCGCGAATATAATCGGAGTATGCTCCACCGAACGGTGGGTCGCGGCCTTCCGATACGGCCGGCTTGCGGCCCCTCGAACTTGTGGTTCGGGAGGATTAGAACATGACCATCCGAAATCCCGTCGAATGGGGAGCGGACCAGTTCAGGGAAGGAACGCACGCGGCCGGAACGGGAGGCCATGCGGCCTATGGAACGAAGGGGGAGTTGCACTCCCTGGTCCCGGGGATCTGCCGGATCGAGCCGCGGGACCTGCGGGAGGTCCTGGCAAAAGGCATCGAGGATTTCGGGGCCTACCGGACGGACGTCATCTTCCTCTGCATCATCTATCCGGTCGTCGGCCTCGTCCTGGCGCAGGTGGCGTTCGGCCGCGACATGTTCCAGCTGCTGTTTCCCCTGGCATCCGGATTCGCCCTGATCGGTCCCTTCGCCGCGATCGGGCTATATGAAATGAGCCGGCGCCGGGAGCAGGGCATCACGATCAACTGGGCCGACGCCTTCGGCGTCCTCCGCTCGCCGTCGTTCGGATCCATCCTGGCGCTCGGCCTGATCCTGGTCGCGATCTTCCTGCTGTGGCTGCTGAGCGCACAGGCGATCTATGCCGCCACCCTGGGTCCCGAGCCGCACGACACTTTCGGGTCTTTCCTGGAGGCGGTCCTCACGACCAGCGCCGGCTGGGCGATGATCGTTATCGGCGTGGGCGTGGGCTTCCTTTTCGCCGTGCTGGTGCTGGCGATCAGCGTCGTGTCGTTTCCGCTGTTGCTTGACCGGAAAGTGGGTGTCGCGACGGCGATCTATACGTCGGTCCGCGTCGCCGCCGCCAACCCGCGCGCCATGGCCGCGTGGGGCATGGTGATCGTGTGCGGCCTCGTGGTCGGCTCGATCCCGCTGTTCGTCGGTCTCGCCATCGTCATGCCGGTACTCGGCCACGCCACCTGGCACCTGTATCGGAAGACGGTCAAGAGCACCTGAGACCGTGACCGGAGCGCCGGCCCGTCCGACGACGGGCCCGGCATGTCAGCGGTCGTGATCGGCGAGAGTCTCGCGTTCCTCTATGTCCTCCCGGACGAAGCTCCAGAGGAAGACGAAGCACGCGAAGAAGCCGAGGGCCACGAGTGCCGACGCCTGCGTCCTGGTCTCGTTGTTGAGGCAGGCCGTCACGATGGTGCCGAGCAGGCTGACGGAGATCGCCAGGGTGTTCAAACCGAAGCGAATGCGCTTCAGGACGGCGGGAAAGGCAGGGGAGGTCTGCATCTGATTGGTTCACGCGATCAGTGGAACGGGTGCTGACCTCCATCCTGGGCAAAACTGGTTAATATTTAGGAACCGATTTTCGCAAGGCGGCGAGGCCCCGGGGAACGGGGCCTCGCACGGGTATCTGCCGGACTCCCTACTGGACCCGGGGAAGTTCGGTGAAGGCATGGAACGGCGGCGGGGAGGAAACCGTCCATTCCAGCGTGGTGGCACCGGGACCCCAGTAGTTGGCCCCTACCCTCGCCCCCCGGGTCAGCGTGTAGAAGACGCCGAACAGGAAGAACAGGTGTCCGATGCCGCTGATGTAGGAACCGTAGGAGGAGATCATGTTCCACGGCTCGAAAGCGTCGGGATAGTCGACGATGCGCCGCGGCATGCCGGCCGCTCCCAGGAAGTGCTGCGGGAAGAAGGTCAGGTTGGCGCCGACGAAGGTGACCCAGAAATGCGTCTGGCCGATCCATTCGGGATACTGCCGGCCCGACATCTTGCCGATCCAGTAATACCAGCCGGCGAAGATCGAGAACACCGCGCCCAGCGACAGCACATAGTGGAAATGGGCCACGACGTAGTAGGTGTCGTGCAGCGTCTGGTCGATGCTGCCGTTGGCCAGCACGACGCCGCTGACGCCGCCCAGGGTGAACAGGAAGATGAAGCCCAGGCAGAACAGCATCGGCGTCTTCAACTCGATCGATCCGCCCCACATGGTGGCGATCCAGGAGAAGATCTTGATGCCGGTCGGCACCGCGATGATCATCGTCGCGGCCGTGAAGTAGGCCTTGGTGTCGACGTCCAGCCCGACCGAGAACATGTGATGGGCCCACACGACGAATCCCACGACGCCGATCGCGACCATGGCATAGGCCATGCCGAGATAGCCGAAGATCGGCTTCTTCGAGAAGGTCGAGATGACGTGGCTGATGATGCCGAAGCCCGGCAGGATCATGATGTAGACTTCGGGGTGGCCGAAGAACCAGAACAGGTGCTGGAACAGCACCGGGTCGCCGCCGCCGGCCGGGTCGAAGAAGGTGGTGCCGAAGTTGCGGTCGGTCAGCAGCATGGTGATGGCGCCGCCCAGGACGGGGACGGCCAGCAGCAGCAGGAACGCGGTGACCAGCATGCCCCAGGCGAACAGCGGCATCTTGTGCAGCGTCATGCCGGGGGCGCGCATGTTGAAGATGGTGGTGATGAAGTTGATGGCGCCCAGGATCGACGAGGCGCCGGCCAGGTGCAGGGCGAAGATCGCCATGTCGACCGACGGCCCGGGATGCCCGACGGCGGAGCTGAGCGGCGGGTAGATGGTCCAGCCCGTCCCCGCCCCGGTGCCGACGAAGGCGGATCCCAGCAGCAGCAGGAAGGCCGGCACCAGCAGCCAGAAGCTGATGTTGTTCAGCCTGGGGAAGGCCATGTCGGGCGCGCCGATCATGAGCGGCACGAACCAGTTGCCGAAGCCGCCGATCAGCGCCGGCATGACCACGAAGAACACCATGATCAGCCCGTGGGCCGTGATGATGACGTTCCACATCTGGCCGTCGGTGATGAATTGAGTTCCCGGAGCCTGGAGCTCGGCTCGCATGATGATCGAGAAGATCAGCCCGAAGAACACCGCCACCAGGGAGAAAACCAGGTAAAGGGTTCCGATATCCTTGTGGTTCGTGGAGAGGAACCAGCGGGAGAAGAACCCCGGCATATGGTGATCGTGGGCATGGTCGTCGTGATGCCCGTGGGCACCCCCATGCGACTGCACTCCGGTGTCGTAGACGGCCGGGCCCTTGACCGGGTCGTGGTCGGAATGGCCTGTCACTCTGTCGGTCATGGCGTCTCGGCTCCCAGGGTAGCGGCCGGAGTTTCGGCGAGTTGGCGTGGTGACGGCGGCTCCGCGGCGGCGAATTCCTCCTTGGCTTTCTCCACCCATTCGGCGAAGCGCTCCTTGGAAACCGCATCGACGACGATCGGCATGACCGCATGCCCGGTCCCGCAGATCTCCCGGCACTGGCCGTAGATCCGGCCTTCCCGGACGATCCGGATGTTTATCTCGTTCAGGCGGCCGGGAATGGCGTCCCGGGTGAAGCCGAGGGAGGGTACGCCCCAGGAGTGGATCACGTCCTCGGAAGTGATCTGCAGCCGGATGTTGGTATCGACCGGCAGGACGATGGGAGTGTCCACGTCC
The DNA here is from genome assembly GCF_016806835.2 of Skermanella rosea. NCBI lineage: Bacteria > Pseudomonadati > Pseudomonadota > Alphaproteobacteria > Rhodospirillales > Azospirillaceae > Skermanella > Skermanella rosea. Next base: position 139,114 of record NZ_CP086114.1, on the reverse strand, counting down.
AGGATCCGGCGGCCGTCGGGCTGGATGTCCTCGTCGGGGACCTGGTAGCTGGAAATCGAGAAGCCGCCCTGGTCCGGATACTGGTATTCCCAGAACCACTGATGGCCGACCACCTTGACCGTCAGGTCCGCATCCTCGACATTGTCCAGGAAATAGAGCAGGCGGAACGACGGGATGGCGATCACCACCAGGATCACGACGGGAAGGACGGTCCAGGCGACCTCCAGCACGGTGTTGTGCGACGTCCGCGAGGGCGTCGGATTGCTCTTGGCGTTGAACCGGATGACGACGTAAGCCAGGAGCAACAGCACCAGCGCGCAGATCGCGAACATGATGACGAACAGCAACCCGTGGAAATCGGAGAGCTGCTCGGCGATCGGCGTGACCGGGGTCGGATGCCAGACCTGCCAGGGCTCCGGTCCGATCTCGGGCAGGCCGCTCGCGGGTCCCGGCACGGGGGATTCCGGCGGCGCTTGCGCCATGACGTCACCGGTCATGCTGGCACAGCCCGTGAAGGTGGCTGCGGCCAAGCCGAAGATAGTCTTTCGATCGGGCATCCCAAATGGCTCCTGAACGCGTCCGGCGGGTACAAAGTCAGTCGGTGTCCCGAACAGGCATCCGGCAGGGTCGTTCTGCTGAACCAAGGGGTAGACACCCTTCGGACAGGCGGAGCTGCACCGGCAGGCCGATTGGTCTATGCCTTTGCCGTGATCTCCGGTCGGTGATGCGGGAATGTGACATCGGCCCTGCCCTCTTCACCAATGCGTCAACTCGGCTTTGTCCTGTTGCGTCAACTGTGTAATGTGGTCCGGCACCGCAATCCAAGACGGCGAAGACCCTATTCGACGTCGAATACCGGAGAGCTTCGATGATCGGCCCAGAACTCAAGACCCTGCGTGAAGGTCGTGGCATGGACCAGCGCACATTCGCCGACCACCTCAACGGCCAGCTTGGGCGCAGCTACGACAAGGCGCGGATCTCCCGCTGGGAGTCGGGGGCGGAGCGGATCCCTTCGCAGGTGGCCAAGTTCGTCGCGGCCGAAATGGCCCCGAAGACGCTTCGGCCGAGGCGCAGCGTCGTCGTCGCGGTCGCCAACCAGAAGGGCGGTGTCGGCAAGACCAGCTCGGCGGTGAACCTCGCCTTCCTTCTCGCCAATGTCGGACTGAGGACCGTGCTGGTCGACAGCGATCCGCAGGCGAGCGCCACCGCTCACCTGGGCATCGACCAGGCGGAAGCCCATGCCGCAGGCAAGACCCTCTACCCTGTCCTGCGGCAGGAAAAGCCCATCGGCGATGTCGTGGTTCCGGTCTGCGAAGGCTTGTTCGACCTCGTACCCTCCACCATCGCCCTGGCGAACGTCGATATCGAACTGGCCTCCGATCCGGTGAACGGCGGACCGCTGGCGATGCGCGACCGGCTTTCGCCCCTGAGGGAGACGTATGACGCCATCCTGATCGACTGCGGCCCTACCCTGTCGATGCTGACGGTCAATGCGCTGAACGCGGCGGACCAGCTTCTGGTCCCGGTGCAGACGGAAACGCTGGCCGGCCTGGGTGTCTCGATGCTGCTGGAAACGGCGAACAAGCTGCGCCGCCGCAGCAACCCGAACTTGCAGATCCTTGGCATTCTGCCGACCATGTATACGCCGCGCAATGCCGCCGAGAAGATGACCCTGGACGAACTGCATGAGCTTTTCGGGCAGGTGATCCGGATCTTCGACCCGATCCCCCGGACCACCAAGTTCACTCAATCGGCCCGCGCCCAACTGCCTCTGCTCAAGGCCGCTCCCAACGCCCCCGGGGCCGAGGTCTACCACGAGATCGCCCGGACCCTGATCAACTACGTGACTGCGGAGGATGGGCATGTCGCTGCTTAAGAAGGCCCAGAAAGGCCCCTCCATGATGAGCAAGGCGGCGGCCCAGGTGCAGAACGACGTCCTGTTCGGAACCAGCGCCAACTTCCCGCGCGTCGTCGAGGTGGACCTGACGTCGGTCACGCCCAACCCCGACCAGCCCCGCAAGCATTTCGACGAGGAGGAACTGCGGAGCCTCGCGGACTCCATCGAGCGGATGGGCCTGAAGCAGCCCATCCTGGTCAAGCAGGTTCCCGGCGGGAAGTACATCATCGCGGCCGGGGAGCGGCGTTTCCGCGCTCACCAACTCCTGGGACGCGACACCATCTTCGCCATCATCACCGACGGCGACCTTGACGAGATCGCGCTGATCGAAAACCTTCAGCGCGCCGATCTCGATGCCATGGAGGAGGCCAGGGCCTTCGCGCGCCTTCTGGAGCGGCACAGCTACACCCACGAGGAGCTCGGCCGGATCGTGTCCAGGAGCCAGGGCGAAATCGCCCGGACCCTCGCGACGCTGAAACTTCCCGAGGCGATGCTGCAGGAATATCCGGCTTTCCGGAAATCGATCTCGAAATCGATCCTCCAGGAACTGGCCTTCATCGATGACGCCGAACTCCGCATGCAGCTCTGGGAAGAAGCCAAGACCGGAAAGCTGACCATCCGGGGCCTTCGCGAAACGAAGAAGAACCCGGACATTGCAAAGGCCCGCGCGCGGGGCGGGAAGGCTGCCGACGCGCCGGCGGGCGACGGCGTTTCCAGGCTTCTCGCCAGCATCAACAGGAGCGTCAAGCGGACCAGCGGCGACGTGTCGGCATTGAAGCCGCACAAAGCCGTGCTGGACGACGAGCAGCGGGCGGCACTGCGCAGGCTTCGCGATCTCCTGAACGAGTTGGTCGGCGACTGAGGCTGAACCGGAGCCGGGCAGGGCGTCATTCGACGTCGAATAACGGGTCCCATCCTCAAGGCGGAGCTGTACGAACCATGTCATCCCACGCCGCACCTCCCAGGCGCAAACTTGCCCAGCCCGGTCCCGCCTCGCCCGACCGTCTGGAGAGCCGGGCGGGCACCGCCAGGATGCTGGACTTCACGTTGGAGCCCGGCCTCACCATCAACGAGGCCGTGACACGGCCTCTCCTCCAGGCCGGGATCGCCGGCGGCGTGGTCGAGATCGAGGGCGGCGCGCTTGGACCCTTCACCTACGTCCTGCCGGCCTCCTCACCGGACCGGGATCATGCCGCCTTCTACAGCCGCTTCTACAGGATCGACACCCCGTCCCTGCTCGACCGCGCCAGTATCAGCGCCGGCTGGCGGGACGGTGCTCCCTTCATACATTGTCACGGCGTCTGGACGGAGCCGGACGGGTCCCGCCGTGCGGGCCACGTCATCCCGTCCGAGACCGTCATCGCGGCTCCCGTCCGGGCCAGTGCCTGGGGACTGACCGACGCGACCTTCGTGGCGGAGGCGGATCCGGAAACCAACTTCACCCTGTTTCGTCCGATGGAAAGCGCCATCGGCACGAATGAAGTCGGTGCATCCGGCATCCTCGCCCGCGTCCGCCCGAACGAGGATGTCTGCGAAGCGGTCGAAGCCCTGTGCGCCCGCCATGGACTGACCTCTGCCACCGTACGGGGGATCGGCAGTCTGGTCGGAGCGGAGTTCACGGACGGACGAACCGTCCGATCCTATGCGAGCGAGGTCCTGATCACCCGGGGCCGGGTTGAACCGGACGAACGGTCCCGACCATCGGCCACACTCGACATCGCCATGGTGGACATGGACGGAATCATCCATGAAGGGAGGCTGGTGCGGGGCCGCAACTCCGTCTGCATCACCTTCGAAATCTATCTGGAGTGAGCGCCGACTTCCTTCCGGAATATCCACTCGTCCAGCGGCACGATCATCGGCACGCCCCCGGGCGTCGTGTAGCTGTAGCTTTCCGACAGGGTCCCGACGAAACGGTATCCCAGCCTCTCGTAAAAGCGCCGGGCCATCGCGTTATGGCGCTCCACGCCGACTTCGGCCCACGGAACGGCCCGGCTCCGGATATGCCGCTCGGCGGCCCCGACCAGCCGGGCACCGATGCCCGTCCGCTGGAACGGCGGCATTACCCGCACCGCCCAGAGAAGGGCGCAGCCCTCCTCCGGTTTCCGGGCATAATCGATCCAGACCTGGCCGACGGGAAAGCCGTTGGCATCGGCCACCAGCATCGCGGTTTCCCCGGATGCCTGACGGTCGAAAGCTTGGCGGATGATCTCCCGATGTTCGGTGAACATGCCGAACCACTCGAGATTCGGCAGGTCCGCCTCGGTACAGGACCGGATCGTGATCCGGACCGGCATCGTGAAGCTGTCGGTCACGGTATTCTCCACTCCTCACGCTTCGTGACGAAGCAGGCGCCCCCGGGTAATCCTGTCCGCCGCGCCCCAGCGGTATTTGTAGGCTTCCGTCCCGCGCAGGAAATCGAACTCGGAGGCACCCTCGGAGGTGGCCGCCTGGATCGCATGCCCGACGATCAGGGTGCCCAGGCCAAGCTCGCCCAGGTCGGGGTCGAACCCGCTCAGATAATAGCAGCACCGACCCTTGGCCTGCATCCCGTACCATACCGCGACCACCTGTCCGTCGAGGTGGATCGCGTGGAGCCGCAGCAGGCCGGCGGACGCGAGGGCAGGTGCTGCATCGCGGTGGAACCGCTCTACCGTGGCATCGGCCAGAACGCCGGACTCCCCCTTCGTCGTCCAGCGCGCCCCGTGCAGCCGGATCAGGCTGTCGAGCAGCGGCGCGACCCGCCCGGGGCCGGCGGTCTCGAACCGAAGACTTCCGGCCCGCTCGGCGCGACGGTGATAGTAGCGAAGGTTCTGCTCCATGCGGCGGGGCAGGGTGGCCGGCAACGTCAGGATCGGGCAGGGCTCTTCGGTCCTGCCCTGCCCGGTCCAACCCGCCGGAGCGGCGATGTCGGCCAGAACCGAGCCGGGGGCGAGCTGCGGCAGATCGAGGACACGCCACGGCGCCAGCCGGCCGAGCAGCGCCGTCACCTCCGCCGGGCCAACGCCGGGAGCGAACAAGCCGTCCAGATAGTCCGTGTTGCCGGCTCCCAGCGGCAGCAGGCGAGGTTCGGGCGGACCCTGGTAATGGAACAGGGGAAGCAGGCCGCACAGGCGACCGGACCGGCGCAGGGTGACGACGACGAGATCGCCGTCCCGGAAATGGCGGCGCCACGGCATCAGCCAGGCGGGGGACTGGAACGGGCCGGCTCCGGGGCAGGCCGACCACAGGTCCCACCATTCCGGCTCCAGCTCGACCAAATCACTATCGATATCGATAATAGAGATATCCGGCAGGGCGGTCATGCGGCCACTTGTCGGTAAAGGTCGAAATATCGCGCGGCCATGTCTTCCAGGTCGAAACGCTCGCGAGCGGCCGCACGGCAGTCCTCCGCGGAAAGTCCTGACGCCGCCCGGATCGCCCCTGCCATCTCCCGCTCGTCGGCCGCCAGGAAGCCGGTCCGCCCGTGCTCGACGATCTCGGGCAGCGCTCCGGCCGGGAAGGCGACCACCGGCGTTCCGCAGGCAAGCGCCTCCATCGCCACCAGCGAACTGGTCTCGGGAGCCAGGCTGGGCACCACCAGACACCGGGCCGCCGTCAGCAGGCGCCGCTTCCGCTCGAATCCGACCGGCCCGATGAAGCGCCGGGACCGGTCCAGGCGCGGTTCGATCTCCGTTCGGAAATAGTCCTCGTGCGCCGGATAGGGGAAGACCTCTCCCGCCAGCAGGAGGGGGGATCCCGCCAGCTTGGCCGCGTCGAGCGCATGGTGAAAGCCCTTCTCGGGGCAGATCCGGCCGAGGCACAGGGCGAAGTCGCGCTTGGCGTGGCAGGCCGCCAGCGCCTCCACCGGCACGCCGTTCGGGACCGGCGGCAGCACGGGCGCTCCCGGAGGAAACCGCGCATGCTGGGACTGCGAGACGCCGTGAAGATATGTGCGCGGACGGGCGGGGCGAAGGGCGTCTTCCGGATACCAGTCCGGCGGCAGATGGACGGTGACCAGCGCCGGGACTCCCGGGGGAGGCAGGTAGCGGTCGAAATCGATGCCGTGGAGATGGACCAGGTCCACCGCATCGTCCCGCAGCGCCGCCTCGATGGCCCTGCGCTGGCGGCCGTGTATCGCCGCCCGGGTATCCTCATCGATGGGACCGGGAGCGGCGGGAACCGGGAAAAGGTCGCCGGCCACCTTCGAGCCCTCCCGGGCGACGACCAGGGAGCGGTGGCCCGCACGGACCAGCGCCCTGTCGAGATGGCTCAACACCTGCTCGGCGCCGCCGACCGAGTCCGGGCCGACCGGGGCGAAAGGGTAGGCGACGCTGAGAACCGTCAGCGGCATGCGTTCATCCCGAGTTCGTCCAGGGCCTGCGCCGCCAGCTCCCTCCAGCGCTCACCCCGCATGCCCCAGTCGAACCTGTCGTACCAAAGGGTGCCGGGGTGGGGAGGGGCCGTGAAGTCGTATCGCGGGGCCGGACGGAACCGCTCGACATCGACCGTGAAAGGCGCCAGCACCGCCGCCTGGGTGGCATGGCAGTCCAGCATGCGCCGCTTCAGTGACTGTTGCGCTTCGGACAGGGGCAGGACCATCTCTTCGCCGGTGCCGTCGGCGGGGGAGGGGAGCGGGAGGAATCTCTGGGTCACCAGTTCCCCGTCCGGCCCGGCATGGTACGAACCCATCTCCAGGATACGGATCTCTTCCCCCTCGCGGCGCGGCAGCAGCAGGCGGGCTGCGGCATGAACCGCGAAGGCGGTGGCGTCGTGGTCGGGGTGTCCGCCCTCGTAGGGGTGGGTCAAAACCAGCTGGATCCTGTGCTCCGAGAACCAGCCGGCGAGCCGCCGCGCCGTCGCGGCGAGATGCAGCGAGGCCTCCTGATCGGCCAGGCCGAAGCATTGCATCCGGTCGGGCGTGACGCCCGCCAGGGCCATGGCACGTTCCAGCTCCCGGCGCCGCGCCCCGGCATAGGCTTCGCGGGTCTGGAAGCCGTGGCGGTGGGCGTCCGACATGTCGTGCGGCGCGCCGTCGGTGACGTGGATCAGCCGGACCGACGGGAGCAGGCCCAGATGGCCCCCGATTCCGATCACCTCGTCATCGGGATGGGCGACGACCACGGCGACGGCGTCATCCGGGAACATGCAAGCCCCTTATCCCTGTCCGCGCAGGAGGCCGATGGCCTCCCGGTAGCCGTGGATCGTCCCGACATCCACATAGGACCGGCCGGCGCGGACGCCGACCGCCTCGCCGCCCTGGGCGAGCCAGGCATTGACCAGGGTCCCGATATACTCGTCGCTCCGACCCCGCGCGCACCACAGCGCGTGGAGGTCGCGCAGGACCGTGCCGGGCATCTTGAAGGCGCCCCAGATCCAGGGGGACTCCGCATTGGGTCGCTTGACCTGGATCTCCAGCACCCGATCCTTCCCGTCGGTGATGACGGCATCGAAGAACTCCGGCCGCTCGACCGGGAACAGCAGGAAGGACAGCCGGTCGTCCGGCAGGGCTTTCAGGGCATCCTCGGGGAACCAGACCGTGTCGGGCAGCCCGACGATCACCGGTTCCGAGGGGTGGACGAAGGGAACCGCCCGGAACACGGCGTCGCACAACCCGCCGGGACGGGGCTGGACCACATAGGTCATGGCGGCGTCGCCGAACCGGTCGCCGTAGTATTGCAGGATGTCGCATTTGCCCGGCGCGATCACGAAGGCGATCTTGTCCGCCCCGCCGCGCACCATCCGCTCGACCAGGTACTCGCTGACCGCCCGCGGGCGCTCCACCCCCTCGTCGAACCGGCTGCCGACCGGCAGCAGTTCCTTGGAGAAGGCCAGCGGTTGGATGCGGGTACCGCTGCCGGCGGCGGGAATGATGCCCCACATGGTTCAGCCCTCCAGTTCCGCCGGCAGCGCCGTTTCGGCCCCGGAGGCGGCCCAAGCTCCGGCGTTCACGGCGGCTTCCAGCTCGACTTCCAGTTCGGCGGCCCGGCGGTCGGCGGTATGCTCGGCCAGGGTACGCTCCCGCGCCCGGTCGGCGATGCGCCGGAGGTCGGCATCGCTCCGGCCGATCGCCTCGACGGCACCCGCCGTATCGGACGCGATCAGGATCTCGCTGCCCGGCTCGAAGAAATGGTCCAGACCGTCCCACGTGTCGCTCAGGATCGGCACGCCGCAGGCCGCCGCCTCGAACAGGCGCCCGGACGGGCAGAAACCCATCTGCGCCATGGCCTGCCGGGTCACGTTGAGCGTCAGCCGCGACGAGCTGAAGAAGGCCGGATGCTCGGCGGCGGGCAGGTGGCGGACGAAGAAGATGTTGTCGCTCCAGGGGAACGCCTCGGGATAGAGCGCGCCGCCGATCAGGAACCTGCGGTCCGGCATGCGCCGCGCGGGATCGACCAGCAGGGCTTCCAGCGCCGCCTGGCGGTCTTCCGCATAGGTGCCGAGATAGGACAGGTCCGCATGGTAATGCGAGGCCGGATCGACCGGCCGGTGAACTTCCGGATCGACGCTGCCGTAGAGCGGCGCCACGCGCCGGGCCCCCAGCAGGTCGCGCAACGCGTCGAGCGCCGGCCCGCCGGTGTAACTGAGCACCAGGTCGAAATCGCCGAGCCCGCGCGGTCCGATATAGGTGGTGGTTTCCCCCGCGCTCAACCGCGCCAGCGTGACCGGCGTGTCGAGATCGTAGAACGCCTTGCAGGCGGCGGGCGATCCCAGCACCAACTCCGTCGCCTCGATGCCGTGGGGGCAATAGGAGGTGACCATGCCGGCGTCGGCATCGGCGAGATGACGCTCGGCCGCGGGGATGGCATCGGCCCAATCCTGGTAGAGGACCAGTTCGCCGCCGGGGATTTCGAACAGGTCGCGGTTTCCGGCGTAGTAGGGAACGTCATGCTCGAAGAACACGACGCGGTGACCGCGGCGGGCCAGCGCCCGGCACAATCCACGCCACAGGGTGGCATGGCCGTTGCCCCAGGTGGAGCTGATCGAAAGCCCGAAGACGACGATTTTCATGCGTTTCCGCTCATTCCGGGATGGTCTCGCTGATGCTCAGGATGTGGGACGACCGCCATCAGGCAGCAGCCGGCTCCGAAAGGAACCTTCAGGGTTCAACCGGTTGAAACGTCCGGAGTTCCAGAGACTCAGGAACCGGACGCCTGCTTCGCTGTTGCCGAAGCCGGGCGACGGTCCGCCCGGCCGGAGCCATCGCGAGGAAAATTTATGTCCCTTCCGCCCACCGGAGTCCGCTGGACGATCGGCGATGTCGACCCGCTCGGCTTCGAGGCCCTGCGCCTGTCGATCTGGGGAGCATGGCGCATCTTCGGAGAGCGGGGCGCCTACGTCGTCTATGTCAACAGCATGGGCATCGACGAGGCGCGGTCCCGAACCGGCGATCTGCCGGACGGGGTCGCCTGGCGTCCCGCCGGCGGCCTGCCTGGATTCCTGGAAGCGCATCTAGACGGTGCCATGGCCGAAGGGGTGGCGTGGAAGCTGGCGCCGCTCCGCGCGTTTCCCGACAGGTTCGAACTGTCGCTGGACAATGACTGCATTATGTGGGACCTGCCGGAAGCGATGCACGCCTGGCTGTCCGAGGCGGAACCGCGGTGCCTGATAGCCGCCGACGTGACGCTCGCTCACGGCACCTTCGCCGACCTGACCAGGCCGGAGCCGCGCAACACCGGCATCCGCGGCCTGCCGCCCGGCCACGATCTGGCAAAGGCCCTGCTGGCCGTTCTGGAAAGGCATCCGGTGCCGCTGCGTTCGGAACTGGACGAGCAGGGGCTGCAAGTGGTGGCGCTGGACCTGGGCCGGCCGGCCCATGTGGTCTCGACCGCCGATGTGACGATCTGCTCACCGTTCTGGCCGCAGACACCGGAACTGGGCCAAGTCGGCGCGCACTTCGTCGGCTTGAACACCCGGAACCTGCCGTGGAACTGGTACGACAGGCCGGCGCGGGAGTGCGTCGTCGAGAACTGGGAGCGCCATCGTCCGCAACTGTATGCCCGCGTCGGGCTTCCGCTGCCGGCCGGGCTCCGGTCAGGCCATCCCTAGTCAGGTCCCCCTGGTCAGGTCCCCCTGGTCAGGTCATCGGCGCCGGCTTGCGGATCAGCCAAGCCAGGAATTGCCGGATATTCTCGCGGATGGCACCCTCGGTGGCGAGCCGGGTCCGGTCGTCCGCCCCGAAGGCCTCCCTGAAGGCCGTGGTGTGGCTGGTCTCGACCGTCCGGGTCAGGGTCGGCCGGCCGTTGACGGAATCGACCAACTCGTATTCGACGCCGGCGCGGACGGTCATGCTCAGGCCGAGGACGGGTTGCCGGAGATCGATCAGCCGGGCGGAGAGGATGTAGCTGGGCGCCGTTCCCTCGGCCAGCAGTCCATGCTCGCGCAGGCTGTCGGTCAGCGCGCCCTGGAAATCCTCGTTGCTGACCTGGGAGGTCGATAGCGGCCTGGTTTCCCGCCCGCCCTCGATGGCTGCGACGGCGATGCTGTTGACCAGGCTCCTGTCCTCGGGCTCGGCGAGCGTCGGGGAGTAGGGGACCGTCATGGCGGTACGCTCCGCCGGCATGGTGCAGGCCGCGAGGAGAAGCGTCGCTGCACTCAGGATCGTCGCGGTGCGATGTCGCATGGGTCCCTCCTTTCCGCCCGACGATGCCCTCACGGGTGCCTGCTGCAACCCGTGAGCCGGCCGTCGGTTCCGTGACCGATCGGGCAGCCGCCGATCGGCGGGGTGGGCTCCGCGCGCCCCTGCGGAGCGGGAGTTTCTCCGGAGCGGAAATTCAGAAATGTTTAAACGATGCCTGGCCATCATCGTTTCCGCGCCCCCGACCTGAGCCTGGAGACCAAGCTTGACCAGCCCTTTCAGCCCGGACCAACTCCTGAGGATCGAAAGCCTCGGAGACAACTGCGAACTCGGTTTCTTCCTGGGCAACCTCGGCTGCAAGGCCGGCAGCGTGTTCCGCTGGGCATCCATGAAGCCGGACCAGCTGCTGGCGAAGCTGCGGGCCGATTTCGCCGGCATGTACGAGTTCGACAATCTCAGCCCGCTGCGGCCGGCCATGGTGATGGACAGCCGGTACGGCATCGGTTGGCATACCGAGCTCAAGTCGGAGCCCGTCGGGGGAAGCCTCGCCTTCCGCGACGACGAGGAGACCCGCCGCAGGATCCACCTGAAGGAGATGCGGAAGATCCGGTACCTGGTATCCAAATTCATTGCCCGGTCCCGGCTGGGCGGCGTCCTGTTCGTGGTCAAGTCGAACGGCGGCATCGATCCGGCCACGGTCGACGGCATACATGAGCAGCTGCGCAGGCTGTCGGGGGACGCGGAGTTCGCCCTGCTGGAAGTCCGCTCGACGGATGAGGCCCCGGCGGTCGGGACGGTCGGCTGGGTTCGTCCCGGGTTGCTGAGGGGCTTCGTTCCCCGCTTCGCGCCCTACGAGCGCGCCGACGACGTCGACATGCCGGCCTGGACGTCCATCCTCGCCGGCGCGCTGGAACTTTTCCCGTGCCCGCAATGGTCGGACCGTCTGGCGTCCTTCGACGTTCCCAGCGCCGGGGCCGCGATCCACCTCGAGTTTCCCAAGGTCAGGCCCGACGGTACGGAGGCCCCGCTCCCCGAGCCACCGCAGGCCGGGAAGTCGGCGCTCCTGAACGGCGGCAGGTGGTGCCGGAGCGTCGGGGACGTCTTCCGCCTGCACGGTCCCGATCCGGATCGGATCTCCGCGGTACTGCGCTGGGCCGGTCTCCGGATCTCCGGATCGCACCATCTGAGCGGCTCGATCAGATGCCCGGTCGCCGATTCCCTGCCGGTCGAGCTGACCGTCAGGACATGGAACGAGCGCCGGACGGTCGTCAGGTCCAGGCGGTTCACCGTCGCTCCGGGCCGGCCGCTCGACCTGGAGCTGGACATCGAGCCCGGGCCGGCCAACCCGCTGGTGATCGAGGTGATGGTCAATGCTTCCAGGCCGGTCGGATCGGGGGAGCGGGCGGTGGTGGACGTCTCGCCCCTGTCGCTCCATCCGGCGGTCGCCTCGGTCTCTCCAATGGTCGGGGCGGGCTGAAAGCGCCCGTCCGCGGTCCGGGAACCATGATCGTCGGCCCTCTGTTGGGATTCCACTTCCGCGCGCCGTCCCGGCGCGCTTTTCCGTCCCCCGAGGGAGATGATCGTGAGCATCGAGACCATTGTTGCCCTGTTTAAGGATACCGACTCGTCACGCCAGGTTCTGAAGGAGCTGTACGAAGTCGGCTTCAAGAACGAGTTCTGGGTGATCGGCGACACCACCGAGGGGTGGGGCAACGAATCGGCTGGAACCAATCCCTTCAACAGCTCGAAGTCGCAGTATGACGGCGCCACGTCGGAAGCGGCGGTCCTTACCCGGGTCGGCATCCCGGAACAGGAGGCGCAAGACTACATGAAGGCCGTCGGGCAGGGGAGCGTGCTGCTGATCGGTCAGGTCGACGGCAGCAGGGCGCAAGAGGTCCGGGACATCTACGGCAGGCACAATCCCGTTCGCACGTCGCAGCCGACGGGCTGACCCCAGCCCGGATGCCCGGCGTCCATGTCCTGATGGGGCTTCCCGGAAGCGGCAAGACGACATGGCGCCGGCGTTTCCTGGCGGAGCACACCGGCTCCGCCCATGCGGTCGGCCGCGACGACATCGTCGAGGAAATGGCCGCCGCCCACGGAATCACCTATGCCGAGTCATGGCGCACCTTCTCCAGGGCCATCGACAAGGAATTCCGCCGCCGCCTCAATGAGGCCTTCACGCTCGACCACGATGTCGTGGTCGACAACACCAACCTCACGGCCAAGGCGCGCCGGCGGATCCTCGGCCGCGTGCCCCGGGGTTGGGAACGGATCGGGGTGATCTTCGACATTCCCGAGCCGCAGCTGGTCGATCGGCTGCTCGCCCGCGGGGAAGCCGGCGGAAAGCAGGTCGCTCCGTGGCTCGTCCGGCACATGCGATCCCATTGGGTTCCGCCTTCACCGACAGAATTCGACCAACTCCTGATCATCCGGCCGGGTCCTTCCGCCCTGCCACGGGAAATCCCGGTGACAGACTGCGCGCGACTGGAACGCCGCCCGCCTGTTGTTTCCTGCATCTTTCCCCAGGAACCCAGAAGGACTTCCGCCATGCCCGAACAGCCCGATACCCCCGAGCGCCCGAACACGGCGGACACCGCCGCGGCCAACCCGGCCCCTCCCAGCCGCTACCTGCAGCAGGGCGAGGCGGGCATGGTGAGCCAGGCCGACCTGCAGGACGCCACCGACGGCAGGCTGGAGCAGGACCGCCGCGACAACGTGAACCCGAGCCTCGCCCGGGAAGAGCCGGTCGAAACCACCGGACCTGGGGGTGGCGGTTCCGACGAGCAGGCGGACCGCTAGCCGGCACGCGCGCCCGCCATGCCGCCGACGCTGGCGCGGGACGGCCGCTGCGCTATGATGCGCGCGCCCGGACCCGCAGTGGCGCCGTCCGGGCATGGCCGGGCCGCCCAGCCGGCCATCCGTCCTTCCCATCGGAGATCCAATGAACAGCATCACGCCATTCCATCTCGCCTTTCCCGTCCACGACCTGGGCGAGGCACGGCGTTTCTACGGGGAGATACTGGGCTGCCCCGAGGGACGCAGTTCCGACCACTGGATCGACTACGACCTGTTCGGCCACCAGATCGTCGCCCACCTGAACCCCGGCGTTTCCCGCGCGGACGCCCACACCAACCCGGTCGACGGACATGATGTGCCCGTCCCGCATTTCGGCGTCGTGCTGTCGATGGCGGACTTCCACGCGCTGGCCGACCGGGTGCGGAATGCCGGGATCCGTTTCGTGATCGAGCCGACCATCCGCTTCAAGGGCCAGCCCGGCGAGCAGGCGACCATGTTCTTCTACGATCCGTCCGGCAACGCCCTGGAGTTCAAGGCATTCGCCGACATGGGGCAGCTTTTCGCCAGGTAGGCGCAATCACACCCTGTCAGCCGTCGCCGGGCGCGGCGACGGCAGCGGCCGATGCGGCCCCGGCACGCCGGGCCTTCAGGCGGCTTGCCACCGGCACCATCGCGGCCGAGACCATCAGGCAATAGATTCCCATGGCGACGACCTGCCCGGGGTAGCCGATGCCGGCGTCGATCAGCAGCCCGGCGAGGCCCGGCCCGGCCGCCGACGCGAAGACCAGCATCGCCATGATCACGGCCCGGATCGACCCCAGGAATCCCACGCCGTAGAGTTCCGGCCAGAGAGACCCGAACAGCGTGAACGAGAAGCCGTTGGACAGGCCGTAGAGCGCCATGAAGACGAAGCAGATCCAGGGCTCCCCGCCGCTGCCGAGCACGACGCAGCCAAGCCCGAGCGGGAGCAGGTAGAACGGCAGCAGCGCCACGCCGGAAACCCGGTCCACCAGCTGTCCCGACACTAGCGTGAAGACGATCGTCATCGCCGCGTAGAGCGTGAAGGAGGAGGCGAAGACCTCCGGCGGCCAGCCCCGAAGTTCCGCGAGATGGACCTGATGGAAGAAGATGGTGTTGCCGATGAAGGCCGGCGGCGCCATCGCGAGCATCACGAGAGGGAAGAGGGGGTCCCGCAGCATCTCCGCCCGGGTCCAGTCGCGCGCCGTGGCGGCGCGGGCGACCGGATCGGATGCCCGGGGATCGCGTTCCACCGCGAACAGCGCCGTGACGGCGGGCAGGGCCAGCACGACAAGCGCGAAGGCCATGAGCCACCATGCATTGCGCCAGCCGATCGAGCCGGACAGCGCCACGAAGGTCAGCGGCAGCAGCGCCTCCCCGGTGTTCATGCCGAGCGTCGTCAGGGAAACCGCCCGGCCGCGCTGGGCCGAAAACCACCGCCCCATCAGGGTGAAGGCGGTATGCGACATCATCCCCTGCCCGAACAGGCGCAGCAGGTACAGGGACCCGAGCAGCAGGACGACATGTTGCGACAGCGCCATCAGGGCGGATGCCAGGGCCAGCATCGGCAGGGTGAACGTAACGACCTGCCGGGCACCGTACCGGTCCACCGCCTGTCCCAGCCTCGTCAGGGTGAGCGCGCTGGCCAGCGTCGCCGCCATGTAGAGCGAGCCGAAGGTGCCGTGGGAAAGGCCGTACTCCTCCCGGATGTTTCCGGCGGAAAGCGAGATGAAGAAGGTCTGTCCGGGCGACGAGCAGAAGAACAGCAGGAAGCCGCCGGCCAGCCAGCGGGCGTTGGCACCGATGAACGCGAGGAACGGCATGCGGGGGCTTTCCGGCTCGGCCAGGGGAAATCGGAACGGGCATTCCCCTGATACCCGGCCCGGCGGTGCGCAGTCCAGGGTTCCCGCCGGCTACCCGGCCATGCGTCGCCCCGCATGGGAGACGTTTCTCAGGATTTGGCGAGGCTGATCCCGCTCAGCCTGTCCGGCCGCCGGTCCCATGCCCGCCTCTCCGTGCCAGAGGCACAGGAAACCTTCAGGAAATGGGAAGGTTGCCGCCGTTGAGATGAGACGGGGATCGGAAACCGAGCTCCCGGGCCTCAACTCAGATCTGGGCCATGCCGCCATCGGCGAACAGTTCCGCACCATTGACGAAGCTGCTGTCGTCGGACGCCAGGAAGACGGCGGCCGTGGCGATTTCGTCGGGATCACCGACACGGCCCAGCGGCACCTGTGAAGCCAAGCTATCCACCAGGCCCTGCTGCCGCGTCGCGTCCGGACCCGCCAGTTCGACCAAGCCCGGCGTGCGGATCGGACCCGGACTGAGCGTGTTGACGCGGATGCCGCGGCCCTTCAGGTCCAGGATCCAGCTGCGGGCGAAGTTGCGCACCGCCGCCTTGCTGGCGCTATAGACGCTGAAGGCTGCCGTGCCCATGCTGCCGGCGGTGGACCCGGCAAGGATCACCGAAGCGCCCTCGCCGAGCAGCGGCAGCGCTTTCTGTACGGTGAACAGCACGCCCTTCACATTGCGGTTGAACGTGTCCTCGTACTGCTCCTCCGTGATGGCGCCCAGCGGCAGCATGCCGCCACCCCCGGCATTGGCGTAAAGGACGTCGAGGCGGCCCACCTCGCTCTGGATTTGGGCATAGAGCCGATCGAGATCGGCCAGATTGGACGAGTCGGCCTGCACTCCCGTCGCCGTACCGCCGGCGGCACGGATCGCCGCGACCGCGGCCTCCAGTTCGGACTGGCGGCGGCCGGTGAGATAGACGACGGCACCTTCGGCGGCGAAGCGCTTGGCCGCGGCGAGGCCGATGCCGGTGGTAGCCCCGGTAACGAGGGCGATCTTGCCCTCAAGCTTACGTGGCATCCGAACTCTCCTGGTTTTGGGTCATCTGCTGGTCACGAAGCTATCGACGGCAGGACGACATCCAAATAGAAATGACTGCAAACCATCATTGCAGGATTGTCGATGTCGAAGCTGCCGGATCTTGAAGGCCTAGCGATGTTCGCCAAAGTGGCGGAGGAGCGCTCCTTCGCCGGTGCGGCCCGCGCCACGGGAGTATCGGTTGCCACGGTGTCGCGTGCGGTCAGCCGGCTTGAAGAGCGGCTGGGCGCGCGGCTGTTCAACCGCACCTCGCGCCGGCTGGCTTTGACCGATTTCGGTCATTCCCTGGCCGAGCGCGCGACGCGCCTCTACGACGACGCGGAAGCGGCGGAGAATGCGGCGCGCGAGATGTCCAGCCGTCCACGCGGCCTGATACGTCTGGCGGTGCCGATGTCATTCGGGGTTCGCTGGGTTGCGCCCCTGCTGCCGGACTTCTTCCGTCTCTATCCGGAGATTTCCATCGACCTGCATCTGAGCGACGCGACCGTCGATCTGGTGGGCGAGGGCTTCGACGCCGCGCTCCGGATCGCAGTGCCGCCGGACAGCTCGCTGGTGGCCCGGCGGCTGTGCCCGGTCGCCCCCGTGGTTCTTGCTGCTCCCAGCTATATTTCCCGCCACGGTCTGCCCCGGCATCCGCGCGACCTGAAGGACCACCATTGCCTGGGCTACGCTTATCGACGGCGGCAGGACATCTGGCACTTCACCAACAGCGCCGGCGAGGAAGAGAGTGTCACGCCGTCCGGTCCGCTGCGCGTCACCAATGCAGAGGCCCTGGTGCCGATGCTCCTGGATGGCTTGGCAATCGCCGAGCTGCCGGAATTCATGGCCGCGGATCATCTGGCAGACGGACGGCTCACCGCCATCCTGACGGAATGGTCGCTGCCGAAAGGAGGACTCTACTTCATCACGCCCTCGGCCCGGACGCGCCCGGCAAGGATCGGGGTTCTGGCCGACTTCTTTGTCGAGCGGCTGTCGGAACCGGCATGGCGGCGGTCCATCGACCCGGCCTGCAACTCAGCCCATGACTCGTGATAGACGTCTCATCAAATCCTGAAAGCCCCGCCTAAAGCCCGAAGGGAAAGGTATCGTCGGGGCCGGGCTCCTGCGGACCGGGCAGTGCGGTCACGGCCCGCGTTTCGTCGAAGAAGACGTAATGGTCGAACTGCCTCGACAGGCGGGACTCGACATAGTGGCTCCAGCGCTCGGTCTCCGGCCGGTAGATCACCCCGATGTAGCGCTCCAGCCGCGGCTCGGCGAGCATCGTGCGCAAGGGGGAGTCGCCCTGCGCCCGCAGGTCCAGCCACAGCCGTCCGAGACCGCTGTCGTGGAACGGCCGCTCGACGCTGTCCGGCCGCGAGGGCAGCACCTGCTTGATCTCCATCGGAGCGTCCCAGTCGGTCGCCGCCGCCACCGTCCCGGCATGGGTGCCGAAGCCGACCAGCACCGCATCGTCGCCGTAACGCTGGCGGCAGAGCTGCCCGAGGTTCAGTTCGCCCCGGTCCGACATGCCCGTTTCCCGCGCGTCGCCGATGTGCGAGTTGTGGGCCCAGACCACCGCCTTGGCCCCGGGACGCGACTTCAGCAGCGCATCCAGAGTGTCGGCCATGTGCTCGTCGCGGAGGTTCCATGAATCCTCGTCGGCATGATACATGGATCGGTAATATTGCTCCGCCGCCGCGACGACCCTGGCATTGCGCTCCGCGTCGAAATAGGCGATCCCGTCGTCCCGCATATAGGCCAGCCGGCGGTCGAGCAGCCCGCGCAGCACGTTCAGCACCTCCTTCTGGCACCGTCCGAAGCCCTCCATCATCGAGGCGCGGCCATAGACTTCGGGGCGGCGCTGCCACGGCTCCAGGCAGGCATAGCGCCGCCGTGCCTCCCGCGCGGTTTCCGGATCGACGCCGTCGAGATACCCCAGGACCGCGGTGATCGAGGCATCCAGGCTGTACAGGTCCAGCCCGAAGAACCCCGCCTTCCGCTCGGGATCGGCCACGGTCCGGTTGTAGTCCCTCATCCAGGAGACCAAGTCGGTGAATTCCCGGTTCCGCCACATCCAGGTGGGAAATCGCTTGAACGGCGGGCCGTCGGCGCAGGATGGACGGTGGCCGTCACGGACATGGGCGTCGATCTGGGCGGCGTCGGGCCAATCGGCCTCGGCGGCGACGATGGTGAAGCCGTGCCGCTCGACCAGGCGTCTCGTGATCGCCGCGCGCGCCCGGTAGAATTCGGAGGTTCCATGGGAGGACTCTCCCAGCAGGACCACCCGCGCCGATGCGAGCGCGTCGAAGGACGCCCCGAAGTTCGGGTCGTCTGGGTCCGGCAGGGGCTTGGCCGCCTGGGCGATCATGCCCGGCAGCATGTCGTCTCGAATCTTTTCGGTCGCCATGGTCTCCTCGCTCCGGCTGTGCGAACCGACAACAGGCGACCGGGCGGAGCGTCGGCACCCGCCGGCGTTTTTCCATGCCGTCACACCCGCAGCGCCGGGGCGAGGTCGCCGCGCTCAACGACGGCCACCCGCGCCAGCCCGAGCCATTCCGCCATGAGGCGCAGTTCCGCGAGGAGGGCCTCCCCGGTGTGCGGCGGCGCATGCGGTTCGGCATGGGCGGCCAGCACGTGGAGCGTGCCCGTGGCCCGTTCGGCCTTGAGGTCGACCCGCGCCACCAGGCGGTCGCCCAGCAGGAAAGGCAGCACGTAGTAGCCGTGGAGCCGCTTCTCCGCCGGCGTGTAGATTTCCAGGCGATAGCGGAAGCCGAACAGCCGCTCGGTCCGCGCCCGTTCCCACACCACGGGATCGAAGGGGGAGAGCAGGGCGGCGGCTTCGATGCGGCGGGGGCGGCGGGCATCCCGGTGCAGGTATGCCTGCTGTTTCCAGCCCTCGACCTCCACCGGCACCAGCGTGCCTTCCTCCACCAGCTCGGCGATCCGGGGCTTCACGTCGGCGGCGTCGAGCCGGAAGTAATCCCGCAGGTCGCCGGCCGTGGCGATCCCGAGCGCCCGCCCGGACAATGCCAGGAGCGCCCGGTGCGCCTCCGCCTCGTCGGGGGTCGGCAGGTCCAGCACGGCATGGGGCAGGGCGCGTTCCGGCAGGTCGTACAGCCGCTCGAACCCGCGGCGCGTCCGCGTGGTGACCATGCCGGCCCAGAACAGGTATTCGAGAGCGCATTTGACCTCGCTCCAGCCCCACCAGCCGCCGCTGCCGCGCCCGCCCTGGAGTTCGGAGTCGAGTTCGGACGCGGCCACCGGTCCGCGGTCCCGGACCATTTCCAGCGCGGAGGCAACCAGTTCCGGACGCTCCCGGGAGATCCGGGCCAGCCTGCCGTAGATGCCCTGGCCGCGCGCGGCCCGCTCCATCCGCCAGCGCAGCAGCGGATGCATGTCCAGCGGCAGGAGAGACGCCTCGTGCGCCCAGTACTCGAACAGCGTCCGCTTCTTCCCCCAGGCCGCTTCGTCCAGCAGGCTTTGGGGATAAGGACCCAGCCTGGAGAACAGCGGCATGTAGTGGGCCCGCACCAGGACATTGACCGAATCGATCTGCAGCAGGCCCGCCCGCTTCATCGCCCGGCCGAGATGGCCCCGGTCACAGGGGCCGTTCTGTCCGCCGAGCCTGGGCTTGCCGAACCCTTGCGCCGCGAGCGCGATCCTCAATGCCTCGTTCCGGGATAACGTCAGTGCCTTCATCCGCGATCAAGCCCTCGTTCTTCCAGACACCGCCTCGGCGGGACAAGGCGTCTGTCATAGAAGAACGAAGGCCGTGACGACAGGGGCTTGCCGGACCCGGCGCAGGAATGCGGATCCGGCCGCCGCCCTCAGCGACGGGTCAGCATGGAAGCGGCGGCATCGAGAGCCCGATGCCGGGCCGTGTCGTCCTGGATCCGGCCGGCTTCCTGCACGGCCCGACCATAGGCGTCGATCCGGCCGCTGGACGTGCCCGCGGCCATGCCCCGCTCGATTTCGCTTCGGGCCGCGGATCGCGCCGCGTCGTCGGCTCCCCGGGCATGCTGCTCACCCTCGGCGGCACGGCCGCGCGCCTCGGCCTCCCGGCCACGGGCTTCCGTTTCGCCTTCCGCAGCGCGGCCCCGAGCCTCGGCTTCCCGGCCGCGGGCTTCCGTTTCGCCCTCGGCGGCACGGCCCCGAGCCTCGGCTTCCCGGCCGCGGGCCTCCGTTTCGCCCTCGGCGGCACGGCCGCGCGCTTCGGCCTCCCGACCCCGGCCATCGACGCCTGAACGGCTTCGATCGTCGGAAGATGAAGATGACCGGCTTTGCGAACCACCGGCACTCCGGCTTTCGGATCCACGGCCACCATCGTCACCACCACGGCCGCCGCCGGAGTTGCCGCCATGGCCACCTCCGCCGGAGCCGCCACCGGAACCGCCACCACCTCCCGAGCCACCGCCTCCTGATCCACCGCCGCCACCGCCGCCGCCGCCACCGCCGCCACTGCCGCCACTGCCGCCTCCCGACCCGCCTTTTGCATGCGCGGCCTGCATGTCGATCAGGCCCGCACCCAATGCTACCGGCAGGGCGGTGAGCCCCACGACCGACAGGACGGCGACCCACCGCCTCTTTCCAACTGCGCTTCCCATTCTTGCACCCTCAGTTGACCTGGAACGACCGAGCGTCGCGCCGTCCCCGAAAACAAGGCGGCACTTGACTGCATTCGTGGCAATCACAGTATTGCGAAGCGCCTTCCGCGCCGTTGGAGCGCTGGTGGAAAACTCCGGCATTTCGGAAGGAGCGCGAAATGCCCATGAGCTAGACAGGAGGATTCGGGAATATCGGCGGCCTCCATTCGTCAGTCCCGAAGGACTCCGGATTGGAAAGTCACCAACGGGAACAGCCCCGCGGCGGCTGGCGCGCGGGGCTGTTCCTTCCGGGTGCCGGTCAGGCGGCCCGGACGGTGGCGATGAAGCTCGCGACTTCGCCACGCAGCTTTTCCGCCTCGCGCGCCAAGCCTTCGGAAGCGCCCAGCACCTGGGATGCCGCGGCCCCGGTCTCGCCGGCGGCCTGGGTCACGCCCGTGATGTTGGCGGAGACCTCCTCGGTGCCCCGCGCGGCCTGGCTGACGTTGGAGGAGATGTCGCGCGTGGCGGCACCCTGCTCCTCGATCGCGGCGGCGATGGTGGTGGTGATCTCGTTCATCTGGCCGATGATCCGGCCGATCCCGTCGATCGCCGCCTGGGCGTCGCCGGTCGCTCCCTGGATCTCCTTGACCTTGGCTTGGATCTCCTCGGTCGCGCGGGCGGTCTGGGTCGCCAGCGCCTTGACCTCCGACGCCACCACCGCGAAGCCCTTGCCCGCCTCGCCGGCGCGCGCCGCCTCGATCGTGGCGTTCAGCGCCAGCAGGTTGGTCTGCCCGGCGATCGTGTTGATCAGCTCCACCACCTGGCCGATCTGCTCGGCAGCCTGCACCAGCACCCTCATCGTCTCGCTGGTCCGGCCGGCCTCGGTCACCGCCTGGCCGGCGACCTGGCTGGAGTTGCTGATCTGCCGGCCGATCTCGGTGATGGAGGAGGACAGCTCCTCGGTCGCCGCCGCCACGGTCTGGACATTGGCCGAGGCCTGCTCGGAGGCGGCGGCCACGGCGGTCGCCTGCTGGCTGGTGGTGTCCGCGGTGTGGGTCATGACCGACGCGGTGCTCTGCATCTCGGTCGCGGCCGAGGCCACCGTCTCGACGATGCCCTTGACGCTGGCCTCGAAGCCGTCGGCCAGCTTCAGCATCGCGGCCTTGCGCTCCGCCGCCGCGCGGACCTCCGCCTCGCGAGCCTCCCGCTCCATCTCGCGGGTGCGGATCATGTTGTCCTTGAAGACCTGCACCGTGCCGGCCATCTGGCCGATCTCATCCTTCCGCCCGACCGCCGGGATCACGGCGTCGATGTCGCCACCCGCAAGTTTGCGCATGGCGTCGGTCATCGAGACGACCGGAACGGCGATGCTGCGTGCGATCAGCCAAGCGAACGCCACACCGAGCACTATGGCGGCGATGCAGAGCGCGACCGCCGTCGTCCGGGCGTCCGAAGCGTCATCGACCGCTTCCGTCTGGGTCTCGGCCTGCAGGTCGGTCGCGATCGCCATGATATCGCGGGCCTTCTGCTGGATCAGTGCAGTGGTTTCGGCCATGGGACCCGCGACCCGGCTTTCGATGTCGAGGGTCACCGATGCCAGTTCCTCGAATCCCTGTCCGTAGCGCGACAGCAACTGCCTGACATCCCTCAGCCGCTGGCCCTGATCCGGAGCGATCAGATGCGCAGCCAGATCGGCGAGGCGCGACTCCACGCTGTCGAGTTCCTTGATGACGCGCGGGACCTCGTCCTTGTTCTTGAGGCCCAGGAACCGGGCTGCGACGACCCGGGCCAGCAGGAAGCTCTCGCCGGCCTGCGCCAGATCGCCGATCACCACGCTGTTCCCGCTGGCGATCTCCGCGTTGCGCATCTCGGTCAGCAGCTTGCGCAGCTTCACGCCGACATCGTTGAGGATCTCCGCCTCGAGCGCATCCCGCCGCGCGCTCTTCTCGACCACCTCCTTGAAAGAGTCGGCATAGGTAGCCTTCAACGCGAAGATATCGTCGACGGTCCTGATGTTTTCCTGCCGCGTCATCCGAGCTTTGGCCGGAGACAGGACATCGTTGACTCCAGCCCACTTTTCATTGAAGTCGGCGACATCAGCTTCGGCACCGCTGACCAGGAACCGCCTGACCGCTAATCGTGCCTCGATGAGTTTCGTTTCCGCCTGGGAAATGCCGACGGCGATCTCCGACTGTTTGGTATAGGCATTCAGGTTATTCAATCCGTCCTCGGCCGAGAGCCAGAACGCTCCGCCAAGCCCGCTCAGAAGTAGAAGCAGGGCACCGAAACCTGTATAGATCTTCGTCCCGGTCCGCCTGTCGGCAAACAAACTGGTTATGCCCTTCGGATTAGTTGTGGTTAGGGTATTCACTGGAAACCTCATCAATCACTAGCCCGGATTTTTCAGCCCGTTGACATTAATTATCCCATGTAATTATTGAATAATAGTTCATGGCAGTCGGCATATTTCAGATTCCACATTCTATCATTTATAAATGCGGACATAAAAAGGCCCCGCTGCGGATATCGCGCGGGGCCGAGTTTAGGGAGGAAACGCACTAAGACAATGCGCAGCCACGAACCTATGCATAATTTATTATGAAATGATTAACCACGAGCTCCGATTCGTGTTTCCGTCATCCTGATAGGAAACATCAAGCCGGCCATGCCCGGCCACACGAGCCGAACCTCTCGGGCCGAGCACCGGTCCCGCTGCAACCACCGTTGCCGTAGAGCGCCTTCTTTCCCCAATCCGCCGGCACGACGATGCCGGCCGGGCCGGGGGAAGCGGGATCAACTCGCGTTCAGGGCGGTCCGCTCGTCCTGGCGGATCTTCTGAAGCCGGTCCCCGTCCACCCGCAGGAAGCGGTCGGGCTGCTCCGTCCCGGCGATCCGCTTCATGGTGCGCTTCGCCTCGACGGCGGCTCGGTCCGCCCTCTGCAGTTCGTCACGCATCGAGCTGGACAGGCGCAGGTCGTAGATGATGTCGACCTGTCGTCGTCCTTCCTTCTCGACGGAACAGGCGTAACCGTCCAGGACGTTGGCGTCCACAAGCGATTCCATCGCTTCGGTGATACGCTTCAGCGTGTCGCGGGTCCGCGAACGGTTGACCAACCCGCTGTCCTGGGCGATGGCGGTGGCACGCATGGAGATTTCGGTGTCCGTCGCCCTCATCCGGAGGGCAAGGCGCTTGTAGAGCCAGCGCGCGACCGGGTCGCTGATCCGCATCAGCGTCTCGTAGCTGGCGCGGCGCCACTCCAGCGACCGGATCGCCTGGGCCACCAGCGGATTGAACTGCAGGTAGGTCTTCGCCCCGGAATTCCGGGCATCGGAGATCATCATCACGGGAAAGGCCGACGACGACAGAAGCGGGTCCTTGCCGACGCCGCACTGGCGGATCTCGATCACCGAGCGGTGAAGTACCTCCAGCGCCTCGCGGACCTGGTCGCCGTTCAAAGAATGCCCGACCCTCTTCAACTCGGTCCGGATCTCGTTGACGGTGAAGGACATCATCACCCGGTCGCGCTGCCGTTCGTCCTCTTCCAGCCAGATCCGGTTGGCTTCCGACGCCAGGCGGCGCAGGACCTCCTCCACGATCTGTTCGCGCTCGCTGGGATAGACATCCAACTCGGTGCCGTCGGCCCGGCGGACGCGGGCCGGATACAGCACCAGCTTGTAGGCCTTCCCCGCATGGGTGAAATTGCGCTCGACCGTCTTCAGGTAGGGGCCGACACGCTCCTTCTCGCTCGTGTAGAAGACGCAGCGGGGCGCCAGATCGTAAAGCTCGACCTGATTGGTGCACGGATCCTGATCGCGTTCGATCTCGAAGAGACTGAACTGCGCGACCGGCTGCAAGGCCAATCCAGGATTTGTGTGACGAGCCATCTTGATCCCTCTCCAACTGCCGCATCTTTGCCTTTGCCCATCCCTCTGCCAAGGAAGATCGCCCCGGGGTTGGTGAAATTGGGCGCATATGGCGGGGCGGAGTTCCGTCGGCGCCGACAGGTCGGCAAAGTGCGCGCAGTTTCACCAACGAGAGATCGCAGACTCGGTCCAACCGCGCCGACCTTCACCATAGGAACCGGGCCGCCAAGAAAGCGGGGCTCAAGCGCGTGCATTTTCACCAACGCGGATCGTGGAGCGGGATCGGGTATCGGTGAAATTCGACGCGCATGCCGCCGCCGACGCAGGCCGGCAGGGCCATAGGGCGGCCAGCGGGGTCCCGCGATGGTGAAAATCGGCGCACTTTGCCGTCTGCGGCGGGACAAATCGACACTGGTGAGAATCGGCGCGTTTCATCGATCCAGGATTCGCAGCGGTCTCTCCCAGTCAAGTTGGTGATATTCAACGCAGTTCGTGCGCGAATCCGGCGGAAGACCCTTCGTCCGGCAATAGTGCGCCAATCTTCACCACCATGTGCGTCCAGATTCACCAATGTGGCGCCGATCGCGCTTGCCAGGATCCTGGATTTTCCTTCCGACTGGTCGGTGCAGATATGAAAAAGGCGGGAGAAGCGATGAAGAAGTCCGGATCTTAAAAGCAAGGCGCGCTGCCCGGCAGGCGCTTTCCCCAACAGAACAGAGTCACGGCAGCTTCCCCTGAGCCGCCCTGCAGGTGAGAACCCATGGTTTTCGCCGTATGGATCTTATTGGGTTCTGCCAGCTTAGCAAATGATCAGGATCATGGACGCTCAATACATGGGCAGCCGCTGGGGAACTGTTGCCGCATCGATCATGCGACGACCCGGTATCTCGGTAGCTGCGAAGGCAGTGTACGCCGCCCTTGCCACTTACGCGGACCGCGCGGGATGGATCTGGGTGCGACAGGAAACCATCGCGAACGACCTCGGCAGATCGCGGGCCTGGGTCCATGCCGCCATTTCGGAACTCGAGTCCGAGGGCGCGCTGCTGCACGACCGGCAATTCATCGAGGGCCGCCAGCGGGCGAGCCGGTACCGGCTGCTCGACGGCCTGACCCGGCGGGCGGGGGATGCGGCAAAACAGGTGTCGGAAGAACCTGACCACGCTGTAAAGCCTGCTGACACGAGTCATCACGACGAAATAAATATCTCTCTCTCTCAAGACGAGGGAGAGCACAGCCATGATCCGGGGAATCCTCAGGAAAGCGCGATCGCACCCGAAAGCGTCGCGATACCTTGCGGATGGTCGCCGACACCGGCCGACATAGCCTGGGCGCGCAGTAGACTTCCGGCCCTCGACGTAGACGCATTCACGGAGACTTTCGTTCTCTCCTGCCGGGCGAAAGGCTACCGCTATGCCGATCCGTCCGCAGCCTGGCGCCGCTGGCTGATCCAACCGAGGGGTGCGCTGCCGCTGATCCGCTCCGTCTCCAAGCCGACCTACACCGACAAGGACCGACACCATGACCGCGACCCTCGCCCGTACCGTGGTTCCGATTTCCCGTCCGGGGCGCCGGAACGGCCTGGCGGTCTCGCCGAACAGAACGCAGGTCGAGCGGCTGCATGCCTGGAGCGAATCCTGGGCAGACGAGCCGCTGCCGCATCTGCCGGACCTGCCGCCTGACCTGGTCGACTGCCTGCCGGAAGCCGTCCGGCATGCCCGCGAAGCCCTGGCGCCCGGTGATCCGGGCGAGGTGATGGCCGCCCTGGTTTCGCTGGCGTCCCGCCGCGGCTTTCCGCTGCCCGACGGGATAGCATTGGAACTGGACGTCGAGGTGATCTCCACCTGGCCCACGGATCTCTGGCGCAAGGCGTTCCGCTGCGTCTGGGAACAGTTCCGGTACCGCAGGATGCCGGAGGTCGCCGACTTCCACGGCTTCATCGAAGCCGATCTGGCGGAACGGCGCAGCCGCCTCCACAGGCTGGAGTCCCTGCGCCTGAAGCTGGAGACCGTCCGCCTGAAACGGACCTGGGATGAGGAGTCCCGGTCCAGGCGGACGCCGCCGGACGTGCCGGATCGGGGGATGGACCGATGAGCGCGTTCCGTGCCGGGACGCAGCGACGATAATCCTCCCGCACTGGATAGGAGAGGACCAGGCCATGAAACCTGCCAAGACCCTTGCGCTCTTGTCGCTGATCCTGGCCGCGGTGCCGGCCGGTGCGGGCGCGGAGCCGTTCCTGGGAATCGCGATCTCCGGAACGCCGGTGATCGGCCTGCGATACGAGAACGTGCCGCCGGATTTCCTGGTTTCCAGCGAGCACATCATCGAACCCGCAGCCGTCGGTTCGGCGACCGGGGGAGGCCGCGCCTCGGCCGGCCTGTTCGGTTCCGAAGGCATTTCGACGGGGGAGAGTCTTGTCGGCCTCATCGGTTCCGCTGGCCTGGACCTCGACGGCAGGGGGACCGCCCGGGTCAGCCTGGAGGGAAGGGTGCGGACGACGGCAACCACCTCGACCCCGGCACCGGAGGAACCGCCGTTCTTCACGTCCTCCATATCCGTCGGGCCCAACACCTTCATCGACCTGCAGGAACTCGAAGACGTCAGGTACAGCCTCTTCTACGATTTCTCGGTCTTGCTGGTTTCCGGCCAGGAAGAGATCGAGCTGTTCAACCGGGTCAACAGATCCGAATGCGTCCAGACCGGGGAGAGGCGCTGCTCCACCTTTTTCGATTTCGGGTCGGGGCCGTTTCCCCTGCTGCCGTCCCCGGGGCGGCCGGTGGTCTTCGACACGATCCTCCGCTACACGGCGACGCTCGAAAGTCTCGCCGTGCCGGTCGATGAACCGGCTCCTCGGTCCCTCATGATCACGGCCCTGGCGTTGCTCGGCATCTCGGGACTGGCCCGCCGGTCGAGCGGTTACCGGATGATCCCCGCCATGACCCGGGCATAGCCGGACCTTATCAGGTCGCGGGCGAGATGGCGCCCGTCGGCGACGACGCGGCGGCCGGCGACATGGACGTCGCGCACGCAGGACCGGTCGCCGGCGAAGATCCAGGAATCGACCATCCGCTCGACCGGCCGGCCGGCCAGCGATGGGTGGCTCTCGTCCAGCACGACGAAATCGGCGCGCTGCCCGGCCTGGAGCCCGTCCACGGGCTGTCCGACAGCCCGGGCGCCTCCCGACACCGCGGCGCGGAACAGCGACTCACCCGTTCCGGCTCCCGGGTCGCACAGCAGGTTGCGGCCCCGCAAGCTCAGCCTCTGCCCATACTCCAGCAGCCGCAGTTCCTCCGCGAGCCCGATATGGATATGGCTGTCGGATCCGATCCCGAACCGCCCTCCCGCCGCGAGGAAACGCGGCGCATCGAACAGCCCGTCCCCCAGGTTGGCCTCGGTCTCCGGGCACAGGCCGGCGACCGCCCCGGAGCGGGCCAGCGCCCCGGTCTCCGCCGGGGTCATGTGCGTCGCGTGGATCGCGCACCAGCGGGCGTCGACCGGCAGCGAGTCCAGCAGGTACTCGACCGGCCGCCGCCCGCACCAGGAAAGGCAATCCTCGACTTCCTGCGTCTGCTCGGCGACATGGATATGGACCGGCCCGTCGCCGGCGAGCGGCAGGATCCGCCCGATCTCTTCGACCGTCGCCGCGCGCAGGGAATGGGGCGCGATGCCCATCCGGGCGCCCGCAAGGCCGTCGAGATGCTGCCCGGCGCTCTCGACCAGCCGGGCGAAGCCGTCGGGATCATTGATGAAGCGGCGCTGTCCATCCGTCGGCGGCGCACCGCCGAACCCGCCATGGGCATAGAAGACCGGCAGCAGCGTCAGGCCGATTCCGGTCGCGGCGGCCGCCGCGGCGATGCGGCCCGCCATCTCGCCGATATCGTCGTAGGGCCGGCCCGCCGGATCATGATGGAGATAGTGGAACTCGCCCAGGGTCGTGAAACCGGCTTCCAGCATTTCCGAGCAGACCAGGGCCGCGATCGCCTCCACGTCGTCGGGCGTCAGCCGGTCGAGGAAGTCATACAGGGTGCGCCGCCATGTCCAGAAACTGTCTGCGCTGTCGCCGCGCTGCTCGGCAAGCCCGGCCATGGCGCGCTGGAAGGCATGGCTGTGGAGGTTGGCCATGCCCGGCACCACGAGCCGGCCGAGATGCCTGGCTGCGCCGCGCTCGGCACCGGCCGAAACATCCGTAAGCAGGCCCGAGCCGTCGACCGTGAACAGCACGTCGCGGCCCCAGCCATGGGGGAGAAGGGCATTGTCCGCGAAGAATTGCCTGACAGGATCCAATTTTCCGACAAGCTCCCAGCGATATCCCACGGGCACCGGAATGCGAATCCTGGACACCGGCGGTCGAGCGGCGTTAACTGTAAACGAGAATATCCGCAGAAAATCGCCCACGGCAAGAACAAGGGGACGGCGCGTGAGGCTGGATCGCCTTTGGACCAATGCGCGGATCGCGACCATGGAAGCGTCCGGACAGCCCTACGGCGCCCTGGAGAACGGCGCGGTCGGATGCCGGGACGGCCGGATCGCCTTCGTCGGCCCGTGCGACGCCGCCGCCGCCCATGGGGCCGACGAGATCATCGACTGTGGGGGACGCTGGATCACGCCGGGCCTGATCGACTGCCACACCCATCTGGTCTATGGCGGCGACCGGGCGGCCGAATTCGAGTTGCGGCTCCAGGGAGCCAGCTACGAGGAGATCGCGAGGGCAGGGGGCGGCATCCTGTCGACCGTCGTCGCGACACGCCGGGCGGACGAGGATGCGCTGGTCGCCGCCTCCCTGCCGCGGCTCGACGCCCTCCTCGCGGAAGGCGTCACCACGGTCGAGATCAAGTCCGGCTACGGGCTGGAGACGTCTGCCGAGCTTCGCCAGCTCCGCGCCGCCCGCCGGCTGGGGCGGGAGCGGGACGTGGGGGTGGAGACGACTTTCCTCGGCGCCCACGCCACGCCGCCCGAGTTTGCCGACAGCGGCAGCTACATGGACCATGTCGTCCGCGAGATGCTGCCGGCCATCCATGCCGAAGGGCTGGCCGACGCGGTCGACGCCTTCTGCGAAGGAATCGCCTTCTCGCCGGCCGAGGTCGAGCGGCTGTTCGAGGCGGCGCGCGCCCTCGGCCTTCCGGTCAAGCTCCATGCCGAGCAGCTCTCGTCGCTGCACGGCGCCGCGCTGGCGGCCAGGTTCGGCGCGCTGTCGGCCGACCATGTGGAGTATGCCGACGAGGCCGACGCCGCGGCCATGGCGGAGGCGGGAACCGTCGCCACCCTGCTGCCCGGCGCCTTCTACACCTTGCGGGAGACGAGGGTGCCTCCGGTCGACCTGTTCCGCCGGACCGGCGTGCCGATCGCGATCGCGACCGACGCGAACCCCGGAACCTCGCCGCTGACGTCGATCCTGCTGACCCTCAACATGGCCTGCACGCTGTTCCGCCTGACGCCGGAGGAGGCGCTGGCCGGCGTGACCCGCGTCGCCGCCAGGGCGCTCGGCCGCGACGACGAGATCGGTACCGTCGCGCCGGGCAAGTGGTGCGATCTCGCGATCTGGAACATCGACCGGCCGGCGGAGCTGGCCTACCGCATCGGTTTCAATCCCCTCCATTCCCGCGTCTGGCGGGGGCGGTGATGGACGCGGCGGACCGGCCCATCGTCGAACGGCGCGATGCGCCGCTGATCCTGTCGATGCCCCATGTCGGGCTCCGCATTCCCGAGGCGATGCGCGGGCACTTCACCGAGCGGGCGCTGGGGCTGGAGGACACCGACTGGTGGATCGACCGCCTTTATGATTTCGGCGCGGAACTCGGCGCCACGGTGGTCCGCGCGGCCGTCTCGCGTTTCGTCATCGACGTGAACCGCGATCCCGGCGGCGCCTCCCTCTATCCCGGCCAGGCGACCACCGAGTTGTGCCCGACCACCACGTTCGACGGCGTCCCGCTCTACCGCGCCGGAGCCGCCCCGTCGCCCGGGGAGATCGACCGGCATCGGCGGCCCTACCACGCGGCCTATCACGAGGCGCTGTCCGCCGAGATCGGCCGGCTGCGGCGGCTGCACCCGCGCGTCGTGCTGTACGACTGCCATTCGATCCGCTCCGTCGTGCCTCGATTATTCGACGGCGAATTGCCGGTCTTCAACATCGGGACCAACGGCGGCGCTTCCTGCGCGCCCGAGGCGGAGGGAATCGTGACCCGGGCCTGCGCCGGGGCGGCGGGCTATGACCATGTGGTCAACGGCCGTTTCCGCGGCGGCTGGATCACCCGTCACCACGGCGATCCCGGGAACGGCGTCCACGCGATCCAGATGGAACTGGCACAGCGCGCCTATCTCGCCGCGGAGGCGCCGCCCTGGAGCTACGACCCGGTCCGGGCGGACGGCGTTCGCGCCGTTCTGAAGCCGATGCTCCGGCGCCTCGCCGCCTGGGCCGCCGATGCCGCATACGGCCAGAAAGGATCAGCCCCATGACCTCCGTCCCCCCTCCCGGTGCCCGGCTCGACAATGCCCGCAAGATCCGCAGTCCGCGCGGCACGGACCTGTCGGCGCGGAGCTGGCTGACGGAGGCGCCGCTGCGGATGCTCATGAACAACCTCGATCCGGAAGTCGCGGAAAAGCCGGAGGCGCTGGTCGTCTATGGCGGCATCGGGCGGGCCGCCCGGGACTGGCAGTCCTTCGACCGCATCGTGGAGTGCCTGAAGACCCTGGGCGACGAGGAGACGCTGCTGGTCCAGTCGGGAAAGCCGGTCGGGGTGTTCCGTACCCACCGCGATGCGCCCCGCGTCCTGATCGCCAACTCCAACCTGGTGCCGCGCTGGGCCGACTGGGACCATTTCAACGCCCTCGATAAGGTCGGGCTGATGATGTACGGCCAGATGACCGCCGGGTCCTGGATCTATATCGGCAGCCAGGGAATCGTCCAGGGCACCTACGAGACCTTCGTCGAGGTGGGCCGGCGCCACTATGGCGGCGACCTCGCCGGCCGCTGGATCCTGACCGGCGGCCTGGGCGGCATGGGGGGAGCACAGCCGCTCGCGGCCACCATGGCCGGCGCCTCGATGCTGGCGGTCGAGTGCCAGCCGTCGCGCATCGAGATGCGGCTCCAGACCGGCTATCTCGACCGCAAGGCGGATACCCTCGAAGAGGCGCTGGCGATCATCGAGCGGGCCGGGGCGGACCGCAAGCCGGTCTCGGTCGGTCTGCTCGGCAACGCCGCCGAGATCTTCCCGGAACTGGTACGCCGGGGAGTCCGCCCCGATGCCGTCACCGACCAGACCTCCGCCCATGATCCGCTCAACGGCTACCTGCCGGCCGGCTGGAGCCTCGCCGAGTGGGAGGAGAGGCGCGAGCGGGAGCCCAAGGCGGTGGAGGCGGCCGCGAAACGGTCCATGGCCATCCAGGTCAAGGCGATGCTCGATTTCCACGGGCAGGGCGTGCCGGTCCTGGACTACGGCAACAATATCCGGCAGATGGCGAAGGAGATGGGCGTCGCCAACGCCTTCGACTTCCCCGGATTCGTTCCCGCCTATATCCGGCCGCTGTTCTGCCGGGGCATCGGCCCGTTCCGCTGGGCCGCCCTGTCGGGCGACCCCGAGGACATCTACCGGACCGACGCCAAGGTCAAGGAGCTGATTCCCGACGATCCCCATCTGCACAACTGGCTCGACATGGCGCGCGAGCGGATCCGCTTCCAGGGGCTGCCGGCCCGGATCTGCTGGGTCGGGCTGGGCGACCGCCACCGGCTGGGGCTGGCCTTCAACGACATGGTCGCCAGCGGCGAGTTGAAGGCGCCGGTCGTGATCGGGCGCGACCACCTGGACTCCGGATCGGTCGCCTCGCCCAACCGTGAGACGGAGGCGATGCGCGACGGGTCCGACGCGGTCTCCGACTGGCCGCTGCTCAATGCGCTGCTCAACACCGCGTCGGGGGCGACCTGGGTGTCGCTGCACCATGGCGGGGGCGTCGGCATGGGGTTCTCGCAGCATGCCGGCATGGTGATCGTCGCCGACGGAACCGCCGAAGCGGCGGCCCGGCTGGAGCGGGTACTCTGGAACGATCCCGCCAGCGGCGTCATGCGCCATGCCGACGCCGGCTACGAGGAGGCCCTGGAGGCCGCGCGGATCCACAAGCTGGTGCTGCCGAGCCTCTAGACGAATACCCGCCGGACGAAAGCAAGGCCCCTTGCGCCGAACTCGACCAGGCTTGCCGACGATAAAGGCGTATGTTCTTCTGGGCTTCCCCTGGTCTGGAATATGGACATGCCTTTTCTCGTCAGGTCAGCAGTGTAGGGCGGGTGCCATCTCGGTGAAACAATGAAAACAACAGAAGACCACATCCGTAGCAATCTGGTACCGCTGTATCCGAGATTGAAACGATTCGCCGTCAGTTTAACTGGTTCGCTGGATAGTGCGGAGGACTTGGTCCAGCATGCCTGTGAACGGGCCCTCGAACGATCCGAGCAATGGACTCCCGGAACCCGCCTGGACAATTGGTTGTACTGTATCATGCATCGCGCCTGGATCGACGAGCAGCGCAGCGCATTCCGGCGTACCCGAGCGCCTCTCGACGAGGCGTCCGACGTGGAATGCGGAGAAGGGGCGACCGCGGCCGAGAACCTGCTGATGCTGGACGCCGTCTATCGCACCCTCCTTCAATTGCCGGAGGAGCAGCGCAGCGTGCTGACGCTGGTATGCGTCGATGGTTTGAGTTACAAGGAAACCGCTCAAATACTTGGCATCTGCGTCGGCACGGTCATGAGCCGGGTGTCGCGTGGACGTATCGCGCTTGCCAAGCGGATCGAGGAGCCTTCATCCCGATCGGACAATATCGTGAAGTTGTGGTGATTGCGATGGCTGTCGATGACGCTATTCTGGCTGCCTATGTTGATGGTGAACTGGATTCGGATCAACTCGCGGAAGTCGATGGCCTGCTCGCCAAGGACGAGGCTGCCCGCCGAAGGGTTGAGGAGTTGCGCTGGGCAACGGCACGGTTGCGCACCACCTTCTCGG
Source organism: Skermanella rosea (assembly GCF_016806835.2). Lineage (NCBI taxonomy): Bacteria > Pseudomonadati > Pseudomonadota > Alphaproteobacteria > Rhodospirillales > Azospirillaceae > Skermanella > Skermanella rosea. The sequence continues at coordinate 105,541 of NZ_CP086114.1, read as the reverse complement.
AGCAGCGCTTCGGGCCGCCCCCGGAGAAGTTCCTGGCCCTGGCGGCCGAGCCCGCCGACCCTCCCGCGCCGAAGCGGGCGCTGTTCCGGACCGTGTCGGGCGGCCGGTGGCGCCGCCATGCGCTCGCCGCGTCGCTCCTTGTGCTGATCGGCGGCAACTATGTCTTCGACGCGGCGTGGCGCTGGTCGCAGGACTCCGCCTCGATGAGCGCCGAGGTGCTTGAGGAGATCGCCGAGTACCACATCATCTATGCGCGCGAGAAGGAGCATCTGGTCGAGGTGCCCGCGACGCGGAAGACGCACATAGAGCAGTGGCTGGGCAGCCGGCTGAACCTGGAACTGATCGTCCCCGACCTGTCCCGCCAGGGGCTGGATTTCGCCGGCGCCCGGATGTTGGTTCTGGCGGGCAACCCCGTCGCCCAGCTGATCTATACGCGGCCCGCCGGAGCGCCGGTCGCCCTCTGCATCACAATGGGCGAGGAAAGCTACCGCTCCTTCGCGGTCGAGAAGCATCACGGCGTCAAGGTTGGTCATTGGAACGAGAACGGATATACGTATGTCGTGGTCGGGGCCCTGTCGAAGGACGACGTCTGGCGTATCGCCGCCGAGGTGGAGGTTCAGCTTTGACTGGCCCATGATGGCCTGACCGACAATGAATACTGGAAACGCCCGTGTCGAAGACGCTTTTTGACCTCACCGGCCGCACGGCCCTCGTCACCGGATCGTCCCGCGGCCTGGGCAACGCGATGGCGCGCGGGCTGGCCGAGGCCGGGGCCGCCGTGATCCTCAACGGCTCCGATGCCGATCGCCTCGGCGCCGCCGCGTCGGCCCTTCGGGGCGACGGCCATACCGTCCTGGAATCCCGGTTCGACGTGACCGACGAAGCGGCGGTCGCGGCGGCTTTCGAAGCCCTCGACCGCCAGGGGGTCGAGGTCGACATCCTGGTCAACAACGCCGGTATCCAGCTGCGGAAGCCCATGGTCGACCTCTCGACCGAGGAGTGGCGCCGGGTCATCGAGATCAACCTGACCAGCGCCTTCGTGATCGGGCGCGAGGCGGCCCGCCGCATGATTCCACGCGGCCGGGGCAAGATCGTCAATATCGGTTCGCTCATGAGCGACCTGGCCCGAGCCACCATCGCGCCCTACACGGTCGCCAAGGGCGGGATCAAGATGCTGACCCGCGCCATGACGGCGGAATGGGCCGAGTCCGGGATCCAGGCCAACGCGATCGGCCCCGGCTACATGACGACCGACATGAACCGGGCCCTGATGGACAACCCGACCTTCGACGCCTGGGTCAAGGGGCGGACGCCGTCCCGGCGCTGGGGCCGTCCCGACGAACTGGTCGGAACCGTCGTCTTCCTGGCCTCGCCGGCATCCGACTACGTCAACGGGCAGATCATCTATGTCGACGGCGGGATGCTCGCCGTCCTGTGACGAGGTCCCGCGCGACCGTCATGCCGGCGATAGCCCGACTGTCCCATGGGCGTATATCCATTGTCTCGCACGGTCGCCGGGAAACCTTTGCAGCCATGGTTGTTCGTTGTCTCGGCGGGTTGCTCGGAAGCGAAATGTGGAAAATTCCTGCTGTCAATCGGTATTGTGCTCATGAAAAGATCAGCGTGATTGGCCGCGAGACCCGAAGAGGCACCCTTGTTGGCGCGAGACCACCAGCATCCGGGGCGACCGGATCGCCGGGACGGACAGATGTTCGACCATGATGTCGAGCAGGCGCTCGCGATCGCCGAGGATGCCCGCGAGGAGGCTGCCCAGCTTTCCCTCGAACTCGACAGGGTGAAGTCGCTCCTCGCGGCGAGGACGCTGGAGATCGAGCACGCCAACAGGAAGATCGACCATCAGGAAAGGCTGCTCGACGCGCTGTCGCGCCAGATCGAGGAGAATGCCCGCGAGGCCCAGGCGGCCGGTATGGTCATGGCGGAGGAACTCCAGATCCTCATCGAGGAACTGACCGTTTCCAACGACGAGCTCATCCGGGCGAACCAGGAGCTGGAACATCGGGTGTCCGAGCGTACCCTGGAGATCGAGGAGAGCGAACGCCTCCTCTCCATGGCACAGCGCTATGCCGGGGCGGGCACCTGGGACTGGCGAATCGACACCGGCGAATTCACCTGGTCGGAAACATATTTCGACCTCTATGGCCTGGATCCCGGGACTGTCAAGCCGTCGCTGGAATGCTGGTTGGAGAGCATCCACCCCGACGACCGGGCGAAGACCGATCGCATCCTGCAAGAGACCCTTCAGGGCAGCGCGCCCGATTTCTACGTGCAGTACCGGATCACGCACCCGGACAAAGGTATGCGGTGGCTGGAAGGAAGAGGGCAGATCCTCCGCGACGGCCGGGGCCGCCCGATCCGCATGACCGGCCTGAACCTGGACGTGACCGACCGGAAGCTTGCCGAGGAAGCCCTGTGCAAGGTCCGAGACGAAGCGATCGCCGCGCGCGCCGAGGCGGAGGAGGCCAGCCGGGCGAAGTCGCGCTTCCTGGCGTCGGTCAGCCACGATCTCCGCCAGCCCGTCACCTCGGCCAACCTGTTCCTCCACCTGCTGATGCAACAGAAGCTCGATCCCGGGGACCGCGAGCTGGTCGAGCCGCTTGCCAACAGCCTCGACAGCCTGACGGGAATGCTGAACGGGCTGCTCGAGGTGGCACGGCTGGACGCGGGAATCGTCCGGGCCGATCTGCGCGTCTTCGAACTCGATGAACTGCTCCAGCGCCTCCATGGCGAGTTCCAGGGGCCGGCCCGGACAGCCGGCCTCCGCCTGCACATGCCGCCCGTGGACCTGACGGTCCGCTCGGATCCCCTGCTGGTCGAGCTTGTCCTGCGCAATCTCATCTCCAATGCGATCAAGTACACGTTGGAAGGCGGCGTGACGGTGTTCACCCATGTCCGCGACGGTCGGGCCGTCCTGGAAGTGGGCGACACCGGGCGGGGCATAGCGCCCGGGGAGCTCTGCCGCATCTTCGAGGACTACTATCAGATCGACGACAGGTCGCACGACCATTCCCGAGGGTTCGGCATCGGCCTGGCCACGGCGCGGCGGGTTTCGGAACTGCTCGGTACCCGGATCGACGTGGTCTCGGAAGTCGGGCGCGGGTCGGTCTTCTCGCTGATCCTGCCCCTCGCGGGCGAGGAGTCCGCCCCCGCCGCGGACGTCCAGGGTCTCGCCTCGGACATCCTGGCGGGGTCCTCGGCCCTGGTGATCGACGACGAGCCGCTGGTCCTCCAGGCGATGGAGCTGATGCTGGCTTCGTGGGGTCTCGACGTCCACGCCGTCCGTACCCTGGAAGAGATGGAAACCATCCTCGCGGGGATCGATACACCGCCGACCCTCGTGGTCGCCGACTATACCCTGGGGCACGGCCAGCGCGGCACCGAGGCCGTCGTCATCGCCCGCCGCCATGGCACGCGCGGCGCGATCCTGCTGACCGGCGATACCTCGCCGGAGCGGCTGGCGGAGGCGGAAAAGGCCGACTGCCACCTGGTCCACAAGCCGGTCCTGGCGGACAAGCTGAGAGCCCTGGTGGTGGATATCTGCAGTGCCGCCTGACCGGCGGTTCGACGGCGTCAGCGCATGTCGGAACGCTGATCGATCGCCGAATAGGGGACGGTCAATCGCACCTTCGAGCCGCCCGCCGGATCGACGGTGAGCTCGGCTCCGATCTGCTCGACCAGCACGTCCACGATATCGTTCGGCGGGAAGGTCGGTCCGGCAGCCGTCGGGCCGTTCCCCTCCGCCGCGTCGCCGACCACCAGCTCGATCATGCCGTTCCGCCGGTGGTGCCTGAAGACGACGCGGATCGCGCCGTGCTCGGCCGAACCGTTCCTGATCCCGTGATCGATCCTGGCCGCGATCAGTTCGTTCGCGATCAGGCCCAGGGGTACCGCCGCCTGGATGTCGCACATGAAGGAGTCGGCCTCGACCTGGATCGCGACCTGTTCCTCGAAGGCGGTCGTCAGCATGCCGCAGGTCTCCTCCAGATGCCGGCCGAAATCGATCGCGGTCCACTGGTTGAAGCGCTCCAGCTGTTCGTGGATGCTGCCGAGCACGCGGACGCGCTGCGTGACGAGGTTGAACTGTTGCCTCAGGCCGGGATCGCCGCGCCGCATTTGCAGGTTGAGAAGTCCGACGATGGTCTGCAGATTGTTGCGGACCCGGTGATGGATCTCGATGATCAGGCGCTCGCGTTCGGCCAGCCGCTCCTCGAGTTCCCGCCGGGCGGCGTGAAGGGACTGTTCCGCCTCGACCTCGGCGGTGACATCGTGCTGGTATCCGACGAAGTAGGCCAGCATGCCGACCTCGTCGAAGATCGGGCTGATATGGAGCTGGTTCCAGAACGCTGAACCGTCCTTCCGGTAATTCAGCAGTCTCATGCTGACGGCGCGCGCCTCCTCGACGGCGTTCCGTACCGCGTTGCTGATCTCCCGGTCCGTCTCCGGCCCGCTCAGGAAGCGGCAGTTTCGCCCCAGGATCTCGTCGCGCCGGTAGCCGGTCAGCCGCAGGAAGGCGTCGTTGGCGAAGATGATCGGATTGTCGGGCAGACGGGGGTCGGTGAGGATCGTCGGCGTATGCGATGCCTGGACGACCGCCACGAATGGCCAGAGTTCCAGGTTCGGCTGCGCCTGGACCACGCTGCGGTTCTGTGGAGCGTCCTTGTCTGCGGCCATGTCGACGTTACCAGAATGATTGCTGATGCCTATGACTGCAACAGGCGGTGTGTCGCAGTTGTGTCGACGAATCGAAAGGCGGCGGGACACTCCGCCGTTCCCGCTGTTGGAGGCCCTGCCGCATCGCCAAAGGACAGCGACCCTTGAGCCAGCCCGAGTTCATAGCCCTGCTCATCGCCGCGGTCGGGCCGATGATGGCGCTCAGCCACCTTCTCGGGCTTCCGACCTCCCTGGCGCTGTTCGCCGCCGGTGCCGCCGCGGCCTTCATCCCCGGGCTGCCGCCGCTGAAGGTCGATCCCCAACTGGTCCTCGGCTTGTTCCTGCCGCCCGTCATCTATGCGGCGACCGTCCGGATCTCCTTCCACCTGCTCCGCTTCACGCTCGTTCCCGGCGTGCTGCTCGGCGCCCTCCTGACCATCGCCACGATCGGCGTGGCCGCCGTCGCGGTGGGATACTTGCTTCCCGGCCTGCCGCCGGTCAGCGCCGTCCTGATCGCGACGCTCGTCTCGGTCTTCGATACGCGGCTGTTCCATGAAGCCAAGGGCCGGCCCTATGTTCCCCGGTCGATCGCCGACGTCCTGAAGGCGCGGGAGATCATGTCGCGGATCGTGGTCCTTTCCGCCTTCGCCCTGGCGATCCAGGCCCTGCCGAAAGGGCTGCCGGACGTCCCCGCGGTCCTCGGCGCCTTCGCCTACGACATCGTCGGCGGGGCTGCGGCCGGAGCCGTGATCGGCCGCGGAGTCGTGTGGCTGCGCGAACGGGCGGATCCCGCACCGGTCGAGATCGCCATCTCCGTGTCGATACCTTTTCTCGGCGCGGTCGTCGCCCAGGAGCTGGGCCTGTCCGTCGCCGTCGTCATCATGACGGCGGCCCTGGTGGTCTCCGCGGTCCGCATCGACCGCGAGACGGGTGCGCCGCGGTCCACGTCCGAGGCGCGCCTGACGGCCATGGCCTTCTGGGAGCAGGCCAGCCTCATGCTGTCCGCCGCCCTGTTCTTCCTGGCGGGCTGGTCCATGCCCGAAGCCATGGGGGCGCTCGGCGACTGGCCGTTCCTGCAGGTCGCGGCGAGCGCCGCGGCCCTGCTCGCGACGGTGCTGGCCGTCCAGTACGCGGTCGGCTTCGCGACGACGCTGATCCCGCCGGTGAACGCCGTCCTGCGCGGGCGGAAGGACGAGTTCGGGACCACCAGGGCCGCGGCCGCCGGGGTGATGACCTGGGCATCGACACGTTCCATCGTCGGCCTCGTCCTCGCCCTGTCGCTCCCCGCGACGCTGCCCGACGGGAGGCCCTTCGCCGAGCGCGACCTCATCCTCGTCATGACGGCGCTGACCATCGTCGGCTCGATCGTCCTCCAGGGTCTGACGCTGCGGCCCGCGGTCCGCGGCGCGGCCCTTGGCGAGGAAGAGGAGGAGGAGCGCGAACAGAAGATCGCCGAGAAGACCATGATCGAGGCCCACCCGGTCGGCGATGCGGAAGGCAGCACGCCGGTCAACGGCTTCGACGCCGAACGCCTCGTCCTGCTGCGCCTGCGGGAGGAAGACAGGATCGGCGACGAGGTCCTGCGGCGGATGCTGCGCGAGACGGACCTGCGGTCCCGCGCCTCCGAGAAGAGCGCGCTTCCCGGGGCGGGACCCCCGAATCCCTGATGCCGAATCCCTGATGCCGAATCCCTGATCCTAGGGAGCCCTTTGCGACCGGCCCTCGCGTGCCGCATCGTCGATCTCGACCAAGCGGTCGGCCACCAAGCCGGTCGCGTAGGCGTAGACCGCCTTGTGCAGGAGGTCGATTACCTGTTCGTCCCTCGGCCAGGTCCAGGGCGGGGCGCCGACGCCGGTCGCGTTCTCCAGGCTCTGGTCGTTGATCAGCCTGAGATTGAGGAAGATGAAGGAACCGACCGGGCCGCGGACGCCATGGCGGGCCATCAGGGCGCGCACCGCGCCCAGCAGGATGCCCTGGCCCCAGTGCATGGTCCAGTTCAGGCCGAGCCGTTCGCCGTCCGGCCGTTCCGGCAGTCCCAGCAGGCGTTCGAGGGTGTGGGCCGGGACGTAGGAGTTGGGGCGGCCGGTCACCGCCTGCTCCAGCTTCTCCGCCAGCGTCATCGCCGCGACGCCGGCGACCCCGGCCAGGAGGCCGCGCACCAGGACGTCCCCGGTACCCTGCGGTTGATGTTTCGTTGCCATGAAGATGCCTTCCGTCTGAATTGATCGATCAAATGGCCGTCTGCGGGAAAAGCAGGTCGACGAAGCGTTCGGCCGTCGGCTGCGGTTCGTGGTTGGCGAGGCCGGGCCGCTCGTTGGCCTCGATGATCACGTAATCCGGCCCGCCCGGATCGGGCACCAGGAGGTCGAGCCCGACCACCGGGATCGCGAGCGCCCGCGCCGCCGCCACGGCCGCCTCGGCGAGGGCGGGATGCAGCGCCGCCGTCACGTCGTGCAGGGTGCCGCCGGTATGCAGGTTGGCGGTCTTGCGCACGAACAGCCGCTCCCCTTCGGCAAGCACGTCGTCCATCCCGTGGCCGCCGTCGCGCACGCACCGCTCCGTCTCGGTGTCGAGCGGGATCCGGCTCTCGCCTCCGGTGGCGGCGGCGCGCCGCCGGCTCTGGGCCTCGATCAGCTGGGCGATGGTGTGCTTGCCGGTGCCGGTCACCTCGGCCGGGCGGCGGATCGCCGCGGCGACGACCTTGTAGTCGATCACCACGATACGGAGATCCTGTCCCTCCATGAACGCCTCGAGCAGGACCGTGTCGGCATGGGCCTTCGCCGACGCGATCGCCCGCTCCAGCACCTCGACCGAGCGGACGTCGACGGTGATGCCTTTGCCCTGCTCGCCGCGCGCCGGCTTGACCACGACCCGGCCATGCTCCGCCAGGAAAGCCTTGTCGTCCGCCGGATCGCCCGCCCGGCGCTGGGGCGGCACCCGCAGGCCCGCCTTCTCCAGGGCGCGGCGGGTCACCGCCTTGTCGTCGCAGCGGCTCAGCGCCACGGCGCTGGTCAGTTCCGACAGGCTCTCCCGGCAGACGATCGACCGGCCGCCGAAGCTGAGCCGGAAATAGGCGGTCTCGGCATCCAGCACCTCCACCGCGATGCCGCGCCGCCGGGCCTCGTTGGTGATGATGGTGGCGTAGGGATTGAGCGGCGTCTCGGCCTGCGGCCCGATGAAGAGCTTCTCGTTGATCGCGTTGCGGGTCTTGATCGAGAAGACCGGGACGCGGACGAAGCCCAGCTTCCCGTAGAGCGCAATGGCGCAGGCGTTGTCGTGCATGACAGACAGGTCCATGAAGGCCCGTCCGCGCATTTTGAAGTTGTCTGCCATGGCGCGCACCAGGCATTCCCCGATGCCGGGATAGGCCGCCTGGGGATCGGTCGCCAGGCACCACAGCGAGGAGCCGTTCTCCGGATCGCCGAACGCTTCGGCATGGTCGATGCCGCCGACGGCGCCCATCACGCCGCCGTCCCGGCCGTCCACCGCGATCAGATAGGTCAGGTGCGGACTGTTCCGGTGCGCCAGGAGGAAGTCGTCGGGCGCCGGCAGCATGCCGCGGGATGCGTAGATGCGGTTGACCTCCCGGATCTGGGCCGCCGTCTCCAGCGGCTTCACCGTGAACCCGACCGGCACCCGCTCGTCGGGGGACGCCGCGGCGAGATCCAGCCGGAAGGTGTGCGAGGGGTCGAGGAACAGTTCCTGCGGGGCCAGAGCCAGCATGACATGGGGATCGGTGATATAGGCAGCGATGTCGCGCCGCCCCGGTCCCTCGGCCCGCAGGGCCGCGACGATGCCGGCGGGATCGCCGAAGGTCTGGCCCAGGATCAGCCGGCCCCAGCCACAATCCACCGCCACGTCGGATTGCGGCAGGGGGGCCCGCGGCAAGGGGGTCTGCGCTGGCCGCTGCGATGCCGGGACGATCGACTCGGAGAGCGCGCCGACCGGCGATCCGAGGGGGAGGTCGCTGCCCCGGGACAGGGTGGGACCGTTCTCAAGGGCTGCCGTCACGATGTCTGGGCTCCTCACGTGTGAATCGGAGTGAGAATTCAAGGGGCCTCTTCAACATGCCCGTGGCCGAACCGTCACGTTTTCCCCGTTCACAAAAATTTCCCGGCGGCCCGGCCCAAACCCGCGCGGAATTGTTCCGTTATGTCTTCACCGTCCAACCTGGGAGAGCCTCCATGCCGTCCAAGAGGGTCCTGATCATCACCACGTCCCATTCGCAGATGGGCGATACCGGCAAGAAGACCGGACTGTGGCTCGAGGAGCTGTCGACGCCCTATTACGCGCTCAAGGATGCCGGCCTGGGCGTGATGCTCGCCTCCATCCGGGGTGGCGAGATCCCGTTCGACCCGGCCAGCATCCCGGCCGAGGCGGGAAGCTCGACCGGGGAGGAGCCGGCGGAACAGCAGGAGGTCCCGGAATCCGTCCGCCGCTTCCTGGCGGACGAGGACGCCATGCGGCTCGCCCGGACGTCGTCCGCGGTCGACGAGCTGGCCGGAGAGGACTACGCGGCCCTGTTCATGCCGGGCGGCCACGGGACCATGTGGGACTATCCGGGCAACGCGAAGCTGGCGGAGATGATCGTCGCCGCCGCCGAGCAGGGCAAGGTCGTCGCCTCGGTCTGCCACGGCCCGGCCTGCCTGACCGGCGTCACCATGCTGAACGGCCGTCCCTTCGTCCAGGGACGCCGGGTCACCGGGTTCACCAACACCGAGGAGGAGGCGGTCGGCCTGGCGAAGACGGTTCCGTTCCTGTTGGAGAACCGGCTGAAGGACCTGGGCGCCCAATTTGACCGGGGGCCGGACTGGCAGCCCTTCGCCGTCGTGGACGGCAGGCTGGTGACCGGCCAGAACCCGCAGTCCTCCGAACTGGTGGCAAAGCACGTCATCGGGTTGCTGAAGGAGGATGAAGACGCCTGAAGGCTGTTGAAGCAGGTACCTGACACTATCGAAGCGAGCTATCCCGGAATGTCGTCCATGCCCCTCTCCGCCAACCCGGACAGCCGACTCGCCGCGGAGCTGAGTTACCGGGAGCGCCAGCACGAGCTGCTGGCCCGTTTCGGCATGACGGCGCTGAGGACCACCGACGTGGGCGCCCTTCTGCAGGAGGCGACCAGCCTCTGCGCGGAAGGGCTGCGCACCGACCTGTGCAAGGCGCTGGAGCGGGTGCCGGGGAAGGACGGGGAGGACACGCTGATCGTCCGGGCCGGCGTCGGCTGGGCGCCGGGCGTGGTGGGGCAGGCCCTGGTCGGCGCCGACCTCGCTTCCCCGGCGGGCTACGCCCTGAAGACCGGGGAGCCCGTCATCTCCAACCATCTCAGCGGGGAGGCGCGCTTCCGGACGCCGAAGCTCCTGATCGAGCACGGCGTCCGCCGGGCGATCAACGTCATCATCCGGGGCGAGACCGAGCCGTTCGGCGTGCTGGAGGCCGACAGCCGGGAGGAGGGCAAGTTCGACACGGCGGACGCCGCCTTCCTCCAGGGCTTCGCGAACCTGCTCGGCGGCGCCATCGACCGGGCGCGGGTCGAGGCGGCCTACCACGAGCGGAACGAGCAGCAGAACCTGATGCTGGAGGGCATCCGCGACCACGCCATCTTCATGACCGACACGCAGGGCCGCATCACCTCCTGGCCGATGGGCGCGCGGTCGATCTTCCAGTGGGCGCCGGAGGAGATCCTGGGGCAGGACACCTCCGTCCTGTTCACGCCCGAGGACCGGGAAAAGGGCGCCCACAGGACGGAACTGCAGGGGGCCCGCGACAACGGCTTCTCGGCCGACGAGCGGTGGCACGTCCGCAAGGACGGCACGCTCTTCTTCGCCGAAGGCTCCGTCCGGCCGCTCCACGATGCCCGGGGCGCGTTGCGCGGATTCCTGAAGGTCGCCCACGACGCGACCGAGCGCCGCCGCGCCGAGGAGGCTCTCCGCGAAAGCGAGGCCCAGTTCCGCATCCTGGCGGACTCGATCCCGCAGCTCGCCTGGATGGCCGACGTGGACGGGGCCATCTACTGGTACAATCAGCGCTGGTTCCAGTTCACCGGCGTCCAGCCGGGCGAGACCGAGGGGTGGAACTGGCGGTCCGTCCACCACCCGGACCATGTCGACCGCGTCGCCGAGCATTTCCGCCGGTGCATCGAGGCGGGCGAGCCCTGGGAGGACACCTTCCCCCTGCGCGGCCGCGACGGCCGGTACCGCTGGTTCCTGTCGCGGGCGCTGCCCATGCGCGACCGGCGCGGGCGGGTCGTGCGCTGGCTCGGAACCAACACCGACGTGACCGAGCAGCGCGAGGCCGAGGCCCGCATGGTCGAGGCGGAGCGCCGCCTGCAACTGGCCCTGCGCAGCGCCCGGATCGGCACCTGGTCGTGGAACCTGCACGACGACCGGATCGACGCCGACGCGCGGCTCCGCGAGATCTTCGGCTTCGGCCCGGACGAGACGATCCTGGGCCTTCAGGTCCTCGACCGGGTCCACCCCGAGGACCGGCCCGGCATCGAGGGGATCATCGCGACCGCGCGGCGCGAGCACGGCGAATACGACGTCGAGTTCAGGCTCCTGCTGCCGTCGGGCGAGGTCCGCTGGGCCGTGGCGCGCGGCGTGGTGACGGCCAACGCCATAGAACGGACACTGACCCTGATCGGCGTGACCTGGGACACCACCGACCGGAAGCGGGCCGAAGCCGACCTGGCCGCCGCCCGAGACGCGGCGGAGGAAGCCAACCTCGCCAAGAGCCAGTTCATCGCCAACATGAGCCACGAGCTGCGCACCCCGCTGAGCGCCGTGATCGGCTATTGCGAGATGCTGGAGGAGGAGGCCGAGGACCTTGGCGTGGAGAGCATGCTCGAAGACCTGCGAAAGATCAACGGCAACGCCCGCCACCTTTTGTCGCTGATCAACGACGTCCTCGACATCTCCAAGATCGAGGCCGGCCGGATGGAGGTCTACCCGGAGGCGTTCGAGGTGGCGCCCCTGGTGACGGAGGTCGCCGACACGGTCCATGCCCTGATGGAGAAGAAGTCCAACGCGCTGGAGGTCCGGTGCGGCACCGACCTGGGGCAGGCCTGTTCGGACCCGGTGAAGATCCGCCAGTGCCTGTTCAACCTGCTGAGCAACGCCGCGAAGTTCACCGAGCGCGGCCGGATCGCGCTGTCGGTGGACCGCGTCCGCGTCGAGGAGGAGGACTGGCTGGAGTTCCGGGTGGCCGACACCGGCATCGGCATGACGCCCGAGGCGCTGGCCAAGCTGTTCCGCCGGTTCAGCCAGGCGGACGCCTCGACCACGCGGCGCTTCGGCGGCACCGGGCTCGGCCTGGCGATCACCAAGGCGTTCTGCATCATGCTGGGCGGCGACATCGAGGTGGACAGCGAGCCCGGCGAGGGTACCGTCTTCACGGTCCGGCTGCCGGCGGACATGCGGTCCCACGTCCAGCCGGCCTCCCGGACCGAGGCCGCGGACGGCGCCGATACCGCCGGGGCGCCGGCGTCGGAGGGCAAGCGGAACCTGGTCCTGGTGATCGACGACGATCCCCATGCGCGGGACCTCGTCTCCCGGTTCCTGACGCGCGAGGGCTTCGGCGTCCAGGCCGCCCATGACGGCCAGGAGGGGCTGCGGCTGGCCAAGGCACTGAAGCCCTGCGCGATCCTGCTGGACGTGATGATGCCTAGGACGGACGGGTGGGCGGTGCTGTCGCTGCTGAAGGCCGACCCGGAACTGGCCGACATACCCGTTATCATGGTCACGATGGTCCAGGAGAAGCGGCTGGGCTTCTCGCTGGGGGCGGCGGACTACCTGACCAAGCCGGTCCAGTGGACCCGCCTGAAGAACGTGCTGGACCGCTACCGCGGGCGCGCGATCGCCGGCCGGGCGCTGCTGGTCCAGCACGACCCGGTGTCGCGCGGCGAGCTTCGGCAGCTCCTGGAGAAGGAGGGCTGGTCCGTGATCGACGCGGAGGACCGCGCCTCCGCCCTCGAGCGGGCCGGCGAGGCCCGTCCCGACCTGATCCTGGTCGACCTGGAGGCGCCGGGCGATGCGACCGGCCTGATCCAGGAACTGCGCAGGCGTCCGGAGGGCCGGTCGATCCCGATCATAGCCCTGACCGAGGGCGGCGTGACGGAAACCGAACGCGAGCGGTTGCAGGGGAAAGTGCGCGACATCATCCATACCGACGAGGCGGGTTCCGAGGAGGAACTGCTCGCTGAACTTCGCATGATCGCGTCCGGGCGGGCCGGCCGTCCGGAACCGATCGTGCCGCAGCCCAAGGGAACCGATGACTAGGATATTGCTGGTCGAAGACCACGAAGAGATCTGGGACTTCCTGTCGCGCCGCCTGAAGCGGCGGGGCCATGACGTGATCCTGGCCCATGACGGCCGGGAAGGCGTGGACAAGACCCGCCGGGAGCGGCCCGAGGTCGTCCTGCTGGACATGAACCTGCCGGTGATGGACGGCTGGACCGCCGCCCGCACCCTGAAGGCCGATCCGGAAACCGCGGGAGTGCCGCTGATCGCGCTGACCGCCCACGCCATGTCGGGTGACCGCGACAAGGCGCTGGAGGCCGGATGCGACGACTATCACCCGAAGCCGATAGACTTCTCCCGCCTGCTGTCGCAGATCGACGCGGCGCTGGCCTCGGCGTCATGACCGCGGCCACGGAGTTCCTGAGCACGCTGGTCCGCTCCGCCCTGGGGCGTGGCGGCCGGGAGGAGGAGCCGTCTCCGGCCCCGATCCCGGCCCCGGAGGCGGCTCCGGCGGCGTCGGAAGTGGGGACCGCGGAAACGGATGGGTCCGCCGGCCCCGATCCGGGGTTGGTCTGCATCCTGTCGGAGAAGGTCCTGCTGGCCTGGCTGAGGAACCGGTACCAGCTGCTGTTCCCCTTCGTCCTGGACCTGCGCCGGCTGGACCGGGCGCAGGTCGACCTGTTCATCCGGGCGATGGTCGCGGCGGCCCAGGCGGACGGCGGTTTCGACGGGCGGGAGCGGGAGCGCATCGAGGGGATGCTGTCCCTGGTGAACCCCGACGCGGCGGACCGAGGCGTGCTGGACGCGGCGCTCGAGGGGCAGAGACCGCTGAACGAGGTGCTGCGCGAGGTGCGGGACGTGCAGACGGCGGCCTTGTTCTATGCCGCGTCGCTGATGGCGGTCGACCGGCGCAATCCCGTCAACCACCATTACTTGCGCTACCTGGCGGCCCGCCTCCAGCTCTCCGACGAGTTGGTGACGAGCCTGGAGCAGCGGTTCCGCCCCTCCGCCTGACCGTCAGGCCGGCTCGTTTCCGCCCAGCCGGTCGGTGAGGTCGCGCAGCCCGTTCTGGACCACCTCGCTTTCGACCAGGAGCCGGCGGGAGACGTCGGACAGGGTCAGCCAGCCGACGACGCCGGCGCCTTCCTCCGCGACCGGCAGGCGGCGGATATTGTGGGACGCCATCAGGTCCATGGCGGTGATCAGCGGGTCGTCGGGACGGCAGGTGAAGACCAGCCGGGTCGCGACCTCCGCCACCCGTGTCCGCCTTGGGTCCTTCCCCTCGGCCACCACCCGGTAGAGGATGTCGCGGTCGGTGATGATCCCCTTGAGATCCGCCGGGTCGCCCAGGGGCAGCGCGCTGACGTCCAGCTCCCCCATCAGGATCACGGTTTCCTGGATCGTGGCGTCGGGCTCGACGAATTCCACGTGGCGGGTCATGAAGTCGGCGACCTTCATGGTTTCCTTCCTGTGTCTTGCGGGCCCCTGTCCCATGGGCGAAGCGGGGTGCCGTAGGTCGGCCTCGGCCGAAGGCCGACGCCGACAGCGTGGCCGGATCGTTGATGCGGGGTGTCGGCGTTCGCCCTGGCGGGCGAAGGCCGACCTACCGCTGATCGATCGAAATTACCGTGCACGGACATCAGCCCAGGGGCCAGACCAGCGCGATGAGGGGGATGCCGGCGACGACCACCAGGATCGACAGCGGCATTCCCAGCTTGCAGTAGTCCCCGAACCGGTAGCCGCCGGGACCCATGACCAGCGTGTTGCACTGGTGGCCGAACGGCGTCAGGAAATCGCAGGCCGCCCCCAGGGCAACCGCCATCAGGAACGGGTCGGGGGCGAGCCCCAGCTTCCCCGCCAAGCTGGCGGCGACCGGCGCCATCACCAGGACGGTGGCGGCGTTGTTGAGGAACGGCGTAACCGCCATCGCCACCACCAGGATCAGGCAGAGCGCTCCCATCGGCGGCAGGGCGCCGGCGGCCACCGAAAGCCAGCCGGCGATCAGGTCGGTGGCGCCGGTGGTGCGCACCGCCTCGCTGACCGGGATCAGCGCGCCCAGCAGGATCAGGATCGGCCATTCCACCGACTCGTAGGCGTCGCGCAGCGACAGCGTCCGGGTCAGCAGCAGGGCGAGCGCCGCGCCGAAGAAGGCGAAGGCGACCGGCGCCAGCTTGACGGCGACCGCCCCCATCGCCAGGGCCAGGACGAGGATCGGCAGCCAGCGCCGGCGTCCACGTCCCAGCGCCAGGTCGCGCTCGGCCAGGGGCAGGATGCCGAGCGCCGTCAGGCTGTCGGGCAGCACGTCGAAGCGGCCCTGCAGGACGACCACGTCGCCGGCCTGGAAGCGGACCGACCGCAGCCGCTGGGTGATGCGCTGGCCGCTCCGGCTGATCGCCAGCAGCGTGACCTGGTAGCGGCCGCGCAGGTCGATATGGGCCGGCGTCTCCCCGACCAGCGCGGAATCGGCGGTCACCACCCCCTCGATCGTCCCGACGGTGTCGCCGTCGGCCGCGGCCCCGGCGTCCTGGCCGGCCAGTTCCAGCCCGCCGCGGGCGACCACCCGCTCCAGGGCCTCGGGCTCCCCCTCCAGCAGGAGCACGTCGCCGGCCTGGAGGCGGAGCATCGGCGTCGGCTTGTAGCGCCGGAACCGCTCGCGGACCACGGTGGTCAACGTCGCCGGGCCTTCCGCCAGGGCGGTCACGTCGCGGGCGACGCTGCCGACCAGCGGCGAGTCCGGGGGCACCCGAAGTTCGGCCACGTAGTTCTCGATGTTGATCGCGGCGTCCAGGGAGGCGCCGCCCCGCCGGTCGGCGGGCAGCAGCCGGTAGGTCAGGGTGATGCAGACCAGCCCCAGCGCGGCGATGCCGAGCCCGACCGGCGCATAGTCGAACAGCTGGAAGGGCTGGCCGACGATCTCCTCCCGCACGCGGGAGACGATGATGTTGGGCGAGGTGCCGACCATGGTGATCAGCCCGCCCATCAGCGAGCCGAAGGACAGCGGCATCAGCAGCCGGGAGGGCGGCGTCCCCGTCCGCTTGGCGATCTGGAACGCCACCGGCATCAGGATCGCCAGCGCGCCCACGTTCTTGATGAAGGTGGACAGCACGATCACCGCCAGGACCAGGACGAAGACCTGCGACCGGGTGGTGCGCAGGTAGGGGGCCAGGGGCTGCATCAGCCGCTCGGTGACGCCGGACTTCGCGACGGCGGCGCTGACCAGCAGGGCCGCGGCGACGATGATCACGACCTCGTCGCCGAAGCCGGAGAAGGCGTCCTCCGCCGGGACGATGCCGGCCGCGACGGAAGCGAACAGGGCCAGCATGGCGACGACGTCGTAGCGAAGCCTTCCCCAGACGAAAAGCGCCATCATCGCGATGACGATGGCGAAGGCGAAACCCTGGTGAAGCGTCATTTTCTCTCAAGTGGATCGGGCCGGGACGGCGGAATGAGCCAAGGCTAAACAACCCCGGCCCCCGTTCGTCCCGGCCCGCCGGTTTTCACCTCACTTGAAGAAGCCGAAGACGCTCAGGGCGGTGTAGACCCCGAGGAGCACGATGGCGGCGCTGCTGATCATCAGGACGATGTTGAACAGCCCGCCGCCGTAGATCCGCGGGTCGGTCTCCGTCCGGCGCAGGTACCAGACCGCCACCACGGCGCCCAGCAGGAAGACGCCGGTCATGACGCCGCCGATCTGGACCATCAGCACCGGCGAGCGGATGAACAGGTAGGCGGCACCCCACAGGATCGGCAGGATGACGGTGAAGACGCGGATCCACTTGATCCGGGACTGCGTGTTCTGCCAGTCGACCAACCCGATGACCGAGAGGAAGTTGACATACATGCGCGACCAGCTCGGCACCGCCGCCCACAGGGTCGAGCCCAGCACGGCGATGGCCCCGACCAGGAACAGGATCGCGACACCTTCGCCCAGCGTGTCGGTGTACATGCGCGACAGGGTGACGATCATCTCGTTGCCCTGGGGCACGAGGCCCTGGGGCTTCAGCACCGAAGCGCCCATGATGAAGAAGGCCAGCGTGCCGAAGGTGTAGATCAGCCAGGACACGAAGGCGTCCTTGTACATCACGCTGATCCAGCCGTTGGCCCGGCGGACCCACTCTTCGCTGCCGTCGGCCGGGCCGACATAGCGGGCATAGCCCTTCTCGACGCACCAGTAGGTGTAGAAGGTCAGCTCGTCGGCGCCGACGCCGGTGATCCCGAACATGGCGATGGCGGCGCCGATGGTGCCGGCCGGCACCGCGAAGGCGAGCCCGCCCAGGATGTCGGAGGTGCTGTAGCCGTAGGGCGTGAAGGGCAGGCCGACCGCGATCACGACCGTGGCGATGCTGAACACCACGACCAGCAGCACGGCGCCCCGCTCGATCAGGCTGTATTTGTTGGAGTAGAGGAACGCTATGGCCGACGCCGCGACGATCGCCGTCCAGATCGTCAGCGACAGGGTGCCGAGCGGATCCCCGCCCAGCGGCATGAGGATGCTGAAGGCCGCGGCCGTGCCGCCGACGATGCCGCCGATCTGGAGGATCTTCGAGAGCGCCATCAGCACCCAGAGAAGATTGATCCAGCCGACCCGGCCGATCTTGGGCGGCACCTTGTTGTAGCCGGTCAGGGCCGGCTGGCCCGTCGAGATGGTCCACCGCGCCAGTTCGACCTGGACCGCCACCTTCACCAATGTGCTGAAGATGACCATCCAGAGCAGGGCGAAGCCCGCCTGGGCGCCGAGCGTGGTGGTGGCGATCAGTTCGCCCGAGCCGACGATGGACGCGCTGAGGATCAGTCCCGGTCCGAGGTGCTTGAGGCTGTGCGCCCACCCGACCGGGGGCTCCATGATCCCTTCCGGCGTGAGATGGTAGGGATCGTCGTCGACGACCGGATAGGTCTCAGTCGTTGCCGTGGTGCTGCTCATTGCTCGATTGTCCCTCCCGTTATGGCTTCGTGAACTCCCCGGCCATGGGGTCGGCGCCGCGTGGCCCGGCGGGCGGGCCAAAGCAAGGCGGCGGCGCCGACGGGGAAGGAAACGCGCCAGTTGCCGAGACGATCCGACTTGCGCGAACGAGGGCGTGGCACCTCCCCGTAAGAGCCGCATTCGTCATCAAACGTGATAGCGGTATCGGCGAACGCCGGATTTCGGCAGGCCGGAATTCCGCCGGCCGGGGGCGATGCCGACGCCCGGTGACGGCCGCAAACGTCAGCAAACGTCATGACGGCATCACGGTCACCTGCCTGATGCCGGGCGCCACCGAGACCGACTTCTTCGAACGGGCCGACATGATGGACACCCAGGGTCGGACAGCAGAAGAAGGACGATCCCTCCGATGTCGCGAAGATCGGCTTCAAGGCGATGATGAAGGGCGAGGGCGACGTGGTCAGCGGCTGGCACAACAAGCTTCAGACGGCCATCGCGTCGGTGACGCCGTCGGGCGTCCTGGCCGGAATGCACCGCCGCATGGCGGAGCCGGGGAAGGACAAGCAATAGCCCCGGCGGAATGACGACACCCCTCCCCCCGGCAGGGGACGCATTTGTCATCATTCGTGGTGGCGTATACCGGACCTGTGCAGGCCGGCCCCAGCCCGGAGGGGCGTCGGCATCCACGGCTGTCCGGCACAGTGATTGCTCTTCAAAGGTCTTGATTGGCGGCGGTAACACCTCTTTTTCGTCATGACCGGGCTTGACCCGGTCATCTTGTCGCAGATCTCACCGGGGCTCCGTGGCCGGAGATGCCCGGATCAAGTCCGGGCATGACGACAAAAGGAAGAACATGCCGCTCGAAAAGCAACTTTTTTGATCGGCAATTATCGCGCCGGACAGCCGTGGACAGCACCGGGGTGTCAGTGTTCCATGACTTATTCAAGGTTAAAAGATCCGGCACCAGAGCGCCGGGAACAGTGTAGCGGGACTTTTGTAAGGAATAAAGTCCTTAGTCTTTCGGCTCCCGTGCCGGGCGGGTGGCTTTTCCGCCGATGCCGGCCACATCGACGTCGCTGCCGGCGATGCCGGAGCCCGTGGAGCCCGGATCGGCACCTCCGCTGAGGCCGCCGCGTCCGGAGCCGGCGATTATCGTGGGTTTCCGGACCTCGGCCGGTTCCTCGGCGTGCTGCTTCGATCCCGGCGTCGCCTTCCGATCGTCCGTCATCGTCGGTCCTTTCCTGTTCGCGGGCGTTCCCGGCTGAAACAGGAGGCGGGCGGTTTCGGCACGCCCTCAGGCGCCGGTCACGTCCTCGCTGTCGCGGAAGCGGCGGAGGTCGTCGATGCGGACATAGGGGAGGACGGTGGCCAGGGTCTCCGCCGGCCGGCCCTCCAGCAGGGCCAGGGTGTGGTGGGCCAGCATCTCGCCGACGCGGCGCTGGGGCTGGTAGTAATAGATCACCTTCTGCTCCGACAGCATGCGGAACGGCATGCCGCCGAATCCCACCACGGGCAGGCCGTCGCGGATGGTGTCGACTCCGCAGCCGATCAGCCCTTCGAGCACGCCGACCACCGACATCTGGTTGGCGCAGATGATGGCGGTGGCCGCCCCGCCCTCGGTGACGAGGCGCCGAGCCGCCTCGCGCGCCGCCCGGACCGAGAGGTCGGCCACCACGGACAGCTTGGGGTCCCAGGGCAGGCCGGCCTCGGCCAGGGCGCGCTGGTAGCCCCGCAGGCGGTAGCCGAGATATGTGAGGCCGCCCGAGGGGTTGATCAGGGCGATCCGCCGGTGGCCCTCGGCGGCGAGGCGGGTGACCGCGTCGAACACGGCCCCCTCGTCGTCGTGGTCCACATAGGCGTGGGGCGTCTGGAGCTCGGTGCGGCCGAAGCTGACGAAGGGGAAGTCGCGTTCCAGGCAGTAGCGCACCCGCTCGTCCAGCGGCAGGGTGCGGGAGAACACGACGGCGTCGGCCATGCGCTGCTCATACACCTTGCGTACGGCTTCCAGCGGCGTCTGCCTGCCGGTCTGGGCCAGGACGAGGAGGTTGTAGTGGGACACCTCCAGCCCCGCCGACAGGCTTTCGACCTGGGCCAGGAAGCCCGGATCGCCGTAGTCGCCGACCTCAGGCGCGAACAGGATCGAGCAGACCTTCATCGTCCTGCCGGTGCGCAGGTGGATGCCGCCGACATTGGGGACGTAGCCGAGGGAGGCCGCGGCCTCCTTGACCCGGGCGATGGTCTCCGGCCGCACCTCCGGCCCGTCCTTCAGCGCGCGCGAGACGGTCGTGACCGACAGGCCGAGATGGTCCGCCAGGGTCTTGAGATTGGCCTGCCGCCTCGCCGTCACGCCCAGTCCTCCAGCGCCGTGTCCGTTGGCCTTCCGCATAGCTCAGAACTGGCCCCCGGGCAAAGCGTTGCCGGCGATGACGGCGCGCATGAAGTCGAAGGACGCCTTGGGCGTCCGCTTCTGCGTGCGGTAATCGACGTGGACCAGACCGAACCGCTTGTCGTAGCCGCGCGCCCATTCGAAATTGTCGAGCAGGGACCAGGGCATGAAGCCCCGGATGTCGGCCCCCTCGGCCATGGCCCGGTGCAGGTTGGCGAGATAGTCCTTGTAGTAGGCGATCCGGTCCTGGTCGTCCACCCGGCCGTCGGCCTGCATGCAGTCGAGGAAGGCGCCGCCGTTCTCGGTCACGTAGACCGGCGGGTTGCGGTAGCGGTGCTTCAGGATCAT
The DNA here is from genome assembly GCF_016806835.2 of Skermanella rosea. Taxonomy (NCBI): domain Bacteria; kingdom Pseudomonadati; phylum Pseudomonadota; class Alphaproteobacteria; order Rhodospirillales; family Azospirillaceae; genus Skermanella; species Skermanella rosea. Next base: position 84,984 of record NZ_CP086114.1, on the reverse strand, counting down.
CAGCGCCTCGTAGAAGGCGCTCCCGTCGATCGCCCAGTTCATCTCCGTCCGGCGGAAATAGAACGGGGGCTCGGCATGGCGGAACGGCCAGGCCTCGCCGGACGCCGCCTCCACATAGCTGGGGAAGTAGTGGTTGACGCCGAGGAAATCGACCGGGCGGCTGATCTCCTCCAGGTCGCCGGGGGCGACGTGCTCGGCGAAGCGGTCGGCCAGCGAGGCGGGGTAGCGGCCGAAATAGACCGGGTCCAGGAACACGCCGTTCCACTTGTCCTCGAACAAATCGGCCAGATGGGCGTCGCGTTCGGCGAACCGGGGCAGGGGGCGGGCCTTGTGCATCGGCAGGACGAAGCCGACGCCGGCCCGGGGCGTCAGGTCGCGCAGCGTCGCGACCGCCCGGCCGTGGGCCAGGTTGATGTGGTGCGCGGCCCGCACGGCGGCGCGCGGGTCGGTCAGGCCCGGCGCGTGCCGGCCCTCCTCGTGGCCGATCCAGGCGGAGACGCTGGGCTCGTTGAAGGTCACCCAGTTCTCGACCCGGTCGCCCAGCCGCCGGGCCATGACCTCGGCATAGTCGGCGAACCAGGAGGCGCTGTCGCGGTTGGTCCAGCCGCCCCGGTCCTGGAGCGCCTGGGGCAGGTCCCAGTGGTACAGGCAGGGCCAGGCGCGCAGGCCGCGCTCCAGCAGGCCGTCGACCACGCGGTCGTAGAAGTCGAGGCCCTTCTCGTTCAGCCGGCCGGTGCCTTCCGGCATCACGCGGGGCCACATGATCGAGAAGCGGTAGACCGAGGCGCCCAGCGTCCGCAGAAGGTCCAGGTCCTCGGGGTAGCGGTGATAATGGTCGCAGGCGACCGAGCCGTCGTCGCCGTTCGCGACCTTCCCCGGCGTGGCGCAGTAGGTATCCCAGATGCTCCGGCCGCGCCCGTCGTCCGGCGCTCCCCCCTCGATCTGGTAGCTGGACGTGGACACTCCCCACACGAACCCCTCGGGGAAACGTAGCATCGCGGAACCCTCCCGGTCTGGCACGCCGCTGCGGCGCGTTCGAAATTCGTAACGTTACGATGTCGATGGTAACGCCGGGTAAGAGAGCTGACAAGGGCGTTTTCTGCATTGACAATCATCGGCTCAAGGTCATACTTGCCGAAAATCGAAACGTTACGATCCAAAACGGCGGATCGATTCAGGGAGGGTCCGGATGCGTGTTTCCATGCTGATGACAGGGTTGGGGACGGGGCTGGCGGTCGCTGTGGCGACCGGGCTCGCGGCGCCGGCGGCCACGGCCCAGACGGCCGAGGTGCTGCACTGGTGGACGTCGGGGGGCGAGTCCGCCGCCCTGGGCGAGGTCCGCTCCGCCTTCACCGCGCGCGGCGGGACCTGGAACGACACCCCGATCGCCGGCGGCGCCAACGCCCGGGCCGCCGCGGTCAACCGCATGATCGGCAACGACGCCCCGGCGATCTTCCAGTTCTCGATCGGCGAACAGCTCAAGGAGCTGGCGGCGCAGGGCTTCGTCGGCGACGTCCAGGAGGTCGCGGCGGCCGGCGGCTGGGACGCGGTCCTGCCGCCCCTGATCGCCCGGATCGCCAAGGAGGACGGCAAGTACATCGCCGCACCCCTGAACATCCACGGCGAGAACTGGATGTTCTACAACACCGCCGTGCTGGAGAAGGCCGGGGTGGCCGTGCCCAAGACCTGGCCGGAATTCCTGGAGGCCGCCGGGAGGCTGAAGGCGGCGGGCGTGACCCCGATCGCCCTGGGCGGCCAGCCCTGGCAGGAGCGGGTGCTGTTCAACACCGTGCTGCTCGGCGTCGGCGGGCGCGAGCATTACGCCAAGGTCTATGGCGACCTGGACGAGGCGGCGATGGAATCCGACGCGATGCTGGAGGCGTTCAGCACCTTCGCGGCGCTGCGCGGCTTCGTGGACGAGGGCAGCCCGGGCCGCCGCTGGAACGAGGCCACCGCCATGCTGATGCGCGGCGACGCGGCCTTCCAGTTCACCGGCGACTGGGCCAAGGGCGAGCTGGTGGCGGCCGGGATCGAGCCGGGGACGGCGGTCGGCTGCATGCTGGCCCCGGCGAAGGACGCGGCCTACATCATGGCGGTCGACGCCTTCTCGTTCGGCGCCACGTCGGACCCGCAGGTCAAGGCGGCCCAGAAGCTGATGGCCGAGGTCATCATGGACCCGCAGGTCCAGATCGCCTTCAACCGGCGCAAGGGGTCGATCCCGGTCCGCACGGACGTGACCGATCCCGGCTTCGACAGCTGCGCCAAGCTGGCGATCGCCACCATCAAGGACCCCGCCACCCATCTGGTCAGCACCGGGCTGTTCGGCGTCTCCAGCGCCGTCTCCGGGGCGATCGACGACGCCATATCGCAGTTCTGGAACAGTCCCTCCATGACGCCGGAACAGGGGCGCAGCCTGTTCGTGCAGACCATCGGGGACGCCCGCTAGGGCGCCCCGGCCTTCCGATCGCATGACCGGCCCGGTGATCCTCCGGGCCGGCGATGGAGCATTCCCATGTCCCATGCAGAACAGAGCCGGCCGGCGATCCTGATGGCCGACGGCGGCGCGCCGGCCGTCCGGCCCCGATGGCGGCTGGCGCCCCTGACGGCGGCGCGGATCGCCCTTATCCCGGCGGCGGTCATCACGATCGTCTGCTTCTACGCCTTCATCGTCTGGACCTTCGTGATCTCGCTGACCCGGTCGCGCCTGCTGCCGGTCTATGATTTCGTCGGGTTCGACCAGTACCGCCGGCTGTTCGCCAGCGCCCGCTGGTGGACCGCCATGGAGAACCTGGCGATCCACGGCACGCTGTTCATCGCGGGCTGCACGGTCGCGGGCTATGCGCTGGCGATCATGATCGACCGGGGCGTCCGGGCCGAGGGGTTCTTCCGGACGGTGTTCATGCTGCCGCTGTCCATGTCGTTCATCGTGACCGGCCTGATCTGGCAATGGATGCTGAACCCGGTGTTCGGCATCCAGGACGCGGTGCGGGACCTGGGCTGGGAAGGGTTCGTCTTCAACTGGATCGTCCAGCCGGACCGGGCGATCTATACCCTGGCCATCGCCGGGATCTGGCAGCAGGTCGGGCTGTGCATGGCGCTGTTCCTGGCGGGGCTTCGGGGCGTCGATCCCAACGTCTGGAAGGCCGCGCGGATCGACGGCATCCCGACCTGGCGGGTCTATACGGACATCGTCACCCCGATGCTGCGGCCCGTGTTCTTCACCGTCTTCGTGCTGCTGTCGGCGCTGGTGATGAAGTCGTTCGACCTGGTCGTCGCGCTGACCGGCGGCGGGCCGGGCTTCGCGTCGGACCTGCCGGCGCGGTTCGTGGTCGACCATATCCTGAACCGGCAGGAGCTGGGCCTGGGCGCCGCCGGCGCCTTCATGATGCTGTGCACCGTGGTCGCGGTGATCGGCCCCTACCTGTACCGGGAAATCCACAAGAGCCGGGGGGCACGGTAATGCGCTACCAGCGGGTCGTCCTGTATCTGCTGCTCGGCACGGCGGCGCTCGCCATGATGGCGCCCCTGCTGATCATGTTCTCCACCTCGCTGAAGCCGATGGACGAGATCCGCGGCGGCAGCCTGTTCGCCCTGCCGCAGGCCCCGACGCTGGAGGCGTGGGGCAAGGCCTGGGCCGGGCGCGACGGCGGCAGCGGCGGGCTGTCGGGGCAGTTCGTCAATTCCTTCGTCATCGTGTTCCCGGCGCTGTTCCTGTCGGTCGGCCTGGGCTCGCTGACGGGCTACGCGCTCAGCCTGTGGAAGCTGCGCTTCGCCAACCTGCTGTTCGCGGCGGTCCTGATCGGGCTGTTCATCCCGCCGCAGGTGACGCTCTACCCGATGATCGTGCTGGTGCGGGAACTGGGGCTGTTCGGCACCGTGCCGGGGCTGGTGCTGGTCCACGTGGTCTGGGGGCTGGCCTTCGTGACCCTGCTGTTCCGCAACTTCTTCCAGTCGGTGCCGGCGGACCTGATGAAGGCGGCGCGGATCGACGGGGCCGGGTTCCTGGCGATCTTCTGGCACATCATGCTGCCGCTCTCGCTGCCGGTGTTCGCGGTCGCGGTGATCCTCCAGTTCACCTACATCTGGAACGACTTCCTGCTGGGGCTGACTTTCAGCGGGCGCGGCAGCCAGCCGGTGACGGTGGCGCTCAACAACCTCGTCGGATCGCAGTTCGGCGAGCAGGAATACAACGTCAACATGGCGGCGACGATGCTCGCGGCCCTTCCGACCGTCCTGGTCTACCTGTTTTCCGGGCGCCTGTTCGTGCGCGGCATCGCCGCCGGCGCCGTCAAAGGATGAGGACCCAACCCATGAACGGCGTGACCCTCGAAGACGTGCGCAAGAGCTATGGCCACCTGACCATCATCGACGGCCTGGACCTGGAGGTGGAGCACGGCGAGTTCCTGGTCCTGCTGGGGCCGTCGGGCTGCGGCAAGTCCACCCTGCTGAACATGATCGCGGGGCTGGAGCCGACCACCGGCGGGCGCATCCTGATCGGCGGACGGGACGTGACGAAACTCGAGCCGGACGAGCGGGACATCGCGATGGTGTTCCAGTCCTACGCGCTCTACCCGACCATGTCGGTGCGCCGGAACATCGGCTTCGGCCTGCGCATGCGGGGGACGCCGAAGGCCGAGGTGGAGCGCAAGGTGGCGGAGGTCGCCCAGCTCCTGCGGATCGGCCACCTGCTGGACCGGCGCCCGTCCGAGCTGTCCGGCGGCCAGCAGCAGCGGGTCGCGATCGGCCGCGCGCTGGTGCGGCAGCCCAAGGTCTTCCTGTTCGACGAGCCGCTCAGCAACCTGGACGCCAAGCTGCGCGCCGACATGCGGATCGAGCTGAAGCGGCTGCACGAGCGGGTGGGGCGGACCATGGTCTATGTCACCCACGACCAGATCGAGGCGATGACCATGGCGACCCGGATCGTCGTGATGGACCAGGGGCGGATCCAGCAGTGCGACAGCCCGGAGGAGGTCTACGACCGGCCGGCCAACCGGTTCGTCGCGTCCTTCGTGGGGGCGCCGACCATGAACTTCCTGGAGGGGAGGCTGGGGCCGGCGGGCGACCATGTCGGGCTGGTCTGCGGCGGCGCCACGATCCCGCTGCCGGGGCTGGCGCCGCCCTCGGGGTCGGGGGAGGGCAGGCCGATCACGCTGGGTTTCCGGCCGGAGCATATCCGCATCGCCGAGGGCGGCGGCGGGGGATCGTTCGAGGCGCGCCCGATCATGGCCGAGCCGACCGGCCCCGACATGTATGTTCTGCTCGCCACCGGGGCTGGGGAGGTCACCGCCCGCATGGCCCCGAACCAGCGGATCGAGCGCAACGCGCCGCTGCCGGTGATGCTGGACGGGGGGCGGGTGTCGCTGTTCGATCCGGAGGACGGCCGGCGGCTGGGCTGAAGCTTCGGAGTGTTCGACTTCTGTTTCTTGGCCACAGATGACGGCGATGGATAAAGATAAGCATTCATCTGAGCCCATCGCCGTCATCTGTGGCAAAGAACGAAAAACTCAGGGAGGGAAGGCCGTCATGGAACCCGTGCGCTGGGGTGTCCTGGGCACCGCGAAGATCGCCGTCGAGAAGGTGATACCCGGTTTCCGCCGAACCGATACCGCCGAGGTGGTCGCCATCGCGTCCCGCGATGCCGGCCGCGCGCAGGCCTGTGCCGCGCGGCTGGGCATTCCGAAGGCTTACGGCGGCTACGAGGCGCTGCTGGCAGACGATGCCGTGGAGGCGGTCTATATCCCGCTGCCCAACGACCAGCACGTGCCCTGGGCGATCAGGGCCGCCGATGCCGGCAAGCATGTGCTGTGCGAGAAGCCGCTGGCGCTGACCGCAGCGGAGGCCGAGACGCTGGTCGCCGCGCGCGACCGCACCGGCCGGCTGATCCAGGAAGCCTTCATGGTCCGCCACCATCCCCAGTGGCTGCGGGTCCGCGAGCTGATCCGGGAGGGGCGGATCGGGACGCTCCTGGCGATGACCTGCACCTTCAGCTACCACAATGCCGATCCGGCCAACATCCGCAACAGCGCGGAGCAGGGCGGCGGCGCGCTGTACGATATCGGCTGCTATCCCGTCATGCTGGCGCGCTGGCTGTTCGGCGCCGAGCCGGAGCGGGTCGCGGCCCTGGTCGAGCGCGATCCGGACCTGGGGATCGACGTCCTGACCTCCGCCCTCATGGCGTTTCCCGGGGGAGGGCAGGCGAGCTTCACCGTCTCGACCCGGATGGTGCCCTACCAGCGGGTCCATTGCCTGGGCAGCCGGGGGCGGATCGAGGTGCTGATCCCGTTCAACGCGCCGCCGGACCGGCCCTGCCGGATCCTGGTCGACGACGGAAGCCGGCACGCCGACGCGTCGGCCGTGGCGGAGGACATGGACGCGGTGGATCAGTACGCCCTCCAGGCGGCCGACTTCGCCCGGCTGCTGAGGGGCGGGCTGGCGCCGGACTATCCGCTGGAGGATGCCGTGGCGAACCTCCGCGTCATCGAGGCGTTGTTCAAGGCGGGTTCCAAGTAGACAAGAAAACGGGAGGAACGACCATGCAGATCGACCGCCGCCAGTTCATGGTGGCCGCAGCGGGTGCTTCGGCCATCCTGGCGTTCCCCGAACTCGCTTCAGGCAGGACCATGGCACGATACGCTTATGTCGGCTCCTACACCAAGGATCCGCCCGGCGGGGGCAGCGACAATCCCGTCGGCCTCTCGGTGTTCCGGGTCGATCCGGATACCGGCGCCTTCACGCTGATCCAGCAGGTGCCGAGCGCCAACCCGTCCTTCGTGGCGCTTCACCCGTCGGGGAGTTTCCTCTACGTGGTCAACGAGATAGACGACTATCAGGGCGGCAAGGCGGGTTCGGCGGAGGCCTATGCCATCAGCCCAGGGACCGGGACCATCTCCCTGCTGAACCGGCAGTCGGTGGTGGGCCATATCCCGGCGCACCTGGCGGTCGATCCGTCTGGGCGGCATCTGGTGGTCGCCAACTACATGGGCGGCAACTTCGTCGCCCTGCCGATCGAGGCGGACGGCAGGCTCGGCCCCGCGAGCGGCGAGTTCATGAACAAGGGCAGCGGCCCCAACCCGGAGCGCCAGGAGGCGCCGCACCCGCACGCGGTCACCTTCGATCCGGCCGGCCGGTACATCGCCACGGCCGACCTGGGCATCGACAAGGTGCAGATCCTGCGGCTGGAGGGCGGCAGGCTGTTCCTGGTGAGCGAGGCTTCCATGGCGCCCGGAGCCGGCCCGAGGCACGTGGCGTTCCACCGGGACGGGCGCATCCTGTATGTCCTGAACGAGCTGAACGCGACCATCACCGCGCTGGAATACGACCCGGCCACGGGCGAGCTCGGCCGCGGGCTCCAGACCGTGCGGACCGAACCGGCCGGCTACGCCGGTCCCCAGAGCACCGCCGAGATCGCGGTCCATCCCGACGGCAGGTTCCTCTACGCCTCCAACCGGGGGCACGACAGCATCGCGTCCTTCGGGATCGACGCTTCCAGCGGGCTGTTGTCGCCGATCGGGCATACCACGGCCGGCATCGCCTTCCCGCGCAACTTCGCCATCGATCCGGGCGGAACCTGGCTCTATGTCGCCAACCAGAAGGGCGACGACATCGTGCAGTTCCGGATCGACCGGGAGTCCGGGCGGCTGACGCCCACCGGGACCGTGACCCGGTCGATCACGCCGGTGGCGATCGTGTTCCGGCCGGCGGGCTGAAGCAACTGAAACAACTTCATGGGGCCGTCGAAGTCATTTGGAAACTTCGCGGCCCTATAAGGATGCCTCGGATCGTATAGTTCGGAAGGAGCGGGGCATCATGATTTCCAGGACGATCATGGAAGGGCGGCAAAACCTGGGAGCGCCGGCCGGTATACGGCTTTTTACGGATCATCCCTCCGCGGTGGGGGAGTCCTACCTGGAGCACCTTATCTTCGCGGTCGGGTTCGGACTTCGGATGCTGGGCGGCGGGCTGGCGTGCTGCGTCCACGGCGTGCTGCCGTTCCTGTTCGTCACGACCGGCGGCCGGACCGTCCTGGATCTCCACGGCGTCCTGGCGCGCAAGCGCGCCGGATGGATCGCCCGGAACCGGAGCGCGTCGGCGCCGGAACCGCTGGAGTACGAGATCTGAGCGGATCGGTGCGGTCCCGCTATTCCAGCAGGCGGGCGACCTCGTCCTCCGCGATGTCGAGGCTGCCGGCGTTGATCTCGATGACGTTGCGGTCGGGGTCGAGCAGGTAGATCTGGGGAAAACCCGCGGTCGCCCGGGGACTGACCTTCATGCCGTTGAGCGCGCCGGCGCCGGGGGTTCCCGCCTTCCGGTAGCCCTGGGCGATCAGGTGGAGCAGGGCGGCCCGGTAGCTGGCGACGCGGATCGCGAAATGGATGTCCCGCGCGTCGACCGGCTTGTCCTCCCGGAAGGTCGAGCCGGTATCCTGGATCAGATGAAGCTGGCCCGGGCCCAGGGAGAACCAGGCGCCCGGGAAATCGAAGTCCGGGCGGTCGATCTGCCTCAGCCCCAGGACGTCCCGGTAGAAGGCGGCGGAGCGCGCCGCGTCGCGGACGGGCAGGCTGACATGATGAAGGGCGCCGGAGAGGGCCGGGGCCGTCGGGGTGTCTGGGTCCTGAGCCATGGCGGCGTTCTCCCTGGCAGCGTGGGTGAAAGGCCGTTATTACCATGGTATTCGGCGGGGCCAGTCACCAGATGTCCTGAAGCGGCCGGTACACGGATGCGGGGCCGCGGGAGGTGGAATGATGCGCTCGCTCGTCGCCTTTTTCCTTGGTGCACTGCTGGTAGCCCCCCTGTCGGCCGAGGCGCGCGACAGGTCGGGTTCCGTCGTCGTGGCGCCGCCCGGATCCACCGTGATCATCATCCCGCCGACGGGTCAGCGGCATTATCGGAGCCGGATCGACCGCTTCGACCGGCAGCGCTCCCTATACGACCGGCGGCAATACCAGTCCTTCGGCGGCCCGCGCTGGACGACGCCGGGCTTCAGCTCTGGGTTCACGACGCCCGGTTTCGGCTCGAGCTTCGGCGCGCAGCGCTGGAACCGGTGACCTCCGCCCGGAAACGACGGTTTAAATTCCTCCCAAGGCACCAACAACATCCTTGAAGGGTTAGTTGCTCGGCTGCGGCATGCCCGCCGGGGCGGCCCAGGATTCGTCAAGAAAAAACGACGGGGAGGATGTGCTATGACGAAACAGGAGAAATCCGGCTCCGCGGGTCATCCCCTTCTCGGCGGCGGGCCGCTTCCGTCGGGCGGGCCGGTGGCCGCCCGGGGCAAGATCGTGTCGGCCGAGGACGCCGTCCGCCTGATCCGCGACGGCGCCACGGTGGCGACCGGCGGGTTCGTCGGCATCGGGTTCGCCGAGGCCATCGCGGTGGAGATCGAGCGTCATTTCCAGGCCCACGCCCGGCCGCGCGACCTGACGCTGGTCTATGCAGCCGGCCAGGGCGACGGCAAGGAGCGCGGGCTGAACCATCTGGGCCATGACGGGCTGGTGCGCCGGGTGGTCGGCGGGCACTGGGGCCTGTGCCCGCGGCTCCAGAAGCTGGCGATCGACGGCAGCATCGAGGCCTATAACCTGCCGCAGGGCGTCATCTCCCATCTGTTCCGCGACATCGCGGCGGGCAAGCCCGGCTGCATCACGCGGGTCGGCCTGGACACCTTCGTCGATCCGCGCCACGGCGGCGGCAAGATCAACGACCGCACGACCGAGGATCTGGTCGAGCCGATCACCCTGCACGGCCAGGATTACCTGTTCTACAAGGCCTTTCCCATCGATGTCGCGATCCTGCGCGGCACCACCGCCGATCCCGACGGCAACATCACCATGGAGAAGGAGGCGCTGGTCCTGGAGGCGCTGGCAATCGCCACGGCGGCCCGCAACTCCGGCGGCGTGGTGATCGTGCAGGTCGAGCGCATCGCCGACCGCGGCAGCCTGGATGCCAGGAGCGTGCGCATCCCCGGCGTGATGGTGGACTGCGTCGTGGTGGCGCCGCCCGACGAGCACTGGCAGACCTTCGCGACCCGCTACGATCCCGCCTTCGCCGGGGAGATCCGCGTGCCGATCCGGGACGTCCCCGTGATGGAGATGGGGCCACGCAAGATCATCGCCCGGCGGGCGGCGTTCGAGCTGCCGGCCAACGGCGTGGTCAACCTGGGCATCGGCATGCCGGAGGGGGTCGCCAGCGTCGCAAACGAGGAGCGGATGCTCGAGTTCATCACGCTGACCACGGAGCCCGGGACGATCGGGGGCCTTCCGGCCGGCGGGCTGAACTTCGGCGCCGCGCGCAACATCCAGGCGCTGGTGGACCAGCCGGCCCAGTTCGACTTCTACGACGGGGGCGGGCTGGACGTGGCGTTTCTCGGCATGGCCCAGGTGGACCGGGCGGGAAACGTCAATGTCAGCAAGTTCGGCAGCCGGCTGGCCGGGGCGGGCGGCTTCATCAACATCAGCCAGAACGCCAAGAAGGTCGTCTTCGTCGGCACCTTCGCGGCCAAGGACGTGCCGAAATTCGTCGAGGAGGTCGAGCACCGCACCTTTAGCGGCCGGCTGGCGGGCGAACGGGGGCAGCCCGTGCTCTATGTCACGGAGCGCTGCGTCTTCCGCCTGTGCCCCGAGGGTCTGGTGCTGACCGAGATCGCCCCGGGCCTGGACCTGGAGCGGGACGTCCTGAGCCGGATGGCCTTCCGCCCGATCATCCGGGAGGAGCCGAAAGTGATGGACGGCCGCCTGTTCCGCACCCAGCCGATGCGCTACCGGGACGAATGGCTGAGCCTGCCGCTGGAATCCCGTTTCGTCCTGGACCCGAAGACGAACGTCTTCTTCATCAACCTGGAGGGCTATGTCGTCCGAAGCGCGGACGACGTGGCGAAGATCCGGCGAGCGGTCGAGGGCCACCTGGCCCCGCTCGGCCGCAAGGTCCGCGCGATCGTCAACTACGACAACTTCGTGATCCTGCCGGAGGTGCTGGACGACTATACCGACATGGTCAAGGGTCTGATGGACCGCTTCTACAGCGACGTCAGCCGCTACACCACGAGCGCCTTCCTGCACATGAAGCTGGGCGACGCCCTGAGCCGCCGCGACGTCGCCCCGCACATCTACGAGAGTCGGGAGGAGGCGGAGAGCTTCCTTCAGGCGTCGGGCGGGAGCTGATCAAGATCATACGCCATTGACGCATATACGCCATTGGCGCATGATGTATCATGTTCGAATGGGACGAAGCGAAGAGTGACCGATGTCTGCGTGAGCGGGGGTACAACTTCGCCTTCGCGTCCGGCATCTTCGACGGGCCGATCCTGGAATGGGACGATGACCGAAGGAACTACGGCGAGCGCCGGGTCGTCGCCGTCGGTCGGGTCCGGGGATTCGTCCTCGTCGTCGTTTACACGCTGCGAGGTGACGTCCGGCGCATCATTCCATCATGGCCCGCCAAGAAGGAGATCCGCGATGTCTATCAAGCGCTTCACGGCTGAAGAGGCCCGGCGGCAGGCCCGTGTCGACCTGGACCGGCTCAAGGAAGCGTACGACGCGGACATGGGCGCCGCCGAGGAGGAAGCGGAGATCGATCCTCTATCCGGGCCGGAGCTGATGGCGAAGGTCGAGAGGGGAGAGGCGCGCACGAGCGGATCGATGGACGTGGCCGCGATCCGGGCGAAGACCGGCCTGTCCCAGGGACGGTTCGCGCGGACGTTCGATATCAGCGTAGCCACCCTGCGGAACTGGGAGCAATCGCGCCGTGTCCCTGAGGGTCCGGCGAGAACATTGCTCCGCATCATCGACCGGGAACCTGACGCAGCCATGCGCGCACTCAAGGAGTAGGCGTCGAAGCACTTCCGTGTACCGACGCCATGCACCCGTCGAGACGGCGACAGGCCTCCTTCGCAAGCGTTACGATTCCTGGAAAACGGATCGGATCGCGACTGCTGGAGGGAGAAGGCCATGGACCGCCTGGAATCCGTCACGACCGGCGGCATCCCGCGGCGCGGGTTCCTGAAGGGGATGGGGAGTGCCGCCGCGCTGGCGGGCGGCGGCAGCCTTTTCGGAATGCCCTTCCTGGCCGGCCCCGCGGCAGCGGCCACCACCACCTACCAGGCCGAGACCGCCAGGATCCATCGCGGGGTCCTGGAGACCATCCATGGCGGCTTCTCCGGCACCGCCTACGTCAACGCGTTCCAGGAAGCCGGAAGCTACGTGGAGTGGCTGGTGACCGTGCCGCGGGCGGTAACCGCCACCCTGGTGATCCGCTATGCCAACGGATCGACGGGCAGCCGGCCCATGGCGGTGCGGGTCAACGGCTCCGTCGTCGATGCGGCGCTCTCCTTCCCGGCCACCGGAAGCTGGCCGTCCTGGGCGACGCGCAGCCTGACCGCCGCCCTGCGTGCCGGTTCCAACACCGTCCGGCTGACGGCCACGACCGGCAGCGGCGGCCCCAACATCGACCTGCTGGACGTCAACGACGGGACCGACTGGGGGCGGGCCATGGTGGAGTCGACGCTGGCGCGCAATCCCGATCCGGCGGCTTTCGGGTCCTGGACCTATTACAGGGCCTTCTACCTGCTGGGCCAGTACCGGGTGTACCAGCGCACCCGGGACGGCCGGTATCTCCGATACATCCGGGACTGGGTCGACCGCCACGTGGATGCCGCCGGAAACATCGACGTGCCGATCAACCTGCTCGACCACATCCTGCCCGGCAACCTGCTGCTGATCCTCCATCGCGAGACCGGGCTGAACAAGTACCGGCTGGCGGCGGACAGGGTACGGCGCGTCTTCGATACGTATCCCCGGACCACCGACGGGGGGTTCTGGCACTCGACCGGCTTGGTCGGGCAGTTGTGGCTCGACGGAACCTATATGGCGCTTCCGTTCCTGGCCCGTTACGGGCGGGCCTACGGAGGCGCCGCCGGCGCCTATGACGAGACCGTCAACCAGCTCCTGATCTATGCCAGCCACCTGAAGCACCCGACCAACGGGCTGCTCTACCACGGATACGACGAGCAGGGCGATCCGGCCTGGGCCAACCCGGCGACCCGGCGGTCGCCCGAGTTCTGGGGCCGGTCGATCGGCTGGTACGGGATGGCGCTGATCGACGTGCTGGACATCATCCCGGCCAGCCATCCCCGACGCCCGGAACTGGTCGCCCTGGTGAAAGGTCTCGTCGCGGCGCTCGCCCGTTTCCAGGACCCGACGACCGGCCGCTGGTTCCAGGTCGTAGATAAGGGATCGCTGGGCGGAAACTGGCTGGAAACATCGTGCTCCTGCATGTTCACCTACGTCATCTCCAGGGCCATCGAGCGCGGCCATGTTCCGGCCGCCGCTTTCGCGGCCGCTGGGCGCAAGGGTTTCCTGGGCGTCCTTGACCAGGTCTCGCTCGGCACCGACGGCCGGACCAACCTCCGCAATATCTGCGTGGGAACCGGCGTCGGCGACCTCGCCTATTACCTGGCCCGCCCCCGGAGCACGAACGAGGTCCACGGCCTGGGCGCTTTCCTGGTCATGCATGAGCAGGTCCTGGCGCAGAACTGGCGGTAGGCAGGCGCGATGCCGGACGCCAGGAGACGCTTCCCGTTTCCTGCACAGTCCCGGTCAAGATAAAAGATTTGAAAATGATTGATCTAGATCAATGATATTGACGATTATTCAGCCAAATTGACAAATATCAAGAGGGTATTAGATAAAAGTCGGTTCCTTGGCCGAAACTGTTAACAAAACAAAGAATTTGAGGGTTTCTTGTTGCCCTGAAACCGGCTTTTTTGCTTTTCAATTTACGTTTTTTGTGCGTTATTGTGCTTCGAGCCCAGCCAATGGCAGTCCAAGAAGTGGCCGAGGGATAAGCAGAGTGACAGACGAAACAACAGCCGGAGTATCCGTCGGGAAAACTCCCGTGGAGGGGGCCGTCAAGCGGCGGGAGATCCTCATGTTCCTGCTTCTCGCCTTCGTCATCTGGCCGTTCGTGGCCGTGGCGGTCGTGGGGGGCTATGGCTTCATCGTCTGGATGTACCAGCTCGTCGCCGGACCTCCGGGGCCGCCGCCGGTCTAGCATCATGTCCGAGAACAGGATCGATCCCGGGCGGCGCGGCTTGCTGAGAGGACGGCTGCGGCGCGGGCCGGTGCCCGTGCGGCCGCCTTACGCCTCCGATGCGCGCGTGCTCGACGCCTGCGTTCGATGCGGAGCGTGCGCGGACGCCTGTCCGGAAGGCATCGTCGCGGCGGGCGACGGGGGATACCCGGAGGTCGATTTCCGGAACGGCGAATGCACCTTCTGCGGCGACTGCGCCGAGGCCTGCCCGGTCCCCGTGTTCGACCTGACGCAGGGGGCTCCCTGGTTCCAGGCAGCAACCATCGCCGATACCTGCTTCGCCAGGATGGGGATCGTCTGCCAGAGCTGCCGCGACGCGTGCCCGACCGGCGCGATCAATTTCACCATCGGGCGGGGCGGCCCGTCCCGGCCCGATGTGGACGCGTCAGCCTGTACCGGATGCGGTGCGTGCGTTTCCCCGTGTCCGGCCGGGGCGGTGACGGTCGTTTCCGCAGGGGGCCAAGAGGGAACAAGCAATGTCCGATGAAGTCCATATCTCGAGCCTGGTCGTCCAGGCTCTCCCGGAGTTCATGGATGCCGCCAGGGGAGCCGTTTCGGCTATGCCCGGGATCGAGGTCCACGCCGCGGAGGCGGGGAAGATGGTGGTCACGCTGGAGACCGCCGACGAGGGGGAAATCGTCGCCCGGATCAGCGAGATCAGCCTGCTGGACGGGGTCATGGCGGTCAACATGGTCTTCCATCAGGTGGACGGGCACCAGGTGGACGGGCCGGATGCGGCGGATTGAAAGTCAGGGGGAAATCGTGAAACTGACGCGAAGAGACTACATCAAGGCCAACGCGGCCGCGGCGGCCGCGGCCGCGGCCCAGATCAGCCTTCCGGCCGCAGCCCAGCAGTCCCTGGTCGCCGGGCAGGACGCGAAGCTCAAATGGTCCAAGGCGCCCTGCCGGTTCTGCGGCACGGGCTGCGGCGTCATGGTCGCGGTCAAGGACGACCGCGTGGTCGCCACCCACGGCGACATCAAGGCCGAGGTCAACCGGGGCCTGAACTGCGTGAAAGGGTACTTCCTGTCCAAGATCATGTACGGACAGGACCGCCTGACGACGCCGATGCTGCGCATGCGGAACGGCGAGTACCACAAGGACGGCGAGTTCCAGCCGGTGTCGTGGGAGCGCGCCTTCGACGAGATGGCCCGCCAGTGGAAGCGGGTGCTGAAGGAGAAGGGGCCGACGGCGGTCGGCATGTTCGGATCGGGGCAGTGGACGATCTGGGAAGGCTATACCGCGAGCAAGCTGATGCGCGCCGGCTTCCGCTCCAACAACCTGGACCCCAACGCCCGCCACTGCATGGCCTCGGCGGCCGTCGCCTTCATCCGGACCTTCGGCATGGACGAGCCGATGGGCTGCTACGACGACATCGAGGCGGCCGACGCCTTCGTCCTGTGGGGCTCCAACATGGCGGAGATGCATCCGATCCTGTGGACCCGGGTGACGGACCGCCGGATCTCGGCGCCCCACGTCAAGGTCGCCGTGCTGTCCACCTTCGAGCACCGCAGCTACGAGCTGGCCGACGTGCCGATGGTGTTCAAGCCGGGCACCGACCTGGCGATCCTCAACTTCATCGCCAATCACATCATCCAAACCGGCCGGGTCAACCGGGAGTTCGTCGACAAGCACTGCAACTTCCGCATGGGCCAGACGGACATCGGCTACGGCCTGCGGCCGGAGCACGTGCTGGAGGTCAGGGCGACCGGGGCGAAGGAGGCGACCGCCTCGACGCCCAGCAGCTTCGACGAGTTCGCCAAGCTGGTCGCCACCTATACGGCGGACTACACGGCGGAACTGACCGGCGTTCCCAAGGAGCGCCTGCTGGCCCTGGCCGAGCTGTACGCCGATCCCAGGACCAAGGTCATGTCGTTCTGGACCATGGGGTTCAACCAGCACGTCCGCGGCGTCTGGGCCAACCACATGATCTACAACATCCATCTGCTGACCGGGAAGATCTCGGAGCCGGGCAACAGCCCGTTCTCCCTGACCGGCCAGCCCTCGGCCTGCGGCACCGCGCGCGAGGTCGGGACCTTCTCCCACCGCCTGCCGGCCGACATGCAGGTGACCAACCCGGAGCACCGGAAGAAGACCGAGGAGATCTGGAAGCTGCCGGCGGGGCTGCTGCCGGACAAGCCGGGATACCACGCGGTCCAGCAGGACCGCATGCTGAAGGACGGCAAGCTCAACGCCTACTGGATCCAGGTCAACAACAACCTCCAGGCGGCACCCAACTCCGACAACGAGACCTATGTCGGCTACCGGAACCCGGACAACTTCATCGTGGTGTCGGACGCCTATCCGACCGTGACCGCGATGGCGGCGGACCTGGTGCTGCCGGCCGCCATGTGGGTCGAGAAGGAAGGCGCCTACGGCAACGCCGAGCGGCGCACCCACTTCTGGCACCAGCTCGTCCCGGCACCGGGCGAGGCCCGCTCCGACCTGTGGCAGATGATGGAGTTCTCGAAAAGGTTCACGACCGACGAGGTGTGGCCGGCCGAGACGCTGGACCGGAACCCGGAATACCGGGGGAAGACGCTGTTCGACGTGCTGTTCGCCAACGGTGAGGTAAACAGGTTCCCGCTGGAGGACATGGACCCCGAGTACGAGAACCGGGAGGCCCGGGCCTTCGGGTTCTATGTCCAGAAGGGCCTGTTCGAGGAATACGCCTCGTTCGGCCGCCATCACGGGCACGACCTGGCCGACTTCGACGAGTACCACAAGGTCCGCGGCATGCGCTGGCCCGTCGTGGACAACCAGGAGACCCGCTGGCGCTACCGGGAGGGCCTGGACCCCTACGTGAAGCCGGGAGAGGGCATCCGCTTCTACGGCAACCCCGACGGCCGCGCGATCATCTTCGGTTTCCCGTACGAACCGCCGGCCGAGGCGCCGGATGCGGAATACGACCTGTGGCTGGTCACCGGCCGGGTGCTGGAGCACTGGCATTCCGGGTCCATGACCATGCGGGTGCCCGAACTCTACAAGGCGGTGCCCATGGCGCTGGTCTACATGCACCCGGACGACGCCGCGGCCCGCAAGCTGCGCCGGGGTTCCGAAGTGCTGGTCCAGTCGCGCCGGGGCGAGGTCCGCCTGCGCGTCGAGACCCGGGGGCGCAACAAGCCGCCGCGCGGCCTGGTCTTCGTGCCCTGGTTCGACAGCACCCGCCTGATCAACAAGGTGACGCTGGACGCCACCGATCCGATCTCCAAGCAGACCGACTTCAAGAAATGCGCGGTCAGGATAACCGCGGTGTAAGGGGCGGAAGCCATGAGAGTACTCTTCTACGCCGCCCTCGCGGCACTCCCGGTGCTGGTGCCGGCCGTCATCTCGGCCCAGCAGCCGATCCAGACCCCGTTCCGCCCGCCGGTCACGTTCACCGACGAGCTGCCGGCCCCCCCGATCCCGGCGGACGTGACCGACGACCGCAGGGTTTCAAGGAACTATCCGGAGCAGCCCCCGGTGATCCCGCACAATGTGCGCGACTACCAGATCAACCTGAACACCAACCGCTGCCTGACTTGCCACAGCCGGCAGTTCACCGAGGCGGTGCAGGCGCCGATGATCAGCATCACCCACTACATGGACCGCGACGGCCAGATGCTGGGGCAGGTGTCGCCGCGCCGGTACTTCTGCATGCAGTGCCACGTTCCCCAGACCGCGGCGCAGCCCTTCGTGCCGAACGAGTTCAAGGATATCGACAGCCTGATCAGCAGGCCCTCCGGCGGGGGTGAGAACAAATGAGGATGAAGCTGCCGGGATTCCTGGTGCATCCGTGGCGCACCTTCTCCAGTCCCAGCCGGTATCTCAGCCTCGGCTTCCTGACGCTCGGCGGGTTCGCCGCCGGCGTCATCTTCTGGGGCGGCTTCAACACGGCCCTGGAGGCGACCAACCGGGAGGCGTTCTGCATCGGCTGCCACGAGATGAACGCCAACGTCTACGAGGAGCTGAAGACGACGATCCACTTCTCCAACCGGTCCGGCGTGCGGGCGACCTGTCCCGACTGCCACGTGCCTCACGAATGGACGGACAAGATCGCCCGGAAGATGCAGGCGTCCAAGGAGGTCTGGGGCAAGATCTTCGGCACCATCGATACGCGCGACAAGTTCGTCGCCATGCGGCGCGAGCTGGCCGAGCACGAGTGGGCCAGGCTGAAGGCCAACAACTCGCTGGAATGCCGGAACTGCCACTCGGCGGAATCCATGGACATCACCAAGCAGGGCGCCAGGGCGGCCCGGGTTCACCAGGCATACCTGTTCACGGGCGAGCGCACCTGCATCGACTGCCACAAGGGCATCGCGCACCAGCTGCCCAACATGGACGGCGTGCCGCCGGGCTGGAGCGAGGTGGACGCCGGCAAGGGAACGCTGGGCCACTGGCTGGCGGAAGCGGAACGGTAGGACCGCCGCGCCGGTCGAGTGCCGGCCGTCAGGGCTCGGCCCCCTCGGCCTCGTCCGAATAGGGGGCCTGCCGCCGTTGCGGGGTCGCCTCGCTCGGCTCGGCAGCCTGGTCGGGCACCGCCCCGAGCGGACCCTGGGCGATCGGCCGGACCTCGACCCGCAACGCCTGTGCCGCGGCCAGGTGCTCCTCCAGCACCGGCACCGCTTCCGCGCCGATCCGCCGCAGGACCGGAGCGGAAGCGTACCCCGCCAGGCGCGCGTACAAGTTATGGTGCCGCATGTGGTCCTGGGCGACGCCCACCGCATAGACCTCGTCGAAGGCGGCACCTCGGAGCGTCTTCAGCCGCCCGATGACCGACGCCTCGCTCTCGTTCGGGCCGGAGGGTATCTCGGCGCCGATTTCGCGTGCCGCCTGGATCAGCCGCTCGTTCAGCTTTCCATGTTGTTCCAGCATGAGTTCGGCGAAGGAATGCACCGCGTCCGCCTCGGCGCGCTCTTCGGCGAGCCTGGCCATCTCGATCTCCGCCAGACCCCGCTGGATGGCTTCCTGGACCAGCATCTCGTCCAGATGAAGGGTCTGCTCCTGCGCCTGGGGAGGGGATTCCTGGGCCAGTGCCGGGAAACTCGCCGGAATCCCCGCACCGGCAATTGCGATGGTGAGGGCGCTCACCGTGCCCGGGCGCATCAAGCTTGGCATGGGGCCTGATCCTTCTTGTTGTCGGCTACAGCCCACTTTGCAACAGGCCGGACACCGAAGAGTCGCACATCCTGCCGCCCACGATCGGCAGACGCTTTCCAGCATCGTTCAGTCGTCCATGTATCCGAACGAGTAATCTCGTGATCCGAATACAGTCAATTCGACATACATACCCTATAGGAGGTGTTTGCGATCGGGGATTGACAGACCATATTGAAGGTAACTTGAGTCAAGAGCCGTGAAAGAAGGCGGATGGACACCCTGCTCACGCGTTCGGTTACAGGCTTGGTTATTGTATGCTCGCTGCTGACTTCTTCACTGCTTTGCGGAGAGGTAGCGGCAACCAGTCACCCTCAGCCAACCTCGACTGTAACCTCGACGATGGCTTCCGCGGCGGAGGCGGGTTCGACGCCTGGTCTGTCAAGGCTGTTCGCCATCGGGGAAGGAGACGACGGGCAGTATCCGATCGGGTTTCAGCATTTCGAATATGTCAATCCGAACGCGCCCAAGTCGGGCACGCTGCGTCTCTCGCAGATCGGGTCGTTCAGCAACCTTCAGCCCTTCTCCATCCGTCCCTGCGGGGCGGAGGCCGATCTGCTCTATGACCGGCTGTTCGTCTCGCCGCGCGACGATCCCCTGACCGCCTATCCGCTCGTCGCCAGGAGCGTGGCGATCGCGGACGATCGGTCCTCCGCGGTGTTCACCCTGAACCCGCTGGCGCGCTGGCACGACGGCAGCCCCGTCACCGCCGAGGACGTCGTCTTCACCTACGAACTCCTGACCAGCAGCGAGAGAGCGCTTCCGTATTTTCGCATCGCTTACAAGGACGTCACCGGTGCCGAAGCCATCGACCCCCTCTCGGTGAAATTCTCCTTCGTGCCCGAGAACGCCCAAAGCACGGTCTTCATGATCGCGAGCATGCACGTGCTGCCGAAGCATTACTACACGGAGCGCAAGTTCGGGACCGACACCCTGGAGCCGCCGCTCGGGAGCGGCCCCTACCGGATCGAGCAGGTCCTGCCGGGAAGACGGATCGTCTATCGCCGGGTGGCGGATTACTGGGCGCAGAATCTGCCGGTCCGCAGGGGCATGTACAATTTCGATACGTGGACCGTCGACTACTACCGCGACGTCAATGCCAGATCCCAGGCTTTCATGGCCGGCCTGATCGACATGGTCGTCGAGTTCAACCCGGCCCGCTGGTCCCTCTACGACGGGGTCCCGGACAGGAGCGGCCTGCCGGTGGTCAAGGCCGAAGCCCCGCTTCGCGGAGCCTTGGGCAGCATGAATTTCGTCTTCAACCTGCGCAGGCCCCCGTTCGACGACAGGCTGGTCCGGGAAGCGGTCACGCAGCTCTTCGATCACGAGTGGATCAACAGGGTTCTCCAGGGCGGCTGGACGCAACGCAACTACAGCCAGTTTCCCAACTCCGACCTGGCCGCCGCGGGGAAACCGACGCCGGCCGAACTGACCCTCCTCCTGCCCTGGAAATCCCATCTCAGAAGCGAGATCCTCGAAGAGGCCTATCTCCCGCCGGCCGGCGGCGGCAGCGGCTACCAGCGCGACGCGCGGCGCGAGGCCTTCGACCTGTTCGGCAAGGCTGGCTATCACGTCCGGGACGGCCTGCTGGTGGACGGCACGGGCAGGCAGCTTTCGATCGAGATCATGACGGCCGGCCCGGAATCCCGGAATGTCCTCCTTGCGTTCGTGGCCAGCCTGCGCAGGGCGGGGATCGATGCCCGGCTGCGGCTGGTCGAGACGGCCCAGTTCGAGCAGAGGTCCCGATCCGATTTCGATTTCGACATGGCGTTCCAGTTCTCCCGGTCCACCGACCTGCCCGGGCCCGAGATGGCGCATTACTGGGGTTCCCCGTTCGCCAACGAACGGTTCACCGTCAACGTCGCGGGCGTGCAGGATCCGGTCGTGGACGACCTGGTCGCCAGGATCGGAAGCGCCTCGTCGCGCGAAGACCTGATCGCGGCCAGCCGCGCCCTGGACCGCGTCCTGATGTGGAACGCCTATATCCTGCCCGGCTGGTATATCGGCACGGTCCATTATGCCTACTGGGACCGGTTGAGCCGTCCGGCCCGCATGGCGGGATCGGCCGTCCCCGACGATGTCGGCTGGCCCGCGGTCGAGACCTGGTGGGAAAAGCAGTGACGGCGACCGGTTCGTGCCCGGACCCGGTGAAAATCGCTTCTACCTTGCGGAATCCCCGGTATGCCTCCGGCCCGGGCAGGCGCATGATTCCATCGAGGCGCGAGCTTCCGCTCCGGGCGATCCATCCGCCGGGCCATCCGCCTCGATCAGGAACGCAGCTGTCCGAAGAGCAACCATCCGGAGGACAGCGACCCAGGGGCATGCAGTTGACAGCGGGAGGGAAACGATGCAGGCCAGCGATATCATGACGCGGCAGGTCATAACCATAGATGCCGACAGCACGGTCGCGGAGGCGGCCAAGCGCATGCTCGACCATCACATCAGCGGCATGCCCGTGGTGGACGGGGAGGGCCGCGTGGTCGGGATCATCAGCGAGGGCGATCTTCTGCGCCGGTCCGAGATCAACACGGCCCACGATGCTTCCGGCCGGCGCAAATCATGGTGGCTCGGCTTCTTCGCCGGCCCTTTCGCGCAGCAGCCCGAGGAACTGGCGGACGCCTACGCCAAGGAACACAGCCGTGCCGTGCGGGACGTCATGACCCGCAACGTCGCCTGCGTGAATGACGCCGCCTCGCTGGAGGAGGTGGTCAGCACGATGGAGAGCCGGCGGATCAAGCGCGTTCCGGTCGTGAGCGATCACCGTATCGTCGGGATCATCAGCCGGGCGAACGTGATGCGGGTCCTGACCTCGACGGCGCCGGCCATCCCGATGCCGACCACCGACGACCGGCGCCTGCGCGAGAGCGTCATCGAAACGTTCAGGGCGCAGTCCTGGGCGCCCGAGTTCGGGGAGAACGTCGTCGTGAAGGAGGGCGTCGTGCAACTCTCGGGGAGCGTCAGTTCCGAGGCCCACCGCAAGGCGCTGGTGGTCGCGGCGCAGAACGTTCCCGGCGTCAAGGCCGTCGAGGACAGGATGGACGTGATCGATTATCGCGCCGAGGGACAGCTGCTCGATTGACGGGAGCCGGCTCCCGGCAGGAGAAACCGGGAGCCGGCCCCGGCCGGGGCGCGGAGGGCTCAGAGTTCAGAGCAGGAAGGCGGACCGGTCGACCGGGGCGCTGCCCGAGATCTGGATTTCGAGATCCGGTTCGCCGTCGCCGGTCATGTCGGCCTGGACAAGCTGGAAATCATTGACCTTGGAAACCCGGAGCTGGCCGGCATCCCCGTCGAAGGATGCGCCGCCGATATAGGCGAAGGACTGGTTGCCTCCCGCCGCGGCGTCGGCGTCGATCCTGGTCAGGTCGATCTTGTCCAGGCTCCGGTTGAAATCCTGGATATTGTCGCGCCGGCCCCAGCCCGGCTCGCCGTCGTCCGCCGTTTCATAGACGAATCGGTCCGCCCCGGCGCCGCCGTAGAGACGGTCCATGCCGAGGCCGCCGGTCAGGGTGTCGGCGCCGTCACCGCCCTTGAGGATGTCCTTGCCGGCCCCGCCGCGGAGTTCGTCCGCGCCGCCGCCGCCATACAGCTGGTCGGTGCCGTCGCCGCCGGAGAGATCGTCGTTGCCACCCATCCCGTGCAGCTTGTCCGGTCCGGCCCCGCCGCGCATCACGTTGGCGCCGCCGCTGCCCCAGCCCGTCGCCCCCGAGGCGGCGGTGATCGTGAGGTTCTCGACGAAGGGCGTGAGGGTCCAGGTGATCGAGGACAGGACGGTGTCGGTGCCCTCCCCGTTGCGCTCCTCGACCCGGTCGCCCGGATTGTCGACGGTGAAGGTGTCGTCGCCGGTGCCGCCGAGCATCCTGTCGGCTCCGGAACCGCCGTCGAGGGTGTCGTCGCCCGCGCGCCCGGCCAGGTAGTCCGCTCCTCCCGCGCCGATCAGGATGTCGTCGCCCCCGTTGCCCACGAGCGTGTTGGCCGATCCGTTGCCGGTCAGGCGGTCGGAATAGGACGATCCGATCACGTCGTCGATGCCGCTGAGACGGTCGTTGCCGCTTCCGCCGCTCGCCTCGCCCTCGGCGAGATCGACGGTGACGGCCGACTTGACCCAGCTGTAGTTGACGAGCTTCCCGTCGGCCCCGCCCTCGAACTCGTCGTCCGAATCGTTTCCGCTGAACGCGCCGGACGAGGCCAGCTCCCCGTTGCCGTAGATCGAGCGGTCGTAGTTCAGGCCCACCTCGCCGGCCGAGACGAAGTTGCCGGCGCCGATCTCGATCGATCCCTCGTAGGGGAGGTTCGGGAAGGTGATGGTGTCGCCGTCCCGGACCGCGCCGTCCAGCCATGCCGACGGATAGACCGAGTCATACTCGGCCTGCTGGCCCGGCTGCTCGGTGACGAAGACGTTCTCCAGCGAGACGGGGTATTTCCGGTCCTTGGGCTGGGCGAAGAAATACAGCCAGGTCTCGTCGTCGCCGCCGGGAAGCTTCTTCATCTCGACGTTCTCGAGCGTGACCGACTTGATCGGGTTCCTGGGCTGCAGGAAGAGGCCCTGATAGGTGGTGGTGCCCGTCACGTTGTAGAACTTGAGATCGCCGGTGGGACCCTGGGGCTGGAAGATGTCGGCGTGGACGCCGGCGTAGGTCCCCTGCACGTTCTCGATCAGGGAATTCTGCAGGATGAAGTCGGCGTTCTTGCCTGCCGCGCTGTAGAAGTTGATCGCGTCCTTGCCGTCGGCATGGCGATGGTCGATGTGAACGCCTTCGACGAAGACCGACCCGTTGACCTGCGTGAAGTTCAGGGTGCCGGCCGGCGAGCTGTGGGAGGTCGGTTCGAACTTGCCGCCGGCCAGGACGATGTTGTTCCCGCCGGTCGTCTGGAGCCGGTCCAGTTCCCTCACCTCGTCCGAAGCCATGAAGAGCACGTCTTCGTCGCTGTCGAACGTCCACAGGGTCCTGGATCCCGTCTTCGACAGGTCGATGACCGTGTGGTTCGGCTTGAGGACCGGGGCATCCCAGAGTTTAGGCGGATTCGATGGCATGGGCGGCACCTTTGTGACGTCAGGGCATGGGGAAAGCGCCGGGGGCCGGCAAGGAAGGGCGACGTCCTTCAGGGGATAAGGAGAAGTGATCGGCCCCGCCTTCAGCGACAGTAAAAGCGGGGCGCCATGGCCGTCGGGAACATCGCTTCTTCTATCGAAGCTTTTTGATTGATGCCCAAAACGTATGCAGTTTCAATATTCTCGGTATGTCCCTGTTTTCAGTCTCCCCCTTAGATAACTCCATTGCATAAATCTGGCTGAGTCATATTTCAGGCGGGAATGCGGCATTCAGGAGGCGGCGCTGTCACGAAAAGGTGACTCGGTAGCTCAGTTCCCGCTGCCCGCCCGGCGGGATGCGCATGAGACCGGGCTTGGCGGCGAAGGGACCGTCGAAGCCGGCCGGGGAGGCGAAGCCGTGCCAGGGCTCGATGCACAGGAAATCGCCGCCGGGCTTCGACCACAGGCCGAGCTGCTCGAAGCCGGACCAGGAAACCTCGACCGTCGGCGCTCCCGGGGCGGTGTAGCGCACCGATCGGCTCGCCGGGCGGTCCAGGATCAGGGCGTCCTCGGCGAACAGGGCCTCGTCCAGGCGCAGCCGCCGGTCCCGTATCGGGGTCGGGAATTCGTCCGGCTTCAGCAGGCCGCCGTCGATGCGGCGCACCGGCGCCGGTTCGTCCGCGTCGAACTCGATCTCGTGGGCGTGTTTGGGAATTCCGTCGGCGAGCGGCCAGCGGAACGCCGGGTGGGCGCCGAGCGAGGCCGGAAGCTCTTCATGCCCGGGATTCGAGACCAGATGGCTGACCAGCAGGGAGTCGCCCTCCAGCGCGTAGGTGACGTCGAGCCGGAAGGCGAAGGGATAGCGCCGGCGCGTCTCCGCATCGTCCGCCAGGGTCAGCCGGCAGGAGTGCGGGCCGTGCCCGGCCCAGGCGAAGCGGCGGTCGCGGGCGAAGCCGTGCTGCGTCATCGGATAATCGGTTCCCCCGTGGGCCAGGCGGTCGTCCTTGAGCCGGCCGACGATGGGAAACAGCACCGGCGCGTGGCGCGGCCAGGCCGGGCCGGCCTGCCACAGCAGTTCGTATCCTTCGCCGGCGGTCCCTCCGGCGCCGCTCGTCAGCCGGAGCGAGCAGAGTTCGGCCCCGTCGGCCTTGATGACGGCGCCGATGCGCCCGTTGTCCAGTCGGTGCCGATCCATGGCGGCGATCCCTTGCTATGGTGAACCTGATTCGGAACGTGGCCTGAACATATCGCCGAACGCGGGGCGTTGCGCCAGAGTGCGGCCCGAAGTTGTTGATGTCCTGACGGGTGATCACGAAGCCTCTGAAAGGATGGATCATGGAGTATGTCAATCTCGGCCGGACCGGGTTGAAAGTGTCGCGTCTGTGTCTCGGCTGTATGACCTATGGCGAGCCCGACAGGGGAACGCACCCGTGGACGCTGGGCGAGGAGCAGAGCCGGCCCTTCCTTCAGCGCGCGGTGGAGCTGGGCATCAATTTCTTCGACACGGCCAACGTCTATTCGGCCGGGTCGAGCGAGGAGATCGTCGGCCGGGCGCTGCGCGACTTCGCCAAACGCGACGAGGTGGTGATCGCCACCAAGGTGCATGGCCCCATGCGCAAGGAACCGAACGGCCGCGGCCTGTCGCGCAAGGCGATCATGACCGAGATCGACGCCAGCCTCCGCCGGCTGGGAACGGATTATGTCGATCTGTACCAGATCCACCGCTGGGACTATTCGACGCCGATCGAGGAGACGCTGGAAGCGCTCCACGACGTCGTGAAGGCCGGGAAAGCGCGCTACATCGGCGCCTCGTCCATGTTCGCCTGGCAGTTCTGCAAGTCGCTCCACCTCGCCGACCGGCACGGCTGGCTGCGCTTCGTCACGATGCAGGACCATTACAACCTCCTCTACCGGGAGGAGGAGCGCGAGATGCTGCCCCTGTGCCGGGAGGAGGGCATCGGCGTGATCCCCTGGAGCCCGCTGGCGCGCGGCCGGCTGACGCGGGATTGGCAGGCCGAACCCACCCGGCGCACCGAGACGGACGAGTTCGGCAAGACGCTTTACCGGGCGACCGAGGACGCCGACCGCAAGGTAGTCGAGAGCGTCGGCCGCATCGCCGAGGCGCGCGGCATCCCGCGGGCGCAGATCGCGCTGGCGTGGCTCCTGCACAAGCCCGCCGTCACGGCGCCGATCATCGGCGCCTCCAAGCCGCACCACCTGGAGGACGCCGTCGCGGCGCTCTCCGTCAAGCTGTCGCCGGAGGAGATGTCCGCGCTGGAGGAGCACTACGTGCCCCATCCCGTCGCGGGCTTCTCGTGAGGGCCCGGGCAGCCGGGTCCTGCGGTCAGACGAAAAGGAAGCCGGGATCGGCCAGCCTCAGGCTCGTCGGCACGTCCTGGAGGATCGCGATCAGTTCCCCGCGGGCCTCGTCGGTGTCGTAGATCAGGGCGGCGTCGAAGGTGCCGGCGGAGGGCGCGAAGAAGTCCAGCCGGTAGAGATCCGCCGTGCCGGTCAGCTCGATCCGGTCGGCGGTGCCCCGGAAGTCGGTCAGGAGAGCGTATTCGCCCTCACCGGGGGCGGTCGCGTCCAGGTCGTCGTAGAACACGCGCTCGCCGTCGCCGAGCACGAACACGTCTTCGTCTGCCCCGCCGGTCATCACGTCCGTCTCGCCGGTGCCGAACGTGCCGGGGGCCGTGGCGGCACCGGCGAGCCTGTCGCTGCCGTCCCCGCCTTCGACGGTGTCGTTGCCCGTGCCGCCCTGGAGCCGGTCGCCGCCGGCACCGCCCCTGACGGTGTCGTCTCCGGCGCCGCCGTTCGCCACGTCTTGCCCGTCGCCTCCTTCCAGGCGGTCGGCCCCGTCGCCGCCGAGCATCCTGTCATCCCCCGAATCGCCGCGCAGGGAGTCGTCGCCGGCTCCCCCGACCAGGTCGTCCGATCCGCCGCCGCCGTCCAGGGTATCGTTTCCCGCGTCGCCGCCGAGGGTGTCGTCGCCGTCGCCGCCGTCGATCCGGTCGTTCCCGGCCCCCCCGGCGACCACGTCGTCGCCGGACCCGCCGGACAGGTCGTCGTCGCCGCCCAGCCCCTGGATCAGGTCGTCGCCCCCGCGCCCGTCGATCCCGTCCCGCCGGTCCGTCCCGGACAGCAGGTCGGCCCCCTCCGTACCGGCCACAGGCTCGGGATCGGAAAGGCCGAAATTGACGATCCGGGATATCTCGTCGTCGCTCAGGCCGGCCAGCGCCCCGCCGTCCAGGGAGGCGAGGACCGGCCCCTTGGCCAGGGCGGTCGCCTGGTCGGGGTTCTGCGACGCGAAATGCATGACGATCCGGGATTCCCCCGGAGCCAGGGTCAGGTCATAGGTGAAGCCGAGGGAATCCTCGGTGAGGGACGCGGATGACGGCGCCGCGCCATCCGCGCTCCGGATCACGTGCAGAAGGGTAGGGTCAACGGCAGCCTCCTGGTCGTCGCTCACGATCCACTGGTCTCCGGGATCGAAGACCGTATCGCCGCTCGACGTGCCGATGACGGACGTCTCCAGGTCGGACCCGAAGTTGGTCACGATGTCGACCGCGTAGGTCGTCGTCACCGTGCCGGTGTTGGTGACGACCTCCAGGAACCGCGCCCAGGTCTGGTCGCCCGGAACGAAGATCTTCCGGGTGACCGAGATCCCCTCCGATCCTTCCGGCGACCGCGGCCCGATGACGATCTCGCGCCCGTCCTCCTCCGTTCCGGCGTCCTCCAGGAACGGGAAGCCGATCAGGGCCATGCCGCCGTCATAGGCATCGGCCGAGCCGTCGAAGATCGACCCGTCCTGCCAGATGTCCCACAGGTACCCGCCCCCGTCGAACAACTGCACCGGGAAGGTGACCGCTGCGGGCTGGACGGGATCGTCCGCGCCGGCTCCGGGCCGTTCCGCCGCCGCCGCGACGGCGGCGACCGAGCCGGCCGTGGTGGCGCTTGTGGGGGTGGCGGTGCCCAGGTAGGCGAAGGCCGGGCCGTCCAGGGCGAGGCCGCGGTCGGCGGTCTCGATCCGGGCGATCCTGTCGCCCCGCACGGTGTCGCCCGGATCGTGGATCAGGTCGGCCTTCAGGGCGCCGTCGGCCGCGCGGTAGAAATCGAGCACGTAGTCGTCGCGCGTGCCGGTCAGTTCGATCCGGTCTTCGCCGGCGTCCAGGTCCGCGATCCGGGCGAAGTCGCCCTCGCCGGTCGCGAGGGGGTCGCCGTCCTCGTAGAAGGTGCCGTTCCCGGTCCCGAGCACGAAGGTGTCGCCACCGGAGCCGCCCGTCAGGGCGTCGGTCTCGCCCCGTCCCGCGGCGTCTCCCCCGGCGGGATCGACGCCGGTCAGCCTGTCGGCGCCGGCGCCCCCGTCCAGCGTGTCGTCCCCGACGCCGCCCGCGAGGATGTCGGTTCCGGCATCGCCCGACAGGTCGTCGGCACCGGCGCCGCCGTTCATCGTGTCGTCCCCGTCGCCCCCGGCGATCCGGTCGGCGCCGTCGCCGCCGTCGACCAGGTCGTTTCCGCCGGCCCCGGCGGCGGTGTCGTCGCCGGCCTCGCCGAGGATGCGGTCCGCCCCGTCGCCGCCGTCCAGGTTGTCGTCACCGGCACCGCCGAACAGGGCGTCCGTCCCGTCATCGCCGAACATCGTGTCGGCGCCTTCCTCGCCGAAGAGATCGTCGTTCCCCGCGCCGCCGCGGATCGTGTCGTTCCCGGCGCCGCCGGCCGGGAGGTCCCGTCCGCTTCCCCCGGATATCTCGTCCGATCCCTGGAGGCCCTGGATCGTGTCGTCGCCCGCCAGCCCGCGGATGATGTCGCGGCCCGCCGTGCCGGTCAGGTCGTCGTCGCCGTCGGTGCCGGTGATCTCGACCGGCGGGCCGCTCGCCGCGAGGGCCGCGGCGGCGTTCAGGCGGCCGCCCGTGACGGTTCGGCCCGCCAGGTCCGCAACGGGATCGGCGGTACCCAGGAGGGCGGATTTCAGCTCCTCGGCCGAGAGACCGGGATTCTGGGACAGCAGGAGCGCCGCGGCCCCGCTGACATGGGGCGTGGCCATCGACGTGCCGTCCAGGTAGCCGTAGCCGTTCCCGGGGAGAGTGCTGTAGATGCCCTCTCCCGGCGCGCCCAGGTCGACCGAGGTCGCCCCGAAGTTCGAGAACCAGGCCAGGGTGTCGGACGCGGTCGTCGCCGCGACGGAGATGACGTTGTCCAGGTCGAAGCTTGCCGGATAGCCCGGGACGGCGTCGTTGTCGTTCGACTCGTTGCCGGCCGCCGCCACGAAAAGCTGGCCCTGCTCGGCGGCCAGCCGGATCGCGTCGTAGATGCCCTGGGAGAACTCGTAGGCGCCCCAGCTGTGGTTCGAGATGTCGGCGCCTTCCAGGGCCGCGTATTCGATCGCCTGGATCATGTCGAACTCGTTGGCGAAGCCCGTGGAGTCGAAGGCCTTGACCGCCATCAGCCGGGCATCCCAGGCGACGCCGGCGATGCCCTGGCCGTTGCCGGCCTCCGCCGCGATCGTGCCGGCGACATGGGTGCCGTGGGAATAGTCGTCGTTCGGGTCGGCGTCCTCGTTCACGAAGTCGTAGCCATGGATGTCGTCGACATAGCCGTTGCCGTCGTCGTCCAGGCCGTTTCCGCCGATCTCGCCGGGGTTGGACCACAGGTTGTCGTCCAGGTCGGGGTGGGCCAGGTCGATGCCCGTGTCGATCACGGCCACGACGGCGCCGGAGCCGGTCGCCTGGTCCCACGCCTCCGGGGCGTCGATATCGGCATCGGCCACGCCGCCGGTCTGGCCCTGATTGTCGAGTCCCCAGAGCAGGCCCAGGTCGGGGTCGTTCGGGACGGTCTGGGAGACGGAATAGACGCGGTTCGCCTGCATGTACTCTATGGCGTCACCGGGCGGCTGATCGTCGAGCGTCGCGCCGAGGTCGAAGCCCTTGCCGGACGCGTCCTCCGGGAGGGACCAGCGTTCCAGCCCCAGGACCGCGGTCGTCTCGACCAGCGTGGCGCCGAGGCTGTCCCGTGCCTGCTTGATTCCCTCCGGCGTGGCGTCGGGCGAGATCTTGACGATGATCTCGTTGGGAAGGGTTTCGACCTGCCCGGCTGGTTCCGGATCGCCGCGATTGATCATGAAGTGGTTCCCCTGAGGCGTGCCCTTGGAAGGCTTGTCCTGGCGGTGCGAGTGGAGGGAGATACACGGTGCGCTGAAGGCGGATGCCGACGATGGCACAACCCCGCATTGTGACAGTGATTGCCGGTGGCCGAGGGGGTCAAGCACCCGCCGGGTATAGTCCGGTTGGACGCGGGGGGTGTCGCAATACGGCACCGGAACCGTCTGCCGGAAGCGATCCGCTGCGACATGTGGCGCTTCGGCATGCGTCAGGTGTTCCAGGACGCACCCCCATAGCTTGGGGTGGTGTGCCCGCAATGGTCCAGATGTTGCGCGCTCCCCCTCCCGATCGCTGGCATTACGGTTGCATTGTATCCAATGCGGCCGGGGGCGGTGCCCAGCGCTGCCTGCCGGCGGACAGAAGAAGACGACCCTTTCGGGAGGACACCATGAAGCTGCACGGAGAACTGCGCAGGCGGACGGGCCTGGGGCTGCGGTTACTCACATTCGCCCTTGCCGCGATCGGCGGCACCGCCGGGGCGCTCGCCCAGGCGCCCGCCCCGGGAACCGAGAACCCCGAGGATTGGCCGCAGTACCACCGCACGTCCAACGCTTGGCGCTACAGCCCTCTGGACCAGATCGACAAGACGACGGTCAAGGACCTGAAGGTCGCCTGGATCCACCAGCCCGGCGACATCACCATGGGGCTCCAGGCCACCCCGATCGTGGTCGACGGCGTGATGTACTATATCGGGCCGAACAACAACGTCTTCGCCCTGAACGCCGCGACCGGCGAGCAGATCTGGCACTACCAGCCCCAGATCGACCCGCTGGCCTACGAGAGCTTCTACGCCTCGGCCAGCCGCGGCGTCACGGTCGGGAACGGCAGGGTCTATATCGGGACGATGGATGGGCGTTTCGTCGCCGTGGACAGCCTGTCCGGCAAGGAGGTCTGGTCCACGCGGCTGGTCGACCAGGCCAAGTGCTCCGGCTGCCTTTTCTCCTCGCCCCCGGTCCTGGCCGGCGACGTGCTGGTCGGCGGGACGACGGGCGGCGACCAGCCGCAGCGGGGCAAGATCTTCGCGGTGAAGGCCGCGACCGGCGAGAAGGCCTGGACCTTCGACACCATCAAGCAGGGCGAGGAGAGCTGGCCGGGCGACACCGGCGACGTCGGCGGCGGCGGGGCCTGGATGCCCGGGACCTACGATCCCGTGTCCGACACGATCTTCATCGGCACCAGCAACGCGGCCCCCGACTTCTACGGCGACGGGCGCAAGGGCGACAACCTCTACACCGCCAGCCTGCTGGCGCTCGATCCCAAGACCGGCAAGCTGAAATGGCACCGCCAGGAGATCCCGCACGACACCTGGGATTATGACAGCGCCTACGAGGCGCTGGTCGTCGAGGACGGCGGCCGGGAGCTGATCGTCCACCTGAACAAGAGCGGCTTCGTCTTCGTGATGGAGAAGGCGACCGGCGCCCTGGCCAATGTCTGGCCGCTCAGCGAGACCTACAATTTCGTCAAGACCATCGATCCGAAGACCGGCGAGCTGATCGACCGCCGCCCCCTGGAGTTCGGCAAGGAGAACCTGGTGTGCCCCTACCTGCTGGGCACGCGGAGCTGGAACCACGGCGCCTACAACCCCAAGACCGGGCTCTGGTACACCAACGCCATGGAGGTCTGCCAGATCGCCGTGCCCGGCAAGCAGGACCCGTCCAAGCTGGGCATCGCCGGGCTGTACCTGGGCGTCGACAAGCTGGAGGCGGTGCCGCCGCCGGGCCGCAAGGCCAGCGCCCGCCTGGATGCCCGGGACCCGGTCACCGGCGAGCGCAAATGGACCGTCGATTACCCGATCCCCGGCCTGGGCAGCGTGCTGACCACCGGCGGCGGGCTGGTGTTCAACGGCGATCCGGAAGGGGTGATCCGGGCCTACGACGCCGATGACGGTTCGGTCCTGTGGCAGTTCCGGACCGGGTCGGGCATCCGGAGCGGTCTGATCAGCTATGCCGTGGGCGGCAAGCAGTATATCGCGGTCCCGAGCGGCTGGGGGTCGCTGGCCCCGGGCTTCATGGCGAGCGTCTTCCCGCGGGTGAAGGAGCTGCAGGGCGGGGCGGCGATGGTGGTCTTCGCGCTGGACTGAGGACCGGAATTCCTTCCCGTCAGGACGGGCCGGCGCCACGAGCGGGGCGCCGGCCCGGATCGCCGCTTCACCCCTTCGTCGGACACGAGCATCATGCCCACGACATCAACCATCATCCGGCCGAGGCTGCCAGGCCTCGCCCTGGCCGGGCTGCTGGCAGCATTCCCGGGGGCGCCGGCCGCGGCCGAGCCGGTCCCGAGCATCGACCTGGAGGCCCCCGAGACCATCCGGAACGGCTCGACGCGCTTCAACCAGAGCTGCGTCTATTGCCACGGCCATGCCGGTTCGGGCGGCAAGGGCGCCACGCTTCAGCGGCGCTCGGACCTGACGCCGGCAGCCCTGTTCACCGTCATCGCCAACGGCAGGAAACGGGGCGCGCTGGTGATGCCGCCCTGGAAGAGCACGCTCAGCGAGGAGGAGATCTGGGAACTGGCGGCCTATATCCTGTCGCTGCGCGCCGGTCCGGAGCAGAAGCCATGACCGCCCGGCGAATCCTGCCGGCGGCCGTCTGCCTGGGGCTGGCCGTCACCGGCGCCGCATCAGCCGGAACGCTGGACGACATGCGCCGGGCCGGCCGCTTCGCGATCTGCGCGGCGCCGGACGCCCTGCCGTTCTCCAGCCGAGAGCCGGGGCCGCCGGGTTTCCAGCTCGAACTGGGTGAACAGATCGCGCGCGGGCTGGGGCTCGACTTCGAGGTCACCTGGATCAAGAGCAAGGAATATGCCGGCCGGACCGGCTGCGACGCCTTCATGTCGGCCGCCAGCCTTCCGGAGGACGCGGCGGAGCGGGCCGAGGCCGGCACCGCGCCCGCGTCGCGGCGCTTCCCGCGGCTGCTGACCCGCCCCTACCTGCCGGTGCGCTTCGTGCTGGTGGCGCCCGTCTCCCGGGATGACATCCGGGAGCTGGACGATCTCCGCACCGGGCATGTGGCGGTGCCGAGCGGTTCCTGGGCGCATTACGTCCTCAACGAGCGGGGCATCCCGGTCCGGGTCCGGTTCACGACCGATGCGGAGATCCTGGCGGCCGTCGCGGCGGGAGAGGTGGACGCGGGGGTGGTTTCCCTGCCCGGTCTCGGCTGGTACCGGACGAGAACCGGGGACCGGGCGATCGACGCCGTGAAGGGCGTCACCGTCGATCCGTCGCTGGACTACGAGGCGGCCATAGCGTTGCGCCGGTCCGACCTGGCGACGGTCCGGGCGGTCGAGTCGGTCCTGGACCGGCTGGAGGCGGACGGATCGCTGGCCAGGATCCTGGGAAAATACGGGCTGGACGCTGCCGCCGGCACGGCAGCACAGCCTTGAGCCCGGGTCCTGTCCCGAAGTCGTGCTTGCCGTCCGGCAGTGTGCCGCCCCATCATCGCGCCGCACCCTTCCGGAGAGGATCTTGGAAGAACTTCACCCGTTTGTCGCCGGCCTGCTCGACTTCTGGCAATCCAAGTGTCTCCCCGGGGAGGTGCCTCGCCGTGCCGAGTTCGATGCCTTCACGCTCCGGCCCTGGCTCGGCTGGCTGGCGATCTACGAGGAGCTGGACGGCGGGGACGATTTCCTGGTCCGGCTGGACGGCACCGGCATCGTCACGCTGACCGGGCACGAATGGACCGGGCGCCGCATGTCCGACCTGGACCCACGCATCGCGGCGCCCGTGACGGAAGTGCTCCGCCGGGCCGTGCGGGAGCGCCGGCCGGTCGCGGACCGGCTCTATTCCCCGGCCGTGAAGGATTTCCTGGCCTTCCACCGGGTCACCCTCCCGGTGCGGGAGGACCGCCGGGGCGTCTGGCAGGTCATCCAGGGGCTGCAACCCGCCGGTTCCCGCTGGCCGGAAACTGGAGGAGGGAAACCATGACCGTCATCCGGCAGGACGATTTCATCGCCAGCATCGCCGATGCGCTGCAATACATCTCCTATTTCCATCCCCCGGACTTCATCCGGGCGCTGGGGGAGGCCTACAGGCGCGAAAAATCGCCCGCGGCCCGCGATGCCATGGCCCAGATCCTGGTCAATTCGCGGATGTGCGCGGAAGGGAGGCGCCCGATCTGCCAGGATACCGGCCTCGTCGTCGTGTTCCTGAAGATCGGCATGGATGTCCGCTGGGACGCCCGCATGGGAGTCGCCGACATGGTCGACGAGGGCGTGCGCCGGGCCTATCGCGACAGGGACAATCCGCTCCGCGCCTCGATGGTTTCCGATCCGGCCGGGGCGCGCCGGAACACCGGCGACAACAGCCCGGCGATCGTCCACATGGAGGTGGTGCCGGGCGACCGCGTCGAGGCGGTGGTGGCCGCCAAAGGCGGCGGGTCGGAGAACAAGGCCGTCTTCGCCACGCTCAACCCGTCGGACGACCTGGTCGAGTGGGTGCTGCGGATGGTGCCGGCGATGGGTGCTGGCTGGTGCCCGCCCGGGATGCTGGGCATCGGGATCGGCGGCAGCGCCGAGAAGGCCATGATCCTGGCCAAGGAGGCGCTGATGGAGCCCATCGACATCCACGAGCTGAAGGAGCGCGGGCCGCGCAGCCGGATCGAGGCGCTGCGGGTGGCGATCCACGACCGGGTGAACGCGCTGGGGATCGGCGCCCAGGGGCTGGGTGGCCTGACGACGGTGCTGGACGTCAAGATCAGGGATTTCCCCTGCCACGCCGCCTCCCTGCCCGTCGCGCTGATCCCCAATTGCGCCGCGACGCGGCACATCCATTTCACGCTGGACGGGCAGGGGCCGGCGCGGCTTCCGCCGGTCGATACCGGCCTGTGGCCCGAGGTCCACCTGGAGCCGCCCGGGACCGCCCGGCGCGTCGATCTCGGCCGGCTGACGCGGGAGCAGGTGTCGGAATGGCGCGCCGGGGAACGGCTGCTGCTCAGCGGGACCCTGCTGACCGGCCGCGACGCCGCCCACAAGCGGATCGCCGACCTGCTGGGCCGGGGCGAGCCGCTGCCCGAGGGTTTGGATTTCACCGGCCGGCTGATCTACTATGTCGGCCCGGTCGATCCCGTGGCGGGCGAGGCGGTCGGGCCGGCGGGACCCACGACGGCGACGCGGATGGACCGCTTCACCGACCTGATGCTCGGCCGAACCGGCCTGCTCGGCATGATCGGCAAGGCGGAACGGGGACCGGCGGCGATCGAGGCGATCCGGGTCCACAAGGCGGTTTCCCTGGTGGCGGTCGGGGGTGCGGCCTATCTGGTGTCCAAGGCGATCACGTCGGCCCGGGTGGTCGCCTTCGCGGACCTGGGCATGGAGGCGGTCTACGAGTTCCAGGTCCGGGACATGCCGGTCACGGTGGCGGTCGACTCAGACGGGCGGTCGGTCCACGCGACCGGGCCGGAGGCTTGGCGCCGCAACTTGCCTTGAACCTGGCCCGTGGCGGCCTGCATCCCATTCTTGGAACGGGTCGAACCGCTCCGATCCATGCGGCCTGCCGTTCCACTCGCCGCGATGCGTTGGGCCGTGGCCCAACGCATGGTTCTGTTGCAAAATTTTGGTGGGGACAAGATTGCCGCAGGTATAGATCATGATCACGCCCGGAGTTCGTCCGCACCATGTAACCGATCAGAGCGGATAGGCCCACTCCGCCTACACTGTGCTCGCTGCACCGAAGCCGTCAGTAGTCCCAGAAGGCTGCTACCCAACGGAAGGTATCACCGTCGACCGCCACCCGGCCGAGGGATGGGAACGGCAGGTGAGTGGCCACCAGCAGTTCACCGCTTGCCGCCAGTTCCCGCAAAAGACGGATCCGAACGCGTGCCGCCTCTTCGGGGTCGTGTTCGAAACCGTTGTGCCAGTCAGGTTGGTCGAACCCGACGGCGAACACGGCGTCGCCGGCGAACGTCAGCCTATCGCCGCCGGATGCCAGGCAGACCACGCTGTGCCCGGGAGTGTGGCCGCCGGTGCGGCGGACGACCACCCCCGGCGCCACTTCGTACTCCTCCTCGAATGTCCGCAGATGGCCCTCGTACTCTTTGACGAACCGCTTTGCGGTCGACCGAAGCGCGTCCGGGAATCCCTGCGGCATGGAAGTGCGGGAGAAATCGGGTGCCTCCCAGAATTCCACCTCGGCGGCCGCCACGTGGATCCGCAGATCCGGACGCAGCCGCTCCTTCACTCCTTCGACGAGCAGCCCGCCGATGTGGTCCATGTGCATGTGGGTAAGCACGACGTCGGTCACGGACGCCAGATCGACGCCGGCGGCCTCCAGTCGCTTGACCAGCTGCCCGGCCCGAGGCAGGTTCAGGTCCGGGTCCGATCCCAGCCCGGTGTCGATGAGTATGGTCTGCCCGCCGCTACGCACCACGACCACGTTCAGCGCCCAGTCAAAGGCGTCCGGCGGCAGGAACATGTCGTCCAGCCAGGCTGCCCGGACGGCCGGTTCCGCGTTGTGCGCCAACATCGCGGTTGGGAGCGGCAGCACCCCATCGCTGAGCACCAGCACGTCGATTTCGCCAATTCGTAGCGCGTAGCGCGACGGAACCAGCTCGTCATGCCCCGATCTGCCGGGGTGTGAGGCGTTGTCGAAGCTCAAGGTCGTTTCCTGCCGACCTTCCCTATTCCGACGGGGTTCATTCTTTTGGGCGAGGTAGCTCAGACGGTTTGTCATGGTCGTTCTCCGGTTGCTTGGGTCGAGTGCTTGAGTTGAGGATCTCAGGCGAAAGCCGCTCTTCCGGCGCGGGAGCGACGGATCGCCCAGAGCGTGAGCGCGATGCCGATGAGTGCTGGCAGGGTGACGGCAGGAAAATCGCGCGGGATGGCCGAGGGCGCGCAGATGCCGACTGCGACCTCCCACAGGTGGAACAGGGCGTGCGCGGACAGCCACAGAGTGGCGGCGGCCCAGAGGCCGATGCGGCGCTCCGGCCGCAGCAGGCCGCCGATGAACGCGACGCCCAGGAAGAGCTGGATGATCCCGATATCGCGGATGAAGTGCTGATTGAAGAAGCCGGTATCGGTCACGCCCGGCACGAAATCATACCAAACCTGCGGAGCGACGAGCATGAAGAGCCCGTTCGCGCAAAGAAAGATCGCGTTGAGCGTCACCAAAGCGGTGACCGCGACCGGGGCGCCTTCATGACGCAGGATCGTTTTCACGATTTCATCCTTTCGCTTCGGGATCGAGGCGCCGCGATACACACCGCGCCATTTCAGGCTTGCGTGCGCCGCTCTGACCTGTCTCCGTGTCGGCCTATTTCCGCGCCGATGAGCTGGCGTGCCACTCCTCGAACCTCGTCGGTCCGGTGCGCGGGTCTTGGCCCGGCGTCAGCGACTGGTCGTTCAGCACCGAGCCGAAGTAGCGCGCGTGGATGTCTGCGACCACCCGGCGGCCGTCCCCATTCGCGGCCATGACCTCTCCAGCCAGCTTGTCGAGGGCGATCGGCTCCGGACCGGCCACTTCGACGGTGCCGTTCACCGGAGGTGCTGCCGCAAGATCGGCCAGCGTGGCGGCGACGTCATCCGACGCGATGGGCTGCACGAGGGCGGGCGACAGGCGGATGACATCGCCGTCGGCGCCAGCCTCGATGATGCCGCCGATGAACTCGAAGAACTGCGTAGAGCGGAGGATCGTATAGGGAATTCCGGATGCCTTGATCAGGTTCTCCTGGGCGACCTTGGCGCGGAAGTAACCGTTTTCGGGAAGGCGATCGGTGCCGACGACAGACAGTGCCACGTGATGCCCCACGCCTGCCGCCTGTTCCGCGGCGAGAAGGTTGCGGCCGGAGGTCTCGAAGAATTCCAGGACCTTCCTGTCCTCGAACGACGGCGAGTTCGCGACATCGACGACCACCCGAGCGCCGGCAAGCGCCTCAGACAACCCCTCGCCGGTGATGGTATCGACGCCGGAACTGGGGGACGCCGCCACGACCTCGTGTCCACTCTGACGAAGCCTGCCGACAAGCTTGGTCCCGATAAGGCCGCTGCCTCCGATAACGACGATCTTCATGCTTCGCTCCTCCATTTCATATCGACCACGTCCGTGGCGACCGATGAGCGGAGAATGCCTGGAAACTGACCGGAAGACCTTGCGGTCTCCTTGAATTTCCATTGAGTTCAGCTTCAAAGATTGTCCAAATGGGCCGCTATCCCGGCACTGCCCGGCTTATGGGAGCTGGCCCGGCGGTGGCTGCCTGACCTTCCGGACTACCAGCCAGCTGAGCGCCGAAATGCAATTCGTGTTTGGGGACTACCTGCTCGACCTTGACCGGCGGGAGCTCTCACGGGGCGCCGACGCGATCGCTATCGGACCGCAAGTCTTCGACCTGCTGGTCTATCTGGTGCGAAACCGCGAGCGCGTCGTCAGCAAGGATGGTCTGCTGGACGCGGTGTGGGGTGGGCGGATCGTCTCTGAATCGACACTGACCAGTCATATCAATGCGGTGCGCAAGGCGATCGGCGACAATGGTGAGGAACAGAGGCTGATCCGAACAGTCGCCCGGAAAGGATTCCGGTTCGTCGGAGACGTCCGGGAGATGCGATCATCGGACGGCTTCGGA
Organism: Skermanella rosea; assembly: GCF_016806835.2. NCBI lineage: Bacteria > Pseudomonadati > Pseudomonadota > Alphaproteobacteria > Rhodospirillales > Azospirillaceae > Skermanella > Skermanella rosea. The sequence continues at coordinate 46,036 of NZ_CP086114.1, read as the reverse complement.
GCATCAAGGACCGGAACTCTCACCTCGGATGAACCACCGGCACATGCCTTGGCCCTTCCCGACAAGCCTTCCATCGCCACCTTGCCGTTCCTGAATTTGAGCGGCGATCGGGAACAGGAGTATTTCGCCGACGGCATCGTCGAGGACATCATCTCGGCGCTATCCCGCATTGGCTGGCTGTTCGTCATCTCGCGAAACTCGAGCTTCACCTACAAAGGCCGGTCGGTGGACGTGAAACAGGTGGGCCGCGAGCTGGGCGTGCGTTACGTGCTGGAAGGCAGCGTGCGCAAAGCGGCGCACCGCGTGCGCATCACAGGCCAGCTCATCGATGCGACAACGGGCGCGCATCTCTGGGCGGAGCGTTTCGAAAGCGCTCTCGACGATATCTTCGAGTTGCAGGATCAGGTGGCCGAGAGCGTCGTCGGCGCGATAGCACCGCAGCTGGAGCGGGCGGAGATCGATCGCGCCAAGCGGAAGCCGACCGAAAGCCTGGACGCCTACGACTACTATCTGCGCGGAATGGCAAACTTTCACCAGCGAACCAGGGAGGCTGTCACCCTGGCGCTGCCGTTGTTCCACAAGGCGACCGAGCTCGATCGGGACTTCGCCTCGGCCTATGGAATGGCGGCGTGGTGCCATTTCTGGCGCAAGATCAATGGCTGGATGACCGATCCCGCTGATGAGGCCGCCGAGGGCGCCCAACTGGCCCGCCGGGCGGTGGAGCTGGGCGTGAACGATGCGGTCGCCCTCACCAGGGGCGGTCACGCGCTCGGCCATTTCGGCGGCGACCTCGACGGCTGCATCGCGCTGCTCGACAGGGCGCTGGTTCTCAACCCCAACCTGTCGGCCGCTTGGTATCTCGGCGGCTTCCAGCGGATTTCCCGAGGGGAACACGATGATGCCATCGGGCGCATCGCACGTGCCATGCGCCTGAGCCCCCTGGACCCGGAGATGGTCCGAATGCAGGCGGGAACGGCGATGGCCCATTTGTTTGCCGGACGCTTCGACGCCGCATCGTCATGGGCGGAGAAAGCATTCAGAGACTTGCCGGGATTCCTGCTGGTAGCCGGCATCATCGCGGCAAGCCATGCGCTCGCCGGCCGAACGGACGAGGCACGTCAGGCGTTGCGTCATCTGCGCGGGCTCGATCCGGAGCTGCGCATCTCCAATCTCAAGGACTGGGTTCTGCTCCGGCGGCCGGAAGATCTCGCCGTGTTCACGGAGGGCCTGCGTAAGGCTGGACTGCCGGAATGACCGCTGGAAGACCACTTCTGGCGCCGAATGGACGAGACAGCTTGTCGTACGGAGGAGGAAGATGGTTTGGTGCACGGATGCTGCGGTTGTCGTGCCGCCGCGCTCGACGGCCGTGCTCAGTCCATCGGCCGAAACTGATCCAACCCAGCGCGGCTGCCATATCCAGGTCATTGCCGAGCAGGGCCGGAAGGGCTGGCAGCGAATTTCCGGCTACAATGCGAGGGCCGGTGCCGAGGGAACGATGCGTCTATACCAGCGGATCATCGGCGGCACCTTGCGTTCCCATAGCCGGCTGACCCAGCAGACCGAAACCCGCATCACCGTCACTGTTCTCAACCGCATGCTCGACCTCGGGCGCCCGGACTCCGTCCGCGTTGCGTAATCCGGACCCTGTGAAAGGGGTTCCTGCGACTGAAATTACCTCGCTGCAACAAAGTAGCGCCTGCTCGAACCCATCGGCAACATTCCGCCCGCCGAGGCCGAAGCACGCTACTATGCTCAAACCGAGGACATCTCCAGGGCGGCGTGACTCAACCAAATCGGCCTCCGGAAATCCCGACGCGGTTCAGTGCCGCAGCAGCAGCCGGATCCGGGTACCGTTCATCACCATAACGGCGGTCGCCAAAACAGGGCATACACTACGATCAGGAGCGTCGGACTACCGCCCTCCACAACTATCTTTTCTTCCGTGGCAGGCAGGCGATTAAGGCTACCGGCCGCCCGGGATGATCTGGATCAACAAATCGCCGGACATTGCAGGTAATATTCCCGTATTGCGAGGGGGGGAACCGCCGCTATGGGAGGCGGCCATGCCGTCAGGGGAAGGCGCGAACGACCAGGATTTCCTGCAGGCCGAACTTCAGGGGGCCATCCTGGAGGCCCTGGCCAGCGGCCGGCATTGCGACCACGACCTGCTGATCCTGCACGAGCATTTCCGCGGGGCCGGATGGGTGCCGCCGGGACGGGAGGGGCAGGGCGAGGCGTCCGCCCCGGCGGGCGAGACGCTGCGGCGCGATCTGCTGCGGTCCTTGGCATCCATGCCGGCACGCAGCGTGCTGGGGATTGCCGCCAAGCTGGCGGTCGCGTGCCGGCTCAACGGTCATTTCGCGGCGGCCCGGGAGGCGCCCGACGGTCCGGACGGCAATCACGTGGTCGTCTCGGCGTTCATCGACATCGTCATCCAGTCCCGGTTGCTCCAGGAAAATCCGCCGTCGGGATCCCGGCCCTCGCGGCACTGAAAACGACTGACGAGGTCAACCATGCGGACGGAATGCCAAACATGCCCGGTGCGCCGGGAAGGTCTGTGCGCAAGCATGTCGGACGAGCAGTTGTCGGAGTTCGGAGCCCTGAAACGACCGGTCCGGCGCCATCCATCGGGAAGCTACATCTGCACCGAGCACGAGCGGAACGACGCCGTCTACATCGTGCGCGCGGGCTGGGCGGTCACCTCCACGGTGCGCGAGAGCGGGCGCCGGCAGATCCTGCGGTTCGTCCTGCCGGGCGGCCTGATCGGGTTCGAGACCGCGCCCGACGGAACGATGCCCTGCACGGTCGAGGCGCTGACCGACCTGACGGTGTGCTCGCTGCCCCGCCGGCAGCTCCTGGGGTTCTGCGAGAGGGCTCCCGCCGTAGCTCTCCGCATGGCCTCCCTGCTGGCGGGCGAGACGATCTCGGACTGGCGCCTGCTGGGCGGGCTCGGGTGCTGCACCGCCGCCGAACGGATCGCCCGGCTGCTGCTGGAACTCGGCGACCGCCAGCACCGCGCCGGGGCGCGGCAGGCACTGCCGCCGGACACCGACGCCGTCCTGCCGATCAGCCAGATCCAGATCGCCGACGCCACGGGCCTGACGCCCGTCCATGTCTGCCGCACCCTGAAGGAGATGCGCGAAGCCGGGCTGCTGACCTTCGCCCGGCAGCACCTGCACGTGCTCGACCGCTCGCGCCTGATCGCGCTGGCCGGCATCGAGGACGAGGCGCCGCCGCCCCGCCGGGCAGGGCGGGGAGGGCTGGCGGCCTTGCAGTAGAGATCCGGGCAGCAGCGGTCCGGGTCACTTCCGAGGCTCCTTCTGGGCGAGCAGATAGGCCACGATGTCGTCGGTATCGTTCCGGTCCAGCATCACGTTGGGCATGACCGGGTGCGAGGTCTGGAGATAGCTCCGCAGGGCCATTTCGGTGATGGCCGGATCGCGGACATACTCGACGAGGTTCGGACCCAGCGACCGGGAGCCTTCGCGGCCCGGGGCCACGACATGGCAGTCACCGCAGAGCTGGTCCGCCCGTTCCCGGCCGCGGACCTGGCTGCCGACCGTCTGGGCGCCGGCGGCCTGGATGGTGAAAGCCGCCAGCACCGTGGCCACGACCAAGGGGAGGCGCTGCATCACGGGGCCACCAGGGCCGACAGGCGGGACTTCAGTTCCGCGTCGGGCAAGCCCAGGAGATCCTTGCCTTCCTCCAGGATCAGCCGTTCCCTGGCACGGGCGCCCAGTGCCTGGCGCATCCGGCCCAGCACGCGCGGCGGCGCCACCAGCACCAGCCCGTCGAAGCGGTCCTGGGAAGCCGCCCGGTCGATGATGTCGGCCACGCCCGCCTCGAAGCGCTCCATCGCCGCTTCGTGCGGATCCGGCCCGCCGACCGCGTGGCGGAGCGGCGAGGCGCTCTCGTAACTGCGCCCGGGCCGGTCGGTGACGAGGTCATGGGCGCGCAGCTCCGCCTCGCGGGAGTCCTCCTCGAGAACGACCTCGATCCCGTCGGGATCGGAGGATCGGCACCGCAGGATGCGGGTCTTGGCCCCGTCGACGAGGACGAACCAGATGATGGCGTGCCTGTGCATGGTGAAGCCTCCCGGAACGATGGACTTTTCCCGCTCTTGCGGATCCATCGTCGCGCGCCGACGGCCTTCCGTCATTAACCTGCATCAGGTCCGGGAAGGCATTTCCAGGATCGACGTACCCCGGCCCCGGGGGTGATCGACCGACATGCCTGCTTTTTGTCCATTCCCGCACTTATAATTGTCCCTGGGCCGCGACTTGATTTATTAAAGCTATCGGAAGTAGTAGTTCTCGCGCGATGTCAGTCTTGATAAGGAATGATCATGCCGGAACCTACGGCCTTCGACCAATATATGCTGGAGTTGATCAACCAGGCCCGGGCCAATCCTTCGGCGGAGGCATCCCGGCTCGGGATATCCCTTGACCAGGGCTTGAGCTCGGGCCGGATCTCCACGGCGCCCAAGCAGCCGCTGGCCTTCGACGGCGACATCGTCGATGCGGCGCACAAGCATTCCAAGTGGATGCTGGACACCGACACCTTCTCCCATACGGGGGCCGGCGGCTCCAGCTTCACGACCCGCATGAAGGCCGAGGGCTACGTTTTCTCCGGCAGCTGGACCGCGGGCGAGAACATCTCCTGGGGCGGAAGCACCGGGACCATCAACCAGCTGGCCCACACCCTGGCGCGCCACGAGTCGCTGTTCAAGAGCCCCGGGCACCGGCTCAACATCCTGAACGACAACTTCAAGGAGATCGGCGTAGGCGTCGAGTTCGGCAAGTTCGGGGCGTACAACGCGTCCATGGTGACCCAGGACTTCGCCAGGACCGGCACCGCGTCCTTCATCACCGGCGTCGCCTATGACGACCGCAACGACAACGACTTCTACACGCCCGGCGAAGGCCGCGGCGGCATCAAGGTGACCGCGGTCTCGACCGGCACGACCACTCCCGTGACTGTCGCCGACATCACCGGCACCGCCGGCGGGTACGACATCGCGGTGGCTCCCGGCACCTACAGGCTGACCTTCTCCGAGGGCGGCCTGGCCGCTCCGGTCACGAAGACGGTGACCGTGGGCAGCAAGAACGTGAAGATCGACCTGATCGATCCGCCCGGCATCGCCGCCCAGGTCGCCGGAATGTCGGCCTCGTCCGACGACCCGGCCGGCTCGGCGATCCCGGCGGCGGACCCGGCACCCATCACCCTGATCGGGGTCCAGGACGGGCACCATCACCACCATGATGCGTTCCTGGCGGCCTGAACCCGGGACGGCCGGCAATTCAAGGTAGTCTCGATAGGGTGTGAAGTTGTTCACTGCCGGTTGCGGTGCCTTCGGGTAGAGAAGGGAAGCCGCGCCATTCCCGGCGCGGCTTCAATCCGACAGGAGGACTGCATGACCGGAGTTGCGACGCAGAACGCGGCCCCTTCCCTGATGCCGGTTCCCAAGATCCAGACGAGCGCCGTCGCGGGCGCGCTGGTCACGATCGCGATCTACGTCCTGAGCATCGTGAAGCCCGAGCTGGCGATCAGCGCCGAGGTGGCGAGCGCCGCCACGACGCTGCTCTCCGTGTTCGTCGGCTACATGACCCCTCCCCAGGGCTTCGGCAGGTAGGGGAGGGACCGGGCCGGGATCACCCCGCCGACCGGCGGTCCCGGTCCGGAGCCGACTGCTGCTCGAACAGCCGGCGGTAGAGGCCGCCCGGCCGGTGGAGCAGCGCCTTGTGGCTTCCCTCCTCGACGATGCGGCCCTGGTTGAACACCAGGATGCGGTCCAGGGTCCTGACCGTGGACAGGCGGTGCGCGATGACCAGGGCGGTGCGGCCCTGCATCAGCCGCTCCATCGCCTCCTGGATCAGGGCCTCGGATTCCGAATCCAGGCTGGAGGTCGCCTCGTCCAGGATCAGGATCGGCGCGTCGGCCAGGAAGGCGCGGGCGAGCGCCACGCGCTGGCGCTCGCCGCCCGACAGCTTGACGCCGCGCTCGCCGACCATGGTCGCGTAGCCGCGGGGCAGCCGCGCGATGAAGTCGTGGGCGTTGGCGAGGCGGGCCGCCTGCTCGATCTCCGCCATCGAGGCGCCCGGCCGGGCATAGGCGATGTTCTCCGCCAGCGAGCGGTGGAGCAGGATCGGCTCCTGCGGGACGATGGCGATCTGCGACCGCAGCGACGCCTGGGTAGCCCTGGATACGTCCTGGCCGTCGATCAGCACCCGGCCGCCGGTGACGTCGTAGAGGCGCTGGATCAGCTTGACGAAGGTCGTCTTGCCCGATCCCGAGGGTCCGACCAGCCCGACGCGCTCGCCGGCCCGGATGGTGACCGACAGGTCCTTGTACAGCGGCACGGTGTGGGCGCCGTAGTGGAAGTCCGCATGGTCGAAGCGGATCTCGCCGGCGCCGATGCGGATCGGCCGGGCGTCGGGGCGGTCCTCGATGCCCAGCGGCTCGTCGTGCAGCAGGACCAGTTCCTCCATCTCGTTGACCGAGCGCTGGAGATGGTTGATGTGCATGCCGATGTCGCGCAGATAACCGTGGACGACGAAATAGGTGGTCAGCACATAGGCCACGTCGCCGGGCGTCGCCCGCCCATGCCACCACAGCACGAGCGACGTTCCCACGACGGCGGTCCGCATCAGCAGCAGCACGGCGTTCTGCGTCGTCCCGCTGCGGGTATGCCGGGTCCAGGTGTGCCAGGTGCGGTTCCGCCATTTCCCGATGACGCGGGCGAGGCGTTCGTCCTCCCGCGCCTCGGCGCCGAACGCCTTGACGACGGGATTGCAGCCGATCGCGTCGGCCAGCATGCCGCCCAGCCGGGTGTCGAGCGCGTTGGACAGCTTCGCCACGGGCGCGATGTAGGACGTGGACAGGTACAGGGTCAGCGCGATGTAGGCCAGCGTGCCGCCACCCACGACCAGCCCGAGCACCGGCCAATGCAGGGCCATCAGCAGCATGGTCCCGAGCAGGACCGTGACCGAGGGCAGCAGCGCCAGCAGCAGGGTGTCGTTGAGGGTGTCGAGCGCGTTCATGCCGCGCGTGATCTTGCGCACGACGGCGCCCGCGAAGCTGTTGGCGTGCCAGTCGGTCGAGAATCGCTGGACCCGGTGGAAGGCGTCCTGCGAGATGTCGCCCATCATCCGCAGGGTCAGCGGGATGATGCCGCTCCAGCCGAGATGGCGCAGCACCACCATGCCGAGGCCGAGGCCGGCCATGGCGCCGAAGGCCGCCAGGGCCGCGTCGCGCGCGGCTTCGCGGTCCGAGGAGACCAGCATCAAGGCATCGACCAGCCGCCCGGCGAAATAGGGCATGAAGACGTCGGCCAGCGTGGCCGTGACCATGGCGCAGGCGACCCCGGCGACGAGCGCGGACTGACGGCGCCAATGGCGGAACGTGAAGGCGAGGACGGTGCGCATGGCATCCGCCCGCCGTGTGCGTCGAACGACAGTCATGAAATCGAACGGCGCGTCGGCGCGCCGGCTCCGAAATGGATCGCGCTTCATCCCCACCGGGCGGGAGGGATGCGGCAACGGATCAAATGGGACGTGAAACCCCGGAAACGGGAGGGGAAGCGGGCGACCGGGTCGCGCTACCTATCGAACGACCGGGCCGGGAACGAAAAGCAGGCACGTCGATGTCATGCAGTCCTCCCAGCTCAAAGGTCGATCCAGGTTCCATATAGCAGCATGGAGGCTGCATGTGAAGGGGCGTCGGCCCATCGCCGAATGAGACCGGCGGATAGACCTAATTGCGGATATGGGTGCCTTGTATTCGTCATTCTGTCATGGAAATGACACCTGATTGAAATGTGGATGGTGTCATGACGGTCAGGGCCAGTGCCGACAATACCTTTGGTAGAAAAAGAACTCACTCCTCCGGGTCCGTGAATGCCTGGGTGATCTCCGCCGTCGCCGGACCCCTTTTGATTCTGCTGGCCGTGATGGGCCAGACATCTCTCGGAAACCGCGAGCTTTTCAACGATCCCGCCGACACCCTCGGATACCATCCGTTCCTGGGAGTCGTTTCCATGCTGGGGCTGTTCGGCTGGGCCGCCGCCGCCAGCATCGCCTTCCTGACCCATGCCGTGACGCGCTTCCACGAGACCGTCCAGATGCGGCGGTTCTGGCTGGCGGCGGGGGTGCTCACGACCCTGCTGCTGCTGGACGATGCCTTCATGCTCCATGAGGAGATAGTGCCGGTCGGGCTCGGAATCCGGGAACGGTACGTCAAACTCGGCTATATCGCCGTCGCGGCGGCGTTCGGCCTGGGTTTTTTCAAGGTGCTGGCCGGAAACAATTTCCGCCTCGTGGCCGCCGCCGGGAGCTTCTTCGCCCTGAGCTTCCTGTGCGACACGCCGTTCCTGATGCAGCCCTTGGGCCTGTGGGAGAGCGATACGGTCGTCTACCTGATCGAGGACGGCGCGAAGTTCATCGGCATCAGCCTGTGGATGGCCTATGTCGCAAAGACGGCGGCCGACAGCCTGGGGCGGCTGCTGCCGCGGTGATGTTCCTGGACGGCGGGCACGGGCGGGAAGTCCGGAGCCATCCGCAACCGTCCCGGCCGTCGCGCTTCCTGCGGCGCCAGTATCGGAACCACTCCGACCATGGTCTTCGCTTCGTGAATCTTCATGGTCGCCGACACCCAGCGATCCTCCCAGCCGGACCAACCAGGAAGAGTCGATCCGCCCGAGACAGCTGATCCGATGCATTGCGCCATGGGTGCGACCTACGACCTTCGGTCCGCATCACCTCCGCCCTGCATCGAGCCGTAGGTTGCGCCCATGGCGCAACACAGTGCGGCGAGTGGAACGGCCGGCTGCGAGGACCGGAGCGGTTCAACCTGATCGGGGACCGCTCTAGCTCCGGTAACGCCGGCCGACCCGGTGACCCCGAAGGTCAGAACTGCCGATCGCCGCAGCCGCGACCAACGCCGCGAGGGCCAGCCCGGTTCCCACCATCGCCAGGGAGCCGTTCCCCTGGTTCGACCGCGCGGACCTGGGCTCGCTCATCCTGCGGTGGACACCGGCCAGCATCGGGTCGGACATCAGGTTGGTGGCGGCGCCCTGCAGCTTGGTCTTGATGCCGGCGGAGATCACGTGATGGCGATCGGCCATCAGCGCCTCGAAGCCCTGGCGGGCGACCTCGGCGGGATCGTCCTTCGGGCCGTCGCCCACCGGCGTGCCCTTCATGCCGGCGCGGTCGAAGAAATCCGTGTCGGTCGGGCCCGGCATCAGGGCGGTGACGGTGATCCCCTTGGGCGCCAGCTCGTTCCGCAGGGCCTCGGCGAAGGACCGGATGAACATCTTCGACGCGGAATAGACGGTTTCGAACGGACCCGGCATCAGGCCGGAGATCGATCCTGTGAAGAGGATCCTGCCGCTGCCGCGCGCCACCATGTCCCGGACGATCAGCTTGGTCAGGTGCACCTGGCTGCGGACATTGAGGTCGATGAGCCTGAGCTCCGCGTCCAGGTCGGTCCGGCTGAAGTCGCCGCCCCCGACGCCCACGCCCGCATTGGCGCAGAATACATCCACGGGGCGGCCCAGATCGCGGACGCTGCGGTGGAACCGCTCCACCCCCTCGGCATCGGACAGGTCCGCTGCCACGGCGACGATTTCCCGGCCGGTTTCCCGGCGGAGCAGGGCGGCGGCACCCTCGAGCTTCGCGGTATCCTGTCCGCCGATCACGAGATCATGGCCATGGCGGGCGAACTGTCGGGACAGTTCGAGGCCGATGCCGCTGGAGCCGCCGGTCACGACGGCGAGCTGCTGCACGCTCATTCATCTTCTCCTGGGGGCGCCTTCGGGAGCGCCGTTCCGGTCAAAGCAGTGCCAACAGCGACGTGGGGACACGGTTCCGGCCTATGGCGCATCCGCGGCGCTCGCCCGGGCGAACTCCCGCAAGGTGGCGCGGATCCGGCGTTCGTGGCTGCCGGGCCAGTAGAGCCGGTCGCAGCCGGCACAGTGCCGTATGGGCAGACCGGATGCGCGGATGTTGGCCGGCGCCAAGCCGGCCAGCGTCGGCGGGGCCGGTTCCAGCTCGGTATTGCAGACCATGCAGCGCGACAGGGGATCGGCCAGCCAGTCCAGCCCGAGCCTCTGCCCCAGGTTGAGCGCCTGTTCGTGGACGGTATCGCCCTGCACCAGCACGACCACGCCGGCGGCGCGCCGCCGCTGGAGGATCGCCCGGTCGCGGGTCAGCAGTTTCCTGCCCTCGGACAGCGCCAGGTCGAGCAGGGCTCCGTCCGCCCCGCCGGTCTCGGCGATCGCCGTGTCGTAGCCGGCGCCGCGCAGCCAGCGGCCCAGCCCATGAAGCATCTCATCGCACAGGAAGCGCATGCCGCGATCCGGGACCTCTCCGTCCACTCCAAACCTCGCCGCTCGGTAAACACGAGATGGTGAGGATTTTCGGGGCGGCCAGGGAGGGGCGCCGGTCTGGCAGCCAATTATGCAGTGCCGCAACGATGCACTTCCTCACGCATCGTAGACCACCCGGAGCCGTTCGGCGAAGGGGCCGCGCTTGGTCAGGTGCCCTTCGGGTCCCGGCGCGCGCCTCAGCCGGTTCCGCCGGAGCAGCGGCTTCAGCATCAGGGGCAGGAGCACCCGGTTCATGTGGATGCCGAAGCAGGTGTGCAGGCCGTGGCCGAAATGGATGTATTCGTGCTGCATCCGGCGCGGATCGAACCGCCCGGGGTCGGGGATCCGGCGCCCGTCGTGCATCGCGGAGCGGAACGCCGCCAGCACGGTGGCGCCCTTGGGAACCAGCGTTTCGCGCGGGGTCCCGACGGCGATGCGGTGGTCGCGCGCGGCGACCCGGGGCAGGGCGGGGGCGAGCGGGTCGAAGCGCATCGCCTCGAACACGTAGCCGGCGAGGAGGGCGTCGTCGCCCGACCGGGCCGCCGCCTGCGCTCCCATCAGGGCGTCGGGGCGGCGCAGGAGCTGCTCCAGCGCCTGCGGCACCACCATGGGCGGCTGAGGCGGCCCGCCGACGATCATGCCCATCAGCGCGGTGCGGATCTGCTCGTCGGAGAAGCCCGGCTCGCCCTGGCGCTGCAGGGCCAGGCAGCGGCCGAGCACGTCGTCGCCCTCGAAGTCGCTGCCGGTGGTGTTCGATCCGCGGCGGGCGGCGATCAGGCGGTCGATATGGTCGCGGAGCGCCGGGGCCATCCGGTCCACGTCGGCGCGGAGCGCCGGGTCGTCGCCGGGGTCGGCGAACTGGAATTCGAACAGTCGCGTCGCCCAGACCCGCAGGTCCGCGCCCGGCGGATCGGGCACGCCGAAATAATCCGACAGCACCGCGAAGGTGACCCGCCGCACCAGCTCGTCCACGACCTCCAGCCGGCCGCCGCCCTCGTCCACGATCCTCTCGGCCAGCGTCTCGACCGCGCCGGCCAGCCGCACCGGGATGTCCTCCCGCAGGATGGCCTTGCGCATCGCGGCGGTGTCGCGCCGGTATTCCGGCGTGTCCGCCATGCCGAGGAAGAACGGGCATCCGCCCATGATGACGTCGAGCTTGGCCCGGTAAGGCACGGGGAAGGCGTCGTCCGTCAGGAAGACCTCCCGCACGTCGTCATAGCGGGTGACCAGGACGGTGCCGCCGACCTTGAGGATCGGCTTCACCGCGCGCAGCAGCCCGAAGGCGAGATCGACATGCTCGAAGGCCCATGCCCGCAGCCGCGTCCCGAGGCCGTCGGGCAGGGGCCGCAAGACCTGTTCCGCGGTCATGTCAGGTCCGCCATGAACTTGAGGGCGGGAAGGCTGGGCAGGAAGAAATAGTCGCCGCCGACCATCTTCACGTAGGTCTCGACCTCGACCTTCAGGCGCAGGGGGTCCTTGGGGATCGTGAACGGACCCTTGGGGCCGAGCAGCGGGTCGGTCTCGCCGTAGAGGCCCGCGAAGTTCCGGTTGAGCAGCCAGGTCTGCTGGATGAACTCGAACTGCCGGACGATGTCCGTGTTCAGGCACATGAACAGCAGGCCGCGCTCCTTGCCGTCGTCCTCCAGCCGGTTCGCGATGGTCTCGCCGTATTTCCGGCCGCGGCGCAGGATGCGGTGGTTGTTGGCCGCATTGAACAGGGCACTCCGGTCCGCTTCCGTCGCGGCCAGGCCGTCCCGCGGGTTGGCCCGCCGGACGTGGGAGCCGAGCGGGCAGCCGAGGCCGTGGAAATCCTCCCGGAAGAACCCGACGGCGTTGGCCGGCTGTCCGTTCACCGTCTTGTGCGCGCCGGCCGGGCACAGCAGGTCGCCGTCATGCTCGCGCCCGACGATCCGGTCGGCCAGCCAGTCCGCGTCGATGCCGGGGCAGCCCAGGGTCCGGGCCGCGACGTCCAGCGAGTTCCAGAAGGCGGCGACCTCCTGGCGGAGTTCGCGCACGACCAGGTAGGAGCCGTCGGCACCCAGGTCGAGGAAGCCCTCGGGCGCGCCGCCGGGCTTGAGGTCCGGGTGCTTCGCCGCGATATCGGCCGGCCGCTGAACGATCGGGGCCGGGGCGGCCTCGTCATGGGCGTTGGTATAGCTCATCAGGACCTCGCCCATCGGCACGCCGTGCCACGGGTCGCGGGCGGCGTGCCCGCCGCCGGGGTCGGCGGAATCGGGACCGGCCAGATAGGGGACCGGCTGGGAGAAGCCGTCGGCGAAGCCGAAATGCTCCCGCGCCCGTCCGTCGGGGTCCAGCCGCAGGGACAGGTCCAGATGCCGCACCAGCGATACGCCCGCCGGTTCGAGCGTCGCCATGACCTGGGCGCACCAGTCGGCCAGGTCGGCCTCGTCCGCCGCGTAGAGGAGGAGAAGGACATGGACCGTCTGCGGCGTGGCGGCGGGATCGCCGCTCCAGAGCGGGCCGCCGGGGATGACGGTGCCGTTCTTCTCCTCGTCGCCCAGCCGCCGGCGCCGGTCCGGCTGGTGCATGCCTTCCCGGAAGGGCAGGGCGAAGGCCGGGATGTCCGCCGTGTCGGAAAACCCGAGCCGCTTGAGGCCGGCGCAGGTGAACGCGATGGCGGTCGACCGGTTCAGCCGGCCGGTGGCGGGCGTGATCGGCGCCACCTTCTCCAGCGCCTTGAGCCAGCCGCCGCCCGGCCGGTCCAGCTTCAGGAACAGCGCCCGTGTCACGGGCAGGTGCCCGAAGCCGCTGACCACCAGCCCCTGGATGCGGCCGAGCTGCCGCGGCGAGAGACCCCACTTCGTGGCGTCGCGGGTATCTTCCGGGATCACAAGTCCCTGGTCCATGCGATGGCCTCCTCCGGCGAGAGCGTCGGCTGCCGCAGGCCGCTGGCGACGCGGGCATGGCGCTCGATCTGGTTGACGGTGTAGTCGCGGTAGGCGCTGAACCAGAACAGGGTCGTCGCCATGGAATGGCGGGCCCAGTTCTTGAACTTCCGGCCGTGGGTGGCGCCCTCCAGGCTCAGGAAGCGGGCGGGGGGAAAGCCGACGCAGTTGCCCCAGGCGAGCGTCAGGCCGCCATGGGCCTTCTCGATGAAGTCGTCGAGGTAGCTTTCCCAGCTCCCGTCGAAATTGCTGAAGAACATCAGCCGGCTGCCGTTGCCGACCATGGCCCAGTGGGCGAAATGGATGGTACGCATGCTGCCGAGATAGCCGCTGGTGGCCACGACGCGGAGGATCAGCGCCAGGCCGCTCAGCCCGGCCCGGATCAGCACGGCGCGCAGCAGGCCGGGCTTGACCAGCACCATGCTGCCCATGTGGTTCTGGGCGATGAAGTCCTCCCGCCGCATCATGTCCTGGAGGCGTTCGGGCCGCACCGCCGGATCGTCATGGCACGGGTCGCGGTCCTCCAGCCGGCGCAGCCAGAGCAGGATGGCGCAGAGCGAGAAGGGCACGCTCGACAGGCCCAGGGCGAAGACCCGTGCGGAGGCCGCGATGGTTTCGCCGAACGGGGCGGGGGTCAGGGGAGCGACGAGGGCGCCGAAGACGGTCGCCGCGAGGGCGACGTAAACCGCCAGGAACAGGGCGGCGGCCAGGGCGAGGCGGACGAAGCCCACCGTGGATCCGGCCGACTTCATGGCATCCCTGGCGAAGGCATCGCGCATCCGGGGCGGTGGCCCCGATTCCGGCGCCGGCGCCGACCCCGAGAATTGGCGGAACAGGTCGGGCAGGTCCTTTATCAGGCGGCCGGTGGCCAGGGCGGCGAGGAGCGAGACGCTGACCACGACCCAGCCGTTCGGCACGATCAGGGCCAGCAGCACCCCCGGGAAGGACAGCACGAGAAGCGCCACCATGGCGAACCCGGCCAGCTTTGCAAGATCGGCCAGGCGCTCGCGCCCGGGGATGCGGACGGGTTCCGGTTCGCCCAGCCAGTCGAAGGTCCCGCGCAGGGACGACCGCAGGGTCCGGTGCAGGGTGACGGCATCGACGCCGTGGTACCGCGCGCCGTTTCCCAGCGTTTCCTGGGCCGCGAAGAAAAGCTCGGCCTCCCGGTCGATGCGGCGGCGGTCGAGACCCCGGTTGCCCTGGTGGAAGATCATAGGCGTCACGGTGTGCGCCTCCAGGAACGGTGCCAGCGGATGCTTCGAGCCCGGCCGGGTGATCAGGTCGAAGGTCTCGCCGGTCCGGCCCGCGGGCCGCTCGCAGTAACGGAGGATCTCGCGAAGCTGGGGCCCGATCGCCGCCTCCAGTTGCGCCCAGAAGGGTCCCTGCGGCCCGTCGAAATTCGCCTCGATCACCAGCAGGGGATCGAAATGGTCGTCCTCGAAGACGGATATGGACATGAAGTGCAGCGTGGGGACGAGGCTCCTCAGCCTGCCGTAGGAACCGGTAAAGGGAGGCGGGGGGTTCTCTTCCTGGTACTTGAGCTGCTCGATGAGATCCCGCAGAATAGAAAGTCCTTTGGATTGCGCTTCAAGCACAACGCTCAAGACAGTCTGAGCCATATCGACCCTCACCATAGTGAAAATCGCCCGATTTGACTCGGCCGACATTTTCATTTGAAACGAGAATGTTTTGACGATCCTGTATCCCACGGAAGGGGATTTCGCGACAATCTCTATTCAGTGTGAAAGCTGAAAGATAATGTGTGATCTGCTTCACAGGTGAGGATGGGTATGCGGACTTCGAGCGTGCGCGTTGACTACGGATGCCAGCGAACTTGTCGCGCCGGCATCACTCGTTCCGACGGAGCCATGGTACCCGGGCCGCTACGCTGATATCATATTCTGACATCAATCCTGGACAGGAACTGGGCATGAGCGGTCGCAACGTTTCCCTGGAGCTGTAGCCGATCAGACGCGTTGCGCCATGGGCGCAACCTACGACCGTCGGTCCGCATCACCTCCGCCCTGCATCGAGCCGTAGGTTGCGCCCATGGCGCAACACAGTGCGGCGAGTGGAACGGCCGGCTGCGAGGACCGGAGCGGTTCAACCTGATCGGGTACCGCGCTAACTCCCCGTCTCAACCGGTTCGTGGATAGTCAGGTGGAGACAGGCCGGCACCAGAACGCCAGCTGCTCGACGTGCTCGACAGCATGGTCGACCGCTTCGACGCCGAGCTGCGTTAGAAACTTTTCTCTCTTCAGGACCTGATTTGTACATGCAGCCCGCCGGCCCGAAAGGGGCCGGCGGGGCGGATGATGGAAGGCTATGGGCGATCAGGGCGCCGGGGCGGAGGACGCGAAGGGCACCGCTGACACCTTCCGCATCAGGGCGTAGTGGAAGGATCCGCCCAGGAGCGCGCCGATGATCCAGGTGAAGCCGGCAAGGCTCTCCAGGCCCGGGGTCCAGACCGAGGCGACCGAGAAGACCGAGGCGATCGCGAAGGAGACCATGGCCTTGCGGTTCCAGCCCTCGTTGAAGTGATAGGTCGTTCCCGGCTCGGCGGAGAACAGGTGCTGGACGTCGAGCCGCTGCTTCTGGACCAGGTAGTAGTCCGCGATCATGATCCCGTAGAGCGGGGCGAGCACCGCGCCCAGGGTGTCGACGAAGGCGGCGATGCCGATCGCGCTGATGACCGACACCCACAGGGCGCCGATGAAGAAGGCGATCACGGCCGTGATGATGCCGCCAGTGCGGGCGCTGATCCGGGACGGCGCCAGGTTGGCGATGTCGTAGGCCGGCGGGATGAAGTTGGCGACGAGGTTGATGCCGACGGTGGCCGCGAAGAAGGTCAGGGCCGCCACGACGGTAAGGAACAGGTTGTCGACGCGGGCGACGATGTCGGCCGGGTTGGTCAGGGTTTCGCCGAACACCACCACCGTTCCGGCGGTGATGAAGAGGGCGATGAAGGAGAAGAAGGCAAGGCCGATCGGAAGGCCGATCAGGTTGCCTTTCTTCATCTCGGCCTCGTTCCGGGAGAACCGGGCGAAGTCGCCGAAATTGATGATCACCGCGGCGAAATAGGCGATCATGGTGCCGACGACCGCCATGAAGGCCGAGAACGTCCCGCCCGCGTAGTCGCCCCGTCCGCTGAAGATGTTGCCCAGTTCGGTCAGCAGCCCGCCGCCGGCCTGGTACCAGATCGCCAGCATCAGGGCGATCATCACGGCATAGACCAGCGGGCCGGCCCAGTTCAGGAACTTGGTGATCCAGTCGATCCCCTTCAGGAACAGCGCGAGCTGGAAGCCCCAGACGATGACGTAGGAGATCCAGCCGACCAGGGTCATGCCGAGATATTCCGGGGCGCCGGAGATGCCGAACAGGGAGTTGATCAGCAGCGCCACCGCGGTCGAGGCGAAATAGGTCTGAACGCCGTACCAGAAGATCGCCACGATGCCCCGAACCAGCGCCGGGAAGTTGGCGCCCCGGACGCCCATGCTGGCGCGCGCCATCACCGGGTAGGGGATGCCGTACCGCACGCTCGGCTTGCCCGACAGGTTCACCAGGAACATCACGATGACGCCGGCCAGCACGATCGCCGCGAAGACCGTCCAGCCGTTGAGTCCGTAGGAGATGAAGAGGGTCGCCGCGAGCGTGTAGCCGAACAGGCTCTGGATGTCGTTGGACCAGACGTTGAAGATCTCGAACCAGCCCCATTTCCTCTTCTCGAAGGGCAGGGGCGCCAGGTCGTCGTTGTGAAGGGACGGGTCGATCCGCTTGATCGCCAGATCGTCGGTGGGCATGGCTTCCTCCTCAGTCGATGGTTTTTCTTGCTTCCAAGGTCTCCAGGAACGTCAGCAGCACGCGGACGGCGGTATCGGCGTCCGCCTCGGCGATGGCTTCGGCGGGATTGTGGCTGATGCCGCCGGCGCATCGCACGAACAGCATGGCGATGTCCGTCAGGCCGGCCAGGGCCGAGGCGTCGTGGCCGGCGCCGCTGGACAGGCGGCGCGGTTCGATGCCGTTGGCGGCGACGGCGGCCTCAAGCCGCTCCATCAGCCAGGGGGCGCATTTCCGCGCCGTTTCCTCGTAGGTCCGCCGGGCCGTGGCTCGGACACCGCGGCGCGACGCGACGGTCTCGATCGCCGCCAGCATGTCGGCGACTGCGGAGGCCCGCTGCCCGTCGTCGGGGGAGCGCACGTCGATGGTGAAGCGGACGGCGCCGGGAACCACGTTGGTCGCCCCGCCGGGCACCTCCAGCTTGCCGACGGTCCCGACCAGCTCCGGCACCGCGGCCGCGCGCCGCTCGATCGCCAGGACCATCTCGGCGGCGGCGGCCAGGGCGTCGCGGCGGAGCGCCATGGGGACGGTGCCGGCGTGTCCCGCCTCTCCGGCCAGCTCGACCAGGAAACGGCTGGCGCCGTTGATCGCCGTGACGATGCCGACCGGCAGATCCTCCCGTTCGAGCACCGGGCCCTGCTCGATGTGGAGTTCGACATAGCCCAGCACTTCGTCCCGCCGGCGGGCGGCGGCGGGTATTCCCTCGGGCGTGCAGCCGAAGGCGAGCAGGGCTTCGCGGACCGTCACCCCGTCGTCGTCGCGGGCGTCCAGCATGGCGGGATCGACGGTGCCGGCGACGGTCCGGCTGCCCAGCAGGGTCACCGGGAACCGGACGCCCTCCTCGTCGCCGAAGGCCAGCACCTCGACGGGGAAGGGCAGGCGCCGGTTGCGGCGACGGAGTTCCGCGACGGCCTGGATCGCGGCGACCACGCCGAGGCTGCCGTCGTACTTTCCGGCATTCCGGACGGTGTCGATGTGGGAGCCGATCAGCAATGCCTGCCGCCACTCTCCCGTGCCGTCGTACCGGCCGACGACCGTGCCGGCCGCATCGACATGGACCGCCATGCCGGCGGCCTCCATCCACTGCCTCGCCTGGAGGGCGGCGGCCTTGTGCTCGGGCGTGAGGTAGAGGCGGGTCAGCGCGCCCTCCTCCTCGGAAAACCGCGCCAGACGGTCCAGTCGGTGCATCACCTCCGTCCCCAGGCGCAGATCCTGTTCTGCCAGACTGATCATGAGAAGGGCTCCTTCGCGCCTGCTTTCCGCGGCGTCGGGCTATCGTTCTCTCCCTGTGGGAAACATCTTCGACCCTTCCGATCCTGACGTCCAATATGTCGTTTGACTGGATTGATATGAAAAACCTATGGTCGGGCGACATCGCCGCGGGCGGGCAGGGTGGTCATGGAACTCCGGCATCTGCGCTATTTCGTGGTCGTCGCGGAAGAACTCAGCTTCACCGCGGCAGCCCAGCGCCTGCATATCTCCCAGCCGCCCCTGAGCCAGCAGATCCGCGACCTGGAGGTCGAGGTCGGGACGGAACTGCTGAGGCGGACCAGCAGGCGGGTCGAACTGACTCCGGCCGGCGCCGCGTTCCTCCGCCACGCCCGGGCCGTGCTGGAGCAGGTCGGGCAGGCCGCCGAGCAGGCGCGGGCGATCGGGCGGGGCCTGTCGGGCAAGCTGGACATCGGGATGACCGGCTCGGTGCTGCTGGGACCGCTCGCGCAGCTGGTCGCCGACTATGCGGCGGCCTATCCCCAGGTCGCGGTCCGGCTGCACGAGATGCCGCCCATGGACCAGATCGCGGCACTCCACGACCGCCGGACCGACGTGAGCTTCCTGCGTTGTCCCGCCGTGGACCGCGACCTGAAGACGGAGTTCGCCTGGAGCGAAAGGACTGTCGTGGCGCTGCCCGAGGGGCATCCGCTGTCCGGCCGCGGGATCGTGGCGCTGGCGGATCTTCGCGGCGAGACCTTTGTGTCGCTGCGCCTGCGGGATTCACCCTTCGCGCAGTATCTGGTCGATTGCTGCGTCCGGGCCGGATTCATGCCGCGCATCTCGCAGGAGGTGTTCGAAGCCTATTCGCTGACCAGCCTGGTCGCGGCCGGTCTCGGGGTGGCGCTGGTTCCCGAGACCGTGCGCACCCTGGCCCGCAGCGGTATCGTCTACCTGCCCCTGGCCGACCCGTGCCCCATAGCCGACGTGATGATCGTGTATCGCGAGGACGGGGACGCCGTCGTCACACGCTTCCTCCGGTCGGCCAGGGGCTTCCTGGAGGGCCGGAGCGGTGCGACCCGATCGTGTGTCGGATAGAGTTGTCGAAAGTAAGTGCCTGGAAGGATTTCGGGAGACCTGAATGCATAATCAAGATTATGGAAATATAAGACTGTATATAACGGTGGGAGCGGGGGTCCGGAACGCCGCCTGAAACAACTGAAACATCCGATCGGCCGGCCGGACGTTCCCGTGAAACACCGGCCCGCTAACCTTCTGTCCCGGAGGGTGGCCCGTCCACCAGCGATCCAGCCGGGGAGCAACGAGACATGCCGAGGGAAAGCGCAGCGTGGCGCGACGTGGCGAGCATCGCCCGGGACTGGGCCCGGTGGTCATCGGCCGAGAAACTGGCCGCGGCGGCGGCCGGTCTGGCGACGGCATCGGCCATCGCTCTCGGATTCGCGCTCTGAAGCCGGAAATCCGGCGCGCGGAGAGAATCGCCATGCCAGACAGCCTCGCCCGGGACGACCGGTGGACGCCGCCCCTGTCGGCCGGTCGCGTCAAGCCCGCCGACGTCGGTGAGAACGACGTCCTTCCCATGCTGCTGGGAATGGCCCGGTGCATCGAGCGGTCCGACGAGGACGGCGCCTTCGTCGCTTTCGTCGATCTCCTCGACAGGATCCAGTCCTGCGGGATGGATCTCAGGATGAAGACGCAGTGCTTCGCGCAGGCGCTGCTCAAGAACATAGATTGGAAGACCGGGCACGGTACCTTGCACGGCGCCCTGTTCGAGTCCCATGCCGACCGTTTCCCGCCGATGGAGCTTGCGGCGGGGGTCGCCGGTACGATCCTGGAAGGCCTGCTGGAACGCCGTGAAGACGCCGTGCTCGTCGATGTGGGAATCGGCAACGGCGGCAGGGTGGCCGGCCTTCTCCGCTCCCTGGCGGGACGCGGCACCCTGCCCCGGTCGCTCACCGTCGTCGGCATCGACCCTGCCGAGGGCGCGCTGGCCGAGGCGGAGGCTACCCTGTCGTCCTTGGCCTCCGGCCTCGGCCTGCCGTTCCGCTTCCGGGCCGTGCCGTCGCGCGTCGAATCCCTGACGGCGGCGCAGTGGGACGGTCTCCGGCCGATCGGAAGCCGGATCTTCGTCAATGCCGTGTTCTCGCTTCATCATGTCGGCGGGAACGGTACCAGGGACGCGGTCCTGCGGAACCTGAAGTCGCTGAAGCCGGAGGCGCTGGTGATCGCCGAGCCGAGCGCCGATTTCGAGAGCGAAGACCTGCTGCTTCGGCTTGCCCATGCCTGGCGGTATTACGGCGCCTGCTTCAGCATCCTGGACCGCATGGACATCTCCCAGGAGGAGCGGACGATGGCCCGGATGTTCTTCGGGCCGGAGATCGTGGATGTCCTCGGCATGCCCGCCGACCTGCGCGGCGAGCGGTTCGACACGGTTCCGCGCTGGCTCTCCCGCCTGCGCGATGCGGGATTCCGGCCCCATGCCGACCTGTGCCGCACGGCGGCCCGGCCGGCCGAGGGCATCCTGGAAACGACGCTCGGGGCCGATCATGTCGGCTTCGGCTTCGAGGGCCAGGTCATGTCGGCGGCGATCTGCGTCCGCTGAGGTCCCGTCACGGGCGCCGGCCGACCATGTCCCTCAGTCGGCGCCGGACCTCCACCGGGTCCAGGGGTTTCTCGAGCAGCCGGGCGCGGGCGCCGGCCGGCAGGGTCGCGGCGGCCCTCAGGACGTCTCCGGTCATCAGCAGGACCCTGCCGGCCAGGTCGGGCCGGTGCGCCTCCAGCATCCGGAGCAGGCCGGCCCCGTCCAGCAGCGGCATGCGGATGTCGCACAGGATGGCGTCGAACCGCCGGTCGCGCAGCAGCTCCAGCGCGGACGCCCCGTTGTCCGCCGTCTCGACGCGGTAGCCTTCCCGCTTCAGGATCTCCTCCAGCAGGGAGACGACTTCCGGCTCGTCGTCGACCACCAGGACGGTTCCGTTGCCGCAGTCGCCGTCAGCCAGCATCGCCGAGGCCGTTTCGGCCGGCGCCCGGCAGGCATCGAGCGTCACGCGGAACAGCGCCCCCCCGCCTGGCCGGTCCTCCACCGCGATCGATCCGCCGTGGGCCGAGATGATCCCGTGGCAGACCGACAGGCCCAGCCCGGTTCCCGATCCGATCGGCTTGGTCGTGAAGAAGGGATCGAAGATCTGGCCGCGCACCGCCTCCGGAACGCCGGGGCCGTTGTCCGCGATCTCGATCCGGACCGTTCCGGCGGCCGCGTCGTGGGCCGTGCTCACCCACACGGTCCTGCCGGACCCCGGGACCTGGTCCGGCGGTGCCGCCTCCAGCGCCTGCTGGGCATTGATGATGATGTTCATGAAGACCTGGTGGAGTTCGTCCTCGTCGGCCAGGACCATAGGCAAGTCGGGCGGGTCCTCGCGGACGACCTCGATGCCGGCGCTGCGCAGGCCGCTGGCCAGGATCTCCATGCTGCCTTCGAGCACGGCGCGGACATCGACCGGCTTGGGCTCGCGGGCCTTCTGCCGGGCCAGGGCGAGGAAGCTCTTGACAATCCGCGCGCAGCGCTCCGCGGCGACGCGGAGGCGGCCCAGGGACTCGCGGATCGCGGCGTCGGTGCTTTCCTCCTCCAGCATGATGGCGCGGCCGAGCACGACCGACAGCGGATTGTTCAGTTCGTGCGCGACGCCGGCCAGCAGCGATCCCAGGGCCGCCAGCTTGTCCCGCTGGTGCATGGCGGCCCTCTGCCGGTCGGCCTCGGCCTCGGCGTTCTTGCGGCTGCTGATGTCGAAGATGAACCCGGCGATGTGGGTGATCTGCCCGTCCGCCCCGCGGATGGGAAAACGGACGACCATCCGCCAGGGATAGTGCGGCATGTAGGGAACATGCTCCTCGTTCACCACGGCGGCGCCGGTATTCAGCACTTGCTGGTCGTAGTACCGGATCAGCGCCGCGTCCTCCGGGGCGAACACGTCCTGCGGCGTGCGCCCGATGATCCTGGAGATCGGCCGGTTCTGGACCTTCTCCATCTCCGGGTTGGCGACGATGTAGCGGCCGTCCAGGTCCTTCAGGAACATGCCCGCCGGCGCATGCTGCATGAAGGCCTGCAGCCGCGCCTCGCTGGTGCGCAGGGCCTGTTCGGTCTGAAGGCGCGACGTGATGTCGGTGATCGCCGCGACCACCGCCGAGGCTCCCCGGAACTGGATGGTCCGTGCCGATATCAGCGCCCGGATGACCGTGCCGTCCGCCCGCCGGAGCGACAGTTCGAACCCTTCGACGTTGCCGTGCCTGGACAGGAGGCCGAGCAGCCGGTCGCGGTCCGACAGGTCCTCGTAGATGGCCGTGATCCGGTCCGGCGGGCAGCCGGGGTACAGGCCGAAGCTCTCCCGCGCCCGCGAGTTGGAGAACAGGATCTCCGTGGGATCGGTCCGCGCGATGGCCATGGCGACCGGCATGCAGTCGGCGATCAGGGCCAGCTCCTCGGCGCTGGCCTTGAGCGTCGCCTCGATCGTCTTCGACTTGGAGATGTCGCGGCCGACCGACTGGTAGCCCACCAGCTGCCCGCGTTCGTCGAACAGGGCGCGGTCGGTCCATTGCTCCCACAGCAGGCGGCCATCGGAGGCCGCCGAGGACATCTCGTAGGAGACCGTCGGGTTGGACGGCGTCAGCTCCAGGAGCTGCGCGATGAACTGGGTCCGCTGGTCGGGCGTCATCAGCTTGAGCACGCTCGACCCGATGATCTCCTCCCGCGGGCGTTCCAGCTGGCGGGCGTAGGCCTCGTTGACGAAGGTGAACCGGAAATCCGGCGTGCAGCGGGAGATGAACTCGGTCTGGTCCTCCACGATGGTCCGGAACCGCATCTCGCTCTCCCGGAGCGCATCCTCGGCCCGCTTGCGCGCGGTGATGTCGCGGCCGACCGACTGGTAGCCAAGGCAATGGCCGGCCTCGTCGAACAGGGCCCGGTTCGTCCAGGCGAACCACTGGACCTCGCCGGCGGGCGTCGTCCGGTCATGCTCGCATCGCAGGATCGGGTCCTCCGGCGTCAGCGCCTCCAACCCGGCGCGCAACGACTTCTGTATCCTGGCCGGAAACGAGTCGAGGAAATCGCGGCCCAGCAGGGTCTCCGGCTCGTCACCGACGAACCGGGCGTGGGCCCGGTTCGAGAAGTTGATCCGGAAATCCGCGCCGAAGCGGCAGATCATCTCGGTCTGGTCCTCGACGATGGCGCGGAACCGGCGCTCGCTCTGCTCCAGCGCGCGCTTCGCCGCCCGGCCGTTGCGGAGGCCGCCGAACAGGGCTTCGGACTGGCGGTGGTAGAAATGGAGGAGCGGGGGATATTTCGGTCCTGGAGCCATGGCTTCTCCTTTTCGGGAGCGGGTCTTCCGGCGCACGGTCACGCCGATTTCCCGCCCCCTCCGCCCGGCACGTAGACATAGCCCACGCCGTGGACGGTCTTGATCGTCCGGGGCTTGTCGGGTTGGGGCTCGATCTTCCGCCGCAGGCGCGCGACGCGGATGTCGATGCTGCGGTCGAACGGCTCGTCCCCCCGCTTATGGGTCAGCTCCAGCAGCCGGTCGCGGGACAGCACGCGGTTGGGATTGCCGAGGAAGACCTCGATCAGGTCGAATTGCATCGCGGTGATCGGAACCTCCGTGCCGTCGGCCTCGAACAGGCGGCGGGCCTCCGGGTCCAGCGTGCACCGCCCGAACGGGATCCGGGCGGGAGCGGGCGCCGCCGGCTCTGCTCCCTGGTCGGCGGCCGGCGGCGTCCGCCGGGCCGCTCCCGCCCTGCGCAGCACGCTCCGGATGCGGGCCAGGAGTTCGCGCGGATCGAACGGCTTGGCGACGTAGTCGTCGGCGCCGACCTCCAGCCCGACGACGCGGTCGATGGTTTCGCCGGACGCCGTCAGCATGATGATCGCCACGTCGCAGCGGTCCCGCAGCTCGCGGGCCAGGGTCAGGCCGTTCTCCCCCGGCATCTTCAGGTCCAGGATGACGAGGTCGATCGGCGCCGAGCCCTCGGCGGCATTCAGCACCGCGCGGGCCTCGGGAACGTTTCCGGCGGCGCTGACGTCGAACTCCTGCCTGCCCAGATACTCCCGGAGCAGGTCCCGCACCTCGGCTTCGTCATCCACGACGAGGATGTGCGCCCTTTCCGTCATGACCGCTCTCCCTGGCGGTTCATAGTCCAGGGCCGGACTGTAGCATCTTTTTGCCGTTTCCCGATGCGGGATCGAAAGGCCAGTCCGGATGCGCCGCCGCGAGGGGCGAGGCGGCCGTGATCCGGGTCGCGGAGCGCCCGTGAAACGGGATGCCGCGGCGTTCCCCGGCATCTCTCCCGGGGGTTTTGGAAAGCAGCGGCGGCGGGACACGGGCAGTGTCCCGCCGCCGCCGCAGGCAGGTTAGGCTTACAGGGCGCTCAGGAAGTTGGCGAGGTCCTGCTTTTCCTGTTTCGTCAGACCGATCGAGAAGCGCTTGTCATAGACGTTCACGACATCCATCAGCGTCTTGGCCGAACCGTCGCGGAAGTAGGGCTCGTGGGCCGACAAGGCGCGCAGGCTCGGGACGGTGCTGACGCCGATGTCGGCGCAGCGGCCCGTGAGGGTGGCCTTGCCCAGGTCATTGGTCACCGCTTCCGTCGCGGCGGGATTCCATTGGAGGGTGCCGGGAGCGCAGCCCGAGACCTTGAAGATCGGCAGGTCCTTGCTGGGCGGCGGGCCACCGACGCTGACTGCGTGGCCGCCGATGCCGATGTCGCGTTGCGAATTCGCCAGGACGTCGGCGCCCGAATGCTTGAAGTTATGGCAGGTCGAACATGTTCCCGGAGCGTTGGGGCCGACAAGGTCGTTGAAGCCGTTGACCCCGTTGATGATGAACGCACCGCGGGTCACGCTCCCTTGCGCGTTCTTGCCGACCCCGTGGAACAAGGCCTCGCCGCGGGCGATCGACTCCCGCTCCCGCTTCGCCGCTCCGCTTCCGGGAGGGGTCGCCCATGCCGCGAACTCGTCGAATGCCACCGGTCCGAAAGCCGGCGGTTCCTTGCCGTTCGCGGCCAGGTTCACGGGCCCGCCGAGGCCACCCGAAGCGGACAGGATTCCCGCCTGCTTGTCGCTGTACTGGGCGCTGAAGATCCCGGTCTCGAACGCGACGATCTCATCGAGATCCTTGTCGCTCGGCGGCGTCAATGCCTGGGCATGGCCCAACGTGGCGCTGATGGCCTGGCTCCTCAAGGTCGGCTCGCGACCGTCCCACATGATGTTGCCGCTCCTTTCCGGTGCCGGGATGCCGGGAATGGGAAAGGTCGTGAATGCGGTCTTGAAGTGCAGGTTGGCGGACATGAGCGGACGCCGGAACACGGAAATGATCTGGTCGCCGTCCGCGTTGACGTTCGTCAGGCTGTCCGTGTTGCAGGTCGTCGGATCGCTCAGGACCTCGACCTTGAATTCGGCGGGTTTCTTCAGGGGAAGCGCTATGCGGAAGACGCCCCGGCTCAGCAGCAGCGAGCGGGCCGCCATGAAGTCCTTCTTGCTCTTGCCCTTGTAGCCGCCGAGCACGGATCCGGAGGTTTCGGACGCCGGCACGAGGGTGGGGCAGTTGGCGCCGTCGACGGGTGCGAAAATCGGATCGGCACCCTTGGTCTTCTTCAACCGCTTCTCGATGTTGCGGAGGCTGACGCTCATGCCGCTGGCAGGCTGGTGACAGGTGACGCAGGACCGGCCGTTCGTGCCGAGCGACTTGAAGAAGGCGTTCTGTGAAGTCACCGTCTGGCCGAGAGGCTGGTACGAGCCCGTCTCGCCGTTGGGGTCCTTGTCGATCTCCAGCTTCGGTATGACGACGGGAATACCTCCCTGGTCGAAGACCTTGGCCGGTAACGGCTGTTTCATGAAGTGGGAATAAATCTTCTTGAAGTAGTCGGGCGTGCTGGCCGGAAGTTTCTTTTGAAGGCTCGCCTCCGTTTCACTGTTGGCCGGAGGCGGCGCCTTGGGCGGCGTCGTCGCCGGATCGGTGAAATCGTCCTCGGCGGCGAGCACGGGGGCCGAGGGGGCCGCAAGCATGAGCAGGCCCGCTCCCGCGATCATGCTTGAAAGGACGATGCTCTTGGCCAATTTGCGCTTTGATTTCCGTGACATGAAGCACCTCGCAAATCTTTGTTATGGGACTTCTTCTTTGAGGTACCACCGCACGCCAGCGGGCTCCGCCCGTCATCACGGGAAGCAAGCCTGTCCAACCTCCCGAAGTGCAACGCACTTACCGAAGCAAGCTGGCGATTGATGAAACGATGCAAAGTGAACGGACTGGAAAGTTCGATGATGGAGCGCAGATGATCGACTTCTGCCTGTAAGATGTCATCATCAGGAGAAACCGCAAGAATCCCCGTTGCGAACCTAGCGATAATGATGAACTTTGCCCCTTGGGTCGAGTTGTCTCAGATATTTTCTGAACTTCTCCATGCTATTGTTTATTGATAAACCTATACCAGATCTAGGATAAGCCTCTAACGTTCAAACGGCTCATTATCCATTAACCGGAATCGCACTATACATACTCCTTTGTGATGCATTACTGACTTGAGTGCTGCCTGCCTTGAGTGTTGCGTTGGACGATCAAACCCGTAGTCGCGGCCGATACGCCGCCACTGAAAAATAATCTGTCATATGAGTGAGATCCTTTAACCGTTAAGCTTAGCTCTTGACGACGTTCGGCTCCTCTATTTAAAAAATTGGCAAACACTTTAACTTGGCAAATATAACTTCAACATGCGCGGTATATGCCAATGCAACACCGATTTCGAAGTTAATGATCATGCTTGCGGATTAACTATAGGGCATAGGATACCGGGATTAAGTTTATTGTTCCGTTTGAGGTAATTTTTCACATCTTCTGGCAGATTGAGAAAAGAAACTGTTCGGTAAACCGCATGTACGAAACAAGCAGATTGAACACACGTGACAAAGCAGGCAGAAAAGAGATGCTGAAGCTACCCAGTGCCTCTCATGAGAGAAACCTGATGGATAAGCCTAGGGCGGGGCAAAGTTCACCGCATACAACTAACAATTATCTGGACTTCCAAGCTGCCATTTCTTGTTCATTCCCACACCTCCGAGGAAATCGCATCGAGCGTAAATGTCCCTTAATCTCTGAAAAATTTCTATGATACTAAAGGGATGATGTACCTTGGGCATAAATGCCGATGACCTTCCGGACAGTTTCTGGTGACGACCTTGAAGGGGCTAAAAGCATGACTGCCGCAATGCGGAAACAACGTAGAAACGCCTGTCCGAAAGACACATGTGGCGGTGGGGTCCTGGTATCATGGTAAACTCTGCCCTGACCCCGAGGAGGGGGCGCCGGTGGCCCCCTGTCGACGATCCCGTACGGATCCGCGTCGATGTGCCGGCCGGTCGGATGACCGCTGTGGAGGATGGCGAATGACGCATTTCCCGGTGCAGCGCCTGCTGCCCTTGATTGCCTTGGCAGCCGGCGGGGCGATTCTTGCGGGGGGGCTGGAATGGCAACCCGAGGTTCCCGCGGTGCATGTGGCGCCGTCCCGGGTGGAACCCCCGGCGGAGCGGTCCGCGGATGACGGCGGACGGATCGCGGCACTGGTCGACGAGTTGCGGCGGCGCCCGCTCTTCACCCCCGGACGGCGCGCCTACGAGCCGGCTGACGTGGGACCCGGCCAACCATCGGTTCCAGCTGCGGAAACGGATGCTTTCCCCCCGGTCCCCGAGATCCGCGGGACGGCGGTCTCCGGCGAGCGCTCCGTCGCGATCGTGATCGATCCCGACGACGACCGAATACGGCGAGTGGTTGCCGGGGATGAGGTGGGCGGCTGGACCGTGCTCGAAATCCGATCCGGAAAGGTCCGCTTGCGATCCGACAAGGCCGATGCGGTGGTCTATCCCAGCATACCGGGCGGGGGGCCCAGGAGCGAGGTGACGCCCCGGGCCGGTGGGACGCAGGCAGCCGATAGCGCGGCTTCCCGCAGGTCCGGCACCGACGGTTTTTGAGGCGGTGCTCCTGTCCTGGTTTTCGATCTTCTGCGGGGCTTCCACCTGAGATATGCTCATCACACCACCCGGTCGTATAGGAGGGGCCGAACTTTCCGGACCGGGCGGGAAGATGGATGGGAGGAAACAATGAAGCCCATGAAAGTCGCCGTTCTCCTGGCAGGCCTCGGCCTGACTCTCGCGACAGGACAGGCCGTCGCCCAGGATGCCGGCATGAAGAAATGGACCCAAGGCAAGGGGTGGGGCTGGGTCTGGGGTCCGGACGACGAGGTCGGCGCCCTCAACGAGATGACCGACGCGTCGCGTCTCGCGGCGCTGCGGCTGGCCACCCAGGGCAAGACCTACGATCTTGGCCTGCCCTATGACCGCCAGTCCTATAAGTGGGCGGGCCATAGCCCAGGCGAGATCATCACCTTTCGGTCTCCCGTGGGCGTGAAGGACCAGAAGGACCTGGCGTTCACCACGCCCGAACAGGGCAACACGGGCGGCACCGCCTGGCACAGCAACGCCCTGTTCATCAACGACAACGTGGCGACCCAGATCGACGGCCTCGCCCATATCACCCACGGCGACGACAATCACTGGTACAACGGCTTCAAGGAGGAGGACTGGAGCGGGAATTTCGGCGTGCGCAAGGCCGACGTCCTGACCATTCCGCCGATCGTCGCCCGCGGCGTGATGATCGACGTGGCCGGTTACAAGAACGTCGATGCGCTGCCGTCGAGCTACGAGATCACGGTCGAGGACCTGCAGGCCGCCCTCGCCCGCCAGCAGGTAGACGTGACGCCCGGCACGGTGGTCCTGGTGCGCACCGGCACGGCGCGCTACTGGGGTGCCAACGGCAGCGACCACGACAAGATCAGCCAGCACGACACGGCGGGCCTGGGAATGAAGGCTGCGAAATGGCTGGTCGAACAGAAAGGGGCGATTGCTCTCGGCACCGACACGTCGGGCCTGGAGGTCCTGCCGCCCCGGCCGGAGGACTCGCAGGCGGTCGGCGGCAGCTTCAACCCCGTGCATGTCTACCTGCTGGTCGAGCAGGGTGTCCATATCCTGGAATTCCACAACCAGGAGCAACTCGCGGCCGACCGCGTCTACGAGTTCGCGTACGTCGCCACGACCAACGCCATCCGGGGAACGGTGGCGGGAACGGCCCTGCGCCCGATCGCCCTCCGCTGATCCCGGCCTGAAACACGACGGGAGGGGCCGCCCCGGCGGCCCCTTTCTGCTTTCGGGATATTGCCGTTATTAAAAATGATCCTCGCGATGCAATATTGTTACGCAGTGCACCGCAAGTTAAAAACCGTTCATGAACTTTTTTTAATCTCAAAAACATAAACTACGATGTCTTGCGGTATTACCCAGTTCAAACATGAAATATTCACGATGCTGCTTCGTCACCGTTCAGACACCCAATGCCGGCAATCCTCGCGAAGTCAAACCGGGAGTTCTCGGCTGATCCATTCGGTGCCTTGGGCAAGCTTTCGGGAGACGGGCAAATGGTTTCAACAGCAATTGAGAAACTTCAGGAGCAAGCCAAGCTCAATCGCGTCGAGATCATCGATGCGAAGCTGAGCCGGCGCGACATGCTCAGGTACGGCCTGCTGACGGCGGGAGGAATGCTCGTCGCAAAGAGCGGGCTCAGCATCCGGGCGTCAGGCGCCGGAACGCTGGTAAGTCCGAGAACCACTCCCTGGGTCGAGCCGCTGCCGATCCCCAAGCCCCTGGAACCCGACGGCAGCTTCGACCTGACAAGGCTCGGCGCGGGCCACAGCGGCGATGCCAAGGAGGCCCCGCGCGCCGACCACCAGATGTGGGAGGAATACAAGCCGCAGAAATTCTATGAGATCGAGCAGAAGGAGCGGACCTGGTCCTTCCACAAGGACCTTCCCACGCAGAAGATCTGGAATTTCCAGGGCGACTCCGATGACGCCGCCCACTATGCCGAGCCCACCATCCACGCCCGGTACGGCGAGCCGCTCGTCATCCGGAACAGGAACAGCCTTCCCTCGAACCACCGGGGATACGGCATCCAGGATACTTCGACGCATCTCCACAACGCCCACACCGCCTCGGAAAGCGACGGCAATCCAACCGACTACTATACCACGGGCTATTACAAGGATTTCCACTACTGCAACAAGCTTCCCGACGACGATCCCCGGGAGGCCCTGGGCTTCCTGTGGTTCCATGACCATCGCCTGGACTACACGGCCCAGAACGTCTATCGCGGCTTGGTCGGAACATATCTCCTGTACGACGAACTCGACTGCAACGACGAGACCAACGGCAGCGGTTTCCGCTTGCCCAGCGGCGAGTACGACGTGCCGCTGGTCCTGGGCGACAAGGTGTTCGACAGCAAGGGCATCGCCTATTACGACCTGTTCGCGCTCGACGGCATCATCGGCGACAAGCAGACCGTCAACGGCAAGATCCAGCCCTTCTTCGACGTCAAGAAACGCCGCTATCGCCTGCGCCTGCTGAACACAGGCCCCTCCCGGTTCCATACCCTCAAGTTCAGCAACAACATGCCCTTCTGGCAGATCTCGAGCGACGGCAACCTGCTTCCCAAGCCGATCAAGAGGACCAGCATCAATCTGACGGTGGCCGAGCGGGTCGATATCATCGTCGATTTCTCCCAGGCGTCCGGCTCCGAGATCTTCCTGATGAACGTCCTGGAGCACAAGGACGGTACCGGCCCGACCGGCAAGATCCTCAATCCCGGCACGCCGCTCCTGAAGATCAATCTCGGTCCCGTCGTGGCCGATGGCAGCAAGAAGCCCGAAGAGATCGCGGTCCTGCGCGAACTGCCCGTGATGGACAAGGTGATCAACAAGGAGCGGACCTGGATCTTCAACCGGCAGAACGGCGCCTGGACCGTCAACAACCAGCTGTTCAACCGCAACGTCGTGAATGCCAGGTGCAAGCTGGGCACCGCCGAGATCTGGAACATCGAGAACGGGGGCGGCGGCTGGTCGCACCCGATCCATATGCACTACGAGGAATTCCGGATCCTGTCGCGCAACGGCGTCGCCGTGAAGCCCGGTGACGTCGAGTACGCCCGCAAGGACGTGATCTGGCTGCATCCCGGCGAGAAGGTGAAGATCTATGTCAAGTTCCGGGATTTCGTCGGCAAGTATCCGCTCCACTGCCACAACGTGATCCACGAGGACCACGCCATGATGGCTCGCTACGACATCGTGGACGGCGCGGCTTCCTGAGCGGCGGGTGCTGTGAACTTCGAGCCGGAGATGGCGATGAACATGCGCAGAAGGAACTTCCTGTGGGGATCCGCCGTCGTGCTGGGCGGCGGAGCCCTCGGGCTCGGGGCTGCCGAGCTCCTCTCCGCCGCGGCGTCGCTGGCGGCGGAAGGCGACGACGGCAGCTTTCTTCCCAATACCCTGCTGACCTCGCACGAGGGACGGAGCTACCGTTTCTACGACGACCTGGTCCGGGGGAAAAAGGTCGTCATCAACTTCTTCTATGCCGGCTGCGGCGACATCTGCCCCCTGTCCACGCAGAGGCTGGTCGAGGTCCAGCAGATGCTGAACGGCCGGGTAGGACGCGACCTGCACATGTACTCGATCACCCTGCAGCCGGAAATGGACACCCGGGAAACGATGCTGGCCTACATGGAAACCTATGGGGTCGGACCCGGCTGGCTGTTTCTCCGGGCATCGAAGGAGGATACCGAGATCCTGCGCCGCAGGCTCGGCTTCGTCGACCCGGACCCGGTGCTGGACGCCGACCTCGAGACCCACATCGGCGTGGTGAAGTTCGGCAACGACGCGATCGGACGCTGGGCGGCCTGTCCGTCCTTCGCCGATCCCGAGGAGATCCTCGCCTCGATCCTGACGATCGACGAGGCTCCGGCGCGGGGTACCTGACCCGGTCCCGGGGACCGCCGGCGACCTGACGGCGCCGGCAGTCCGGGTCCGGCAGGCCTCGGGACCGGTCGGCCGCCGGTCGATGCCCCATCGATGTGCCGGCGTCCACCGATGCTCCCTCCTGCCGCGTGATCGGGGTAATGCCTTCGTCCGGAACAAAGCCGGGAAATATCAGTGCCGCTGGCCCGTCTTATGGCCAAGAACGTGATCAAAGGTTGCTGGTAAGTGCGCGTGGTTTCACTGATCGGGGCCGAAGATCTCCGAATCCTAAGGAGAACGCAATGAAGCAATCGCTTTTGCCGGCCATGGCCTTGCTCGCCCTCTACTTCGCGATGCCGGGTCTGGCTCAGGCGCAGGGCTATCGGGAAACCGGGCCTGACTTGAAGCCCAAGGCCTTCCAGGGCTGCGGGGCACTGGCTCCTGGAGCCTCGGGGCCGACATCCGGGAAGATCGCCACCCTTTCCGATCTGCCTCCCCGCCTGCGTGCGGCCGACAAGGTCAGGCTGAAGCACGCCTACCGCATGGCGCGGCATGAAGCCTCCATGAATCCCGGCGGAGTCGAACTGCCGGCACAGGCGAAGCCCCGCGTCACGCGGCTGGGCAAGCTGCACGGTCTCGGGCCGACGGCGTGCCCGGACGCGGTGCCGCTGAGACTGACCGGCAAGTAACACCAGCCAACCTCATCACGCGCGACCTCTTTTCATGACCGGCCGGGCGTGGCGCCCGGCCCGGAAAGGACGGCTGCGGGCAGATTCACCAGGAGTGAAGTTCCAATGCATACAGTTGCATCCGCGTTTGCCATCGGCGTGGCTCTATCGGCATTCTCCGGCTCCGCCTTCGCCCAGGCGCTGACCTTCGAGGTCGAAGGCAAGATGGTCTCGGCCCAACCGAACGGGAGCGGTTTCGTCGTGGAGGTCATGGGGACCAAGATCAACGTGGCCTCGGACCTGAAGATCACGACGCCGACGGCGTCGATGCCGGCGTCCGAATTCTTCGGGCCCGACTACAAGTACAGGGATCTGCCGGGAACCAGTGGAGGCAAGGGCTTCTTCGGCGGCACGGCCATCGTCCTCGGAACGCAGGACGGGGACACCATCGATGCCGAAAGCTTCTTCACCGATTACCACGAGAACGTCGTCCTCGGCGGCGTCACCCGGGATCCGAACTTCAACTATGACGCTCCTGTGCCAGGTACCAAGCCCGAGCTCTACGTGTCCGGCATGAAGATCCTGCCACTGCCGCAGGCCGGCCAGGACGGTGCCGATCCGCGATACCCGGGCCTCCCCTTCCAGAACGAATACGGCTTCAAGCTCGAGAAGGACCTGCCCGTCGGCGCGCTGGCCGCGGTCGAGGGCTATCTGGACGAAGGCGGGGCGATGCGCGCCTTTCTGGTCGAGTCCGACCAGGGCATCCTGGTGAACTCGGAAACCCGGGAAGTCAGCGTTCTCCGGGCGCAGTGCCGCCAGCGCTCCCTGACGAACATCGAGCTGTCGGTCAGCGGTGCCGCCCACGGGGTCACGCCGAACGGTTTGCCGAACACCCGGGCGACGATCGCCCCGGACACAAACCAGCCCGCTTGGACCGCGACGGCTCCGACGGTCGCGCTGACCGTCGATGGCGAGAACCCGATGTATTATCTGTACAGCTACTCCTTCAAGGGAACCCCCTCGGGGCGGAGAGGCTGCCCGGCGATGGTGAAGGTCTCCATACCCAACGGCACCACGACCGCCTTCGCCGTGGGCGAGGTCGATGTCCGTATCGACTGAGGGATAGACCGGTACTGCGGCGGGACCGTCCTGGGAAATGCGTCGGGAAGCGGCCATATCCCGGAATAATCCCGCCGTTATCGGTTCGTCGCCCGCCTCGTCCGCCGCACGGCGGTCCGACTACCCGACCCGCTCGATGCGCCGCGCCAGATCGCCGAGCCCGACGGCATCCTCCGTCCGGCCGCGGCGGGCGAGCTGCTGGCGATAGCTCCGCAGCAGGGCGAGGACGGCGATCTTGTCGGAAACGCCGGGCAGCGGCCGTCCCTGTCCGTCCGTGACGGCGATGCCGAGCGCCGCGATCGCTTCGGCCACGAGGTTGACCGCGTCGACGAGTTCCCCGTCGTCACCCTCCGGTACCTTCAACAGCGGCTCGACAAGGTCGGACAGCCGGACTCCACGCTCTCTCTGATGCACTGCTGGCGATGCCCTGATCCTCGGAGTGCGGGGCCCCTGCCGGACCCGCGCCTCACCATCATATTAGGCCGGCCGGCGGGGCTTTAAACCGGGCCGGGTCCCGGCGGCGGTGACCGGGCTGTGACGAAGTCCGGCCGGTTCCTGTTGCAGGACCGTGGCCGTTCGATCGTCCGGGAGGAGAATGCGTGATCGCCGAAGGTGCCGAGCCGGTTTCCCGGGACGAGTTCGAGCGGCGGCTCGCGGCCGCGGCGGCCCGGGCTTCGGATCCGATGGCCGGCCTGTTCGGCCCCGGATCGATGCGGTGGCGGATCGACCGCGAGTCGGCACTCTTTCTCGGGGCGGGACGGGCCCTGCTGCTCCAGTTCGCCCACCCCTGGGTCGCGGCTGGCGTGCTGGAGCACTCGCGGGCGATGAACGATCCCATCGGGCGGTTCCACCGCACTTTCCAGGCCGTCTACTCCATCGTCTTCGGCACCGTGGACCAGGCGCTGGCGACATCCCGCGCGCTTCACCGGGGCCACGCCCGTGTCGAAGGCGCGATGCCGGCCGCCGCCGGCCCGTTCGAGGCGGGAAGCCGCTACCGGGCGAACGACGTCGCGGCGCTGGCATGGGTGTTCGCGACCCTCGTGGATTCCGCGCTGACCGCCCACGACTTGGTGCTCCCGCCGCTTCGCGATCCGGAGCGCGAGGCCTATTACGCCGAGAGCCGCCGGTTCGCCGCCTGCTTCGGCGTTCCGGACGGGGCGCTGCCGCCGGACTGGTCCGGTTTCCGCGCCTATGTGGATGCCATGACCGCCTCGCCCGTCCTGACTGTCATGCCGGGCGCCCGCGAACTGGCCGACCGGTTCCTCGCCGGGGCGGGCACCTGGTGGCTGTTCGTTCCGGCGACATACCGGGCATTGACCGGGGACCTGCTGCCGGATCGCCTGAGGGACGGTTTCGGGCTTCCGGATGACCCCCGCCTGCTCCGGGCGGCCCGGCGGCAACTCGGCCTCGTGCGCCGGGCCTATCCCCGGCTGCCGGCCCGCCTGCGCTTCGTCGGGCCTTACCTCGAGGCCGCGGGGCGTCTGGCGGGCCGACCGCACCCGGACGCCTGGACGCGCGCCAGCAACCGCTTCTGGATCGGCCGGAGCGCCTTGCCCGGCCCGTGACGACCTCGTACGGGGCTTGGCCACGATTGTGGTTTGCTCTCCAACTTCATTGGTTTAGCCTGCAACTGTAAGTTTTCCCCGGTCCGCCGCCGTCTCCGGCGGCCCAATCACAAGAACGCGAGGAAACGCATCATGCAGGAAATCAGCAGGCGCGCGGTCCTGTTGGGCGCCGCCGCCCTGACCGCCGGCTGTGCCGCCGAGGGCCCATCCTTCATGGCCAACCAGGCTCCCCTCTCCTCCGCCGGGACCGCCCCGGCCGGGGCCGCCGGGATCGACATCGCCGGGATCGACCGGGTGCTGCGCCAGGCCGTCGGACCCGACAGGATGGCCGGCCTGGTCGCCATGGCGGCAACCGACGAGGGCACCTTCTACGAGACGGCCTACGGCAAGCGCGCCGTGGACCGGGAAGTGGACATGACCGCCGACTCTGTCTTCTGGATCGCCTCCATGACGAAGCCGATCACCAGCACGGCGGCCATGCAGATGGTGGAGCAGGGAAGGCTCGACCTGGACGCGCCGATCGGCACGGTGCTGCCGGAACTGGCATCGCCGCGGGTGCTCACCGGCTTCTCCTCGTCGGGACGCCCCCAGTACCGCCCGGCCCGGCGGCCGATCACGCTCCGCCACCTGCTGACCCACACCGCGGGCTTCTGCTATCCCACCTGGAACGCCGATCTGGACCGCTTCATGCGGGAAACCGGTCACCCGCCGACCGCGACCGGCCTCAAGCAGTCCCTCTACCTGCCGCTCATGTTCGATCCCGGGGAGCGCTGGGAGTACGGGATCAACATCGACTGGGCGGGCCAGGCCGTCGAGCGGGTCAGCGGCCTGAGGCTGGGCGACTATTTCCGCGAAAACATCTTCTCGCCGCTCGGCATGACGAACACCGGCTTCAGGCTGACGCCCGCCCAGCGCGAGCGCCTGGTCAGGGTCCATACCCGCCAGCCAGACGGATCGCTCCGGCCGATCGACTTCGAGATCAAGCAGGACCCGGAGTTCGACGCGGGCGGCGGCGGGCTCTACTCCACCGCCGGCGACTACATGAAGTTCTGCCAAATGTTCCTGCACGATGGAAAGTCGGCGGACGGCAGGCAGGTCCTGCGCCCCGAGACCGTGGCCGCCATGGGCCGCAACCAGATGGGCGACCTGAACGTCACAATGCTGCGGACCCAGGACCCCGCCCGGTCGGCCGACGCCGAGTTCTTCCCCGGCATGGTCAAGAAATGGAGCACCGCCTTCATGCTCAACACCGAGCGGGCGCCCACGGGGCGGAGCCCCGGCAGCCTGGCCTGGGCGGGGCTGGCGAACACCTTCTTCTGGATCGACCCCGCGCGGCGCGTGACCGGCATCATCCTGATGCAGATGCTGCCCTTCGTGGAGCCCCAGGCGATCGGGACCTTCACGCAGTTCGAGACGGAGACCTACCGGGCGCTGGGCACCGCCCAGGCCTGACGGAGCGAAAGGGACCGCCGGGGCGGTCCCTTTCCCGGTTCATTCCCTCAGGGGCGGACCGGATCAGCCGCCGTTCTGGGTGGTGGCCGGCGTCGTGGCCGGGGTGGTCTGCGCGGTCTGGGTGGTCGAGGAGGTCGGCGCGCTGACGCTCTGGCTCCACGAGCAGCCGCCCTCGCCGGCCAGGGCCGGTGCGGCGGAGACGGCGAACGCGAGGGCCGTTGCGGCAATGATCGTACGCATCTTGGGCACTCCATCGGTGGGAAGTTACCCGCATCTAGCTGAGGCTGATTCGGAACTTGTCAACCGCCGGATTCCGGAAAAGGCTCCGTCAGCAGGGCGCCGCATTCCAGGATGAAGTCGCCGGCGCTGGTGATGTCGCCGACCAGCGCCGCGCGGGCGGCGGCTGCGTCGCCGCGCAGCGCCGCTTGGACCAGCTCCTCGTGGTAGCCCAGGGCCGCCCGTTCCGTCATGCGCCGGGACTTGGAGCGCAGGTCGAAATTCAGCACCGGCCCGATCTGGAGCCACAGCCCCTCGATGATCTGGAGCAGCGACGGCATTCCCGCCGCCGCGTAGACGTGGAAGTGGAAATCCTTGTTCAGCCGGATCAGGGCGCCGGCATCCGGCTCCGGCAGATCGTGCTCGGCCCTGAACGCGTCATGGATCTCGCGCAGCCGGTCGAGCCCCTCCGCGGTCATGCGCTGCACCCCCGCCTCCACCGCGTGCCCTTCCACCATCAGCCGAATGGTCCGCAGCTCCTCGAACCGGCTGCGCGACATCAGCGGCACCCGCACCGTCCGGTTGGGCAGCACCTCCAGGGCGCGCTCCGCCGCCAGCCGGGCGATCGCGTCGCGGACCGGCATCATGCTGGTCCCCAGGGTCGTGGCCAGCGCGCGGATGGTCAGGCCTTCGCCGGGCGAGACCTGGCCGGCCATGATCAGGTTCCGCAGGTCGCGGTAGACCCTTCCCGCTACGGTTTCGCGGTGGATCCGCTCCAGCCCGACGATCGTGGCGCCGACCATCGCTCCTCCCGACAATGTGATTTCGAACCTTGACGCAGGCTCCGTTTCGCTTACTGTGATCACATATCGCGGATGGTTCAACAATCAACAACAAACCGCAAAGTGGGAGCGAAACCATGTTCAACGAGAAGGATTCCGCCAAGCCGGGCCTGTCCCGCCGGACGATCCTGAAGGGTTCCGCCGGAGTGGCGGCGCTGGCGACGCTCGGCGCGCCGGCCATCGTCCGGGCGCAGTCAGACATGATCCGCGTCGGGCACCTGACCCCCCGCACCGGCTTTCTCGGCCCGCTGGGGGAATACGGCGTCATGGGCGTCACCCTCGCCACGGAGGAGATCAACGCGGCGGGCGGCGTGCTCGGCCGCAAGATCGAGCTGCTGGCCGAGGACAGCGTCAACCCGTCCACCGCCTCGACCAAGGCGGACCGGATGATCGGCCGCGACAACGTCATCGCCATCCTGGGCGAGATCAGCTCGGCTTCCGGTCTCGCGATCTCCCAGGTGGCGGGGCGCGAGAAGGTCCCGTTCATCCAGACCGGCTGCAACTCCGACGAGCTTCGTGGCAAGTCGTGCAATCGATACATGTTCCATATCGAGGGCGCGAACACGATGTACATCAACGCCGTCGGCGACAGCCTGAAGCGCGAGAACCTGGTGGAGGGCAAGACCTGGTTCGGCCTGACCGCCGACTACGCCTACGGCCACGACCTGCTGGAGGTCTGCCGCAACTACGCCCGGAAGAACGGCGCCGACCTGGGGCAGAACGAACTGGTGCCGACCGACAGCACCGACTTCAGCCCCTTCATCCTGAAGATCCGCCGCGCCCGGCCCGACGTCGTGGTGTCCAACCTGGCCGGCAACCAGATCACCAACTTCATCAAGCAGTACAAGGAATACGGCCTGGAATACCCGCTCGCCGGCGGCGGCTTCGACACCGCCGCCGCCTGGGGCGCCGGTCCGGCGGCCTTCGCGGGGATCTGGCCCGCGATCTGGCACCACTCCCTCGACACGCCGAGCGCCAAGGCCTTCACCGAAGCCTTCACCAAGCGCTGGGGCAAGCCGCCGGAGAACCAGGCCTGGGGCGACTATCTCGGCATGAAGATCCTGGCGCAGGCGATCGCCGAGACCGGATCGACCGATGCCGAGGGGATCGTCGGGCACCTTGAATCGGGGGCCAAGTTCGACGTGCTGAAGGGCCGGGAAGGCTATTTCCGCAGCTGGGACCACCAGCTGATGAACGAGATGTACTCGATCCGGCCGAAGCCCGCCGACAAGCAGGCGGACCAGTGGGACATGCTGCTTCTCGGCGACCCGGTCCCCGGCCCCGGCGAGGACCTGGAGACCATCGCGACCACGCGGGCCGACAGCGCCTGCAACCTTGGGTAACGCCGATCCCGGCGCGGCGCAAGCCGCGCCGGGTTTCCCAACGCCCCACGTCCGTTTCCCCTCCGCGAGGCCCCGCCCTTGGAAGAGCTACCCTTCATCCTGGAGCAGGTGCTCAACGGCGTCGTCGTCAGCGCCTATTACCTGCTCATCGCCCTCGGCCTGTCCCTGATCTTCAGCCTGGGCGGGATCGTCAACCTGGCGCACGGCGCCTTCTACGCGCTCGGCGCCTATTTCGCCGTGGAGATCGAGCGCTATCTCGGGTTCGGCGGGGCGCTCGTGCTGTCCCCGATCCTGGTCGCCGTGGTCGGAATCGCGCTGGAGCGGACCATGTTCCGGCGGTTCTACCGGTCCGACCCGATCCTGGGGCTGCTGCTGACCTTCGGCCTCGCCATGGTGATCGAGCAGGCCATCCGGATCGTCTGGGGTGCGGCACCCCTGCCCTTCCGCATCCCGTCCTACATCCAGGGCCAGCTGTTCGTCGGCGACATGATCTTCCCCTATTACCGCCTGG
This sequence comes from Skermanella rosea, assembly GCF_016806835.2. Classification (NCBI taxonomy): domain Bacteria; kingdom Pseudomonadati; phylum Pseudomonadota; class Alphaproteobacteria; order Rhodospirillales; family Azospirillaceae; genus Skermanella; species Skermanella rosea. The sequence continues at coordinate 6,115 of NZ_CP086114.1, read as the reverse complement.
CGATGCTGGCGGTCGCGGCGCTGGCCGTGACGGGGACCTGGCTGCTGCTGAACAAGACCTCGTTCGGCCGGGTGGTCAAGGCCGGCGTCCAGAACCCGGACATGGTCGCGGTCCTGGGAATCTCGCTGGCCCCGATCATGACCGCCGTGGTGGCGCTGGGGATCGGGCTGGCCGGGCTGGCCGGCGTGCTGCTCGCCCCGATCTCGGGCGTCCATCCCGCCATGGGCGCGGAGATCATCACCGCCGCCTTCGTGGTGGTCGTGATCGGCGGGCTCGGCAGTTTCTGGGGCGTGGTGGTCGCCGCCCTGCTGGTCGGCGTGGTGCGTGGGCTGGCGATCCATTTCGTCCCGGCCGCCGCCGAGGCGTCGATCTACCTGCTGATGCTGCTGGTCCTTCTGCTCCGTCCGCGCGGCCTGTTCGGCGAGCGCATCATGCGATTTGAGTGAGGCCGCCCATGGCTACCAAGAAAATCACCGAGCCGGCGCGCGGGGTCGCCCCGGCGGCTCCGGCGTCGCGGGCCGCTGCCTCCCCCGTTCCGATGCAGCTCATCGCCGCCGCGGCCGGCATCCTCGCCCTGCCCTTCCTGTTCGAGGCGATCGGCCTCACCTACGACGCGGCCACGGTCTGCCTGATCCTGGTGATCGCGGCGCTCGGGCTGAACCTGCTGGTGGGCTATACCGGCCTGGTATCGTTCGGCCACGGCGCGTGGTTCGGCATCGGCGCCTACGCGGCGGCGCTGATCCAGCTGAACTGGACGCCCGGCGGCCTGTTCACCCCTGTGCTCGGCGCCATCGGCGTGGTCGCGGCGCTCGCCGTGGTCGCCGGCTTCTTCTTCCTGCGCCGGCGCGGCGTCTATTTCTCGCTGCTGACCCTTGCCTTCACCGCCATGACCTTCGCGACATCCTTCCGTTGGACGGCGCTGACCGGCGGCGAGAACGGGCTTGGCGGAATCCAGCGGCCGATCCTGTTCGGCATCGATTTCAACGACCAGCGGGTCTTCTACGCCCTGGTCGCCGTCCTGGCCCTGCTGGTGGCGGCGGGCCTGTGGCGGCTGCTCGGCTCGCCGCTGGGGCGGACGCTGGTGGCGATCCGCGAGAACGAGCAGCGCGCCTCCTTCGCGGGCTACCCGACGCGGCGCTACAAGCTGGTCGCCTTCGTGATTTCCTCCACCGTCACCGGATTCGCGGGCGCGTTGTTCGTGCTCCAGAACCGCTTCGCCTCGGCCGAGCCGACCAGCATCGCCTTCTCAGGCGAGCTGCTGGCGATGGTCGTGATCGGCGGCATGCGCAGCTTCCTCGGCCCGGCGATCGGGGCGGTCTTCTACATCCTGTTCCGCGAATACCTGTCGATGTGGACGCCGAACTGGCTGCTGTGGTTCGGCCTGCTGTTCGTGGGGTTCATCCTGTTCTCGCCCACCGGGCTGGTCGGAGTGGGCTCCCGGATCTGGTCGATGTTCCGCCCTGCCCCGGTCGGCGAGGCGGCCATGGCGAACCGGGTCTCCGCCCGCGGCGGGGCCGGCGACACGACGGTCCCCTCGTTCCTGCGCGACGTTCCGGCCGGCACCGGCCCGGTGCTGGTCTGCGACGGGATCGGCAAGCGCTTCGGCGGCCTGGCCGCCGTGGACGAGGTGTCCTTCACCGTCCGGAACCGGACGCTGCACGCGCTGATCGGCCCCAACGGCGCCGGCAAGACGACGGTGTTCAACCTGATCTCCGGCATGTTCCCGCCGACCACCGGCACGGTGACTCTCGGCGGCGCGACCGTGTCAGGCATGGCGCCCGACCGGATCTGCCAGGCCGGGCTGGCCCGGTCGTTCCAGATCACCAACCTGTTCCCCGACCTGACGGTGGAGGAGAACATCCGCCTCGCCTCCCAGGCGCGCCACGCACACCGTTTCAACGCCTGGCGCCCGGCCGACGCGATCGAGGAGATCAACGCCGAAACCCGCGAGGTGATCTCCTTCATGGGGCTGGGCGGGACGGAACGGGCGCTGGCCGGCAGCCTGTCCTATGGCGGGCAGCGGCTGGTGGACATGGGCATAGCGCTCGCGTCCCGGCCATCGATCCTGCTGCTCGACGAGCCCCTGGCCGGCCTCGCCGCGGCCGAGCGGGAGCGCATCTCCTCCCTGATCCGGCGCATCGCCGACCATATCCCCGTGCTGCTGGTCGAGCACGACGTGGACCGGGTGTTCGGCCTCGCCGACCAGGTCACGGTGATGAACCAGGGCCGCGTGCTGGTCGACGGGACGGTGGAGGAGGCGCGGAGCGACGCCCGCGTGCAGGAGGTCTATATCGGCTCCGGCACCTCCGCAATCGCGGCCCGCGCGCGGGAGAGTGCGGCCGGCAGCGGCATGGTGATGGAGGCGCGCGGGCTCAACGTCCTGTACGGCAAAAGCCACATCATCAACGACGTGTCGTTCGACCTGCACGAGGGCGAGATCGTGGCCCTGCTGGGCCGCAACGGCGCCGGCAAGTCGACGCTGCTCAAGGGCATCATCGGCACGGCGCCGCCGGCTTCCGGCACCATCGACTTTGGCGGGCGCAACCTGGTCGGCCTCGGCGCGCCGGAGATCGCCCGCCTGGGCGTCGGCTACGTGCCCCAGGGCCGCGGCCTGTTCGCCGGCATGACGGTGGCCGAGAACCTGATGCTGGGACGGCTCCGCCGGCGCACCGGGGCCGGCAGGCACTGGGACGAGGACCGCATCTTCGAGTTCTTCCCCCGGCTGCGGGAGCGGCTGGACACGCCGGCCGACTATCTCTCCGGCGGCGAGCAGCAGATGGTGGCGGTCGCCCGCGCCCTGCACGGCGACGTCCGCGTGCTTCTGCTGGACGAACCGTTCGAGGGCCTGTCGCCCGCCATCACGGAGGAACTGTTCACCGTGTTCGACCGGCTGCGCCGGGAGGTCTCCATCATCATCGTGGACCACAACCTCGACCTCGTGCTGGCGCTGTCCGACCGCACCTACGCGCTGGAACGCGGCCGGGTCGTCCACCAGGGGCCGAGCCGTCCGCTGCTGGAAGACCTGGAGTACCGGCGCGAAACCCTCTGGCTCTGAAGTTCTCCGGTTCCCGGAACCCGGCGGCGGGACGAATCGCCCGCCGCCGGGTTTAGCATCCCATACCATGGAGACGGGAATGCTACGAAAAGCGCTTACACTGGCGGCGGCACTGGCCGCCGCGACGCCGGCCCTGGCCGAGGAGGTCGGCAAGATCGGGACGGACTGGACCGGCAACGACATCGTGATCGAGGCGATCAGCGATCCGGAGGTCCAGGGCGTCACCTGCCACATGACCTATTTCAGCCGGGGCCTGATCGACCGCCTGCGCCAGGGCGACTGGTTCCAGGACCCGTCCAACTCGTCGATCGCCTGCCGGCAGACCGGGCCGATCGTCATCGGCGACATCGACACCGACAAGAACGGCGACGAGATCTTCAGCGAGCGCCAGAGCCTGATCTTCAAGTCGCTGGCGGTCCGCCGGATCTACGACCAGAAGAACAACACGCTGGTCTACGTGTCCTTCTCCCGGCAGGTCCAGGAAGGCAGTGCCAAGATGGCCGTCTCCACCATCCCGCTGTTCGACGAACAGGTGTCCTGGAGCAACGGCAAGCCGGACTGAGCGGATTGAATGCGTTGGGTTTTCGGACCCAACGCATTCGGGTGCTCAACGGAGTCCGGGTATCATTCTCATTCCATCGCCGGATTCGTCCGTTCACCGAACAGGCGCCGATCCCAATCGACGGGTTGCTCGTCCGACGTCACGATTGATCCGAAATCAGGATGGTGTGGATTGACCAGAAAATTCCGGTCTATCCCGGTGACGGCCGACGGAACGGACAACACGGCGGAACGCCTGTCCGAGAGCCATTGGTTGCCGAAGCGGCGCGCGGCGGCGGACCCTTCGCCCTGCCAATCCGGCAATACCGATTCATCGAGGTTCTCGACGAAGCTTTCCGGGAACTCCGCCGTTACATAACGGTCATTCTTCGGCACGTGCCCGATGCCGGACCAGACCAGCCGCTCCAGCATGCAGATGGCGAAACTCGATCCGCAATAAATGACCGCAAGCCCGGGGGAGTTCCAGCGGCCACCGAACAGACGCGCTCCCTCGCCCGCGAATACGGGATGCGATCCACCGCCGATACGCCATACCTTCATGCGGCGATGGCCTCAAGGAACCGCGACCGGAAGCAAAGACCGCATCAGACGGGCAAGCCATAGTCGAGGGCGCCCAGGATCTGTTCGACGCGCTTGGCTCCAACCTCGCTTCGAACCACCTCCAAAGGCGTTCTGCCTTCAAGGAGAGGATGGGGCCGTGTCAGGAACTCGGCCGCATCGCCGTCGTCGTTCCAAACCGCGCGTGCCCTGGACACGATCCGGGCCAAGCGTTCCGTCCGCTCGCTCTCCGACTGATTGAGCCGCGCTTGACGCCGTTTGTATGTGGCTTCAGGAATGATGGCATGGATCAGGACGCGCTGGTGATGAGCATCGCTGTAGACGGCGCGCGCAAGTCTCCGCACGGTCTCCTTGGGCAGCCCCTCGACCACGGCGCGTTCGAGGTCTCCCAGAGATCGGAGATCACTCCCGAGAACCTCTCGCCCACCCAGAACCTTGGCGATGCCGGCAACGTCCGCTTCCATGCTCACCTACCAGGATCATCTCGTATCAATCGGCGACATAATGTCCGTCAAATGATCCTGCAATCCGGTAGCGGCGTCAAGGGGAGTAATGGACTGAGCGAGCAACGGTCAGCGCTTCCCGTCAGGCGGCGGCATCCCCTTCCGGCCGGAGCCTGAGCACGCGGTTGGAGATCCGCTCGGCGAGCGCCAGGTCGTGGGTCACCAGCAGGACGCCCAGGCCCGTGTCGCGGACGATTTCCAGCAGCAGCTCCGTGACCTCCTGCTGGCTGACAGGGTCCAGGCGGGAGGTGGGCTCGTCGGCGAACAGGAAGACCGGATCGAGCAGCAGCGCGCGGGCCAGCGCGAAGCGTTGCAGTTCGCCGCCCGAGATCTGGCCCGGCAGGCGGTCGAGCAGCCTCGGCGCGAGGCGCAACCGGGCGAGCATGGCTTCGACCGCGGTCCAGGGAATGGCGTGCAGCCGCGCCAGGTCGGCCAGCGCCCGCCGGATCGTCTGGGTCGGGCCGAACGCGGCCGGCGGATCCTGGTAGAGCTTCTGGAAGCGCAGCCGCGACACCGCCTCCCGCCGCTCGACCGCCCCGGAATCGGCCTTGACCAGCCCCAGCAGCACATTGCCCAGCGTCGTCTTCCCGCAGCCGCTGGGGCCGACGACGGAGACGATCTCCCCGTAGCCGACCTCGACGTCGATGCCCTCGAACAGGCGGCGCCCGCCGCGCGACACCGCGAGCGAGCGGCCGGCGATCACGCTGCTACCCGCCCCTGCCGGCACCCTGTGCTCCCAGGCCGCCGGATCGGCGTCCAGCAGCGCCCGCGTATAGGGGTGCGACGGTGCGGTGAGGACCTGCTCCGCCGGACCCAGGTCGATCAGTCTTCCGTCGAGCATGACCCCGACCGTCCCGCCCAGCGCACGGGCCACGGCCACGTCGTGGGTAATCGTGAAGACCAGCCGGCCGGCCTCGACCTCCTGCCGCAGCCGGGCGACGACGCTGTCGCGCAGGCCTGCGTCGAGCCCCTTGGTCGGCTCGTCCGCCAGCAGCAGCCGGCTGTCCGCCGCGTGGGCGACGGCGATCGCCGCCCGCTGGCACATGCCGCCCGACATCTGGAAGGGGTGGAGCGCCGCCGCCTTCCCGAGGCCGACCGCCTCCAGGTCGGAACCGGTCCGAGCGGCGGATTCCGACGCCGTGCGGCGGTGGACGAAGCGGTGGACCTCGGCGACCTGGGCGCCGATCCGCATGGTCGGGTCGAGCGCCAGCCAGGGCTCCTGAGGCAGCAGGGAGATGTCGCGGCCCCATAGCGACCGCCGTGCGGCCGGCGATGCGGACAGCAGCTCCATGCCGAGGAAGCGGATGCTGCCGGAAGCCTTCAGCCCGGCCGGCAGCGTTCCCATGACCGCCTGGGCGACCAGCGACTTGCCCGAGCCGGTCTCGCCCAGCAGGGTCAGGGGCCGCCCCGGCGCAACCGCCAGCGACACGCCGGAGAC